>DATLBY010000033.1:0-34055 GCA_035526665.1 Bryobacteraceae bacterium
GTCCCGTCCGGGGCGACGGTCACCGATTGCGCTTCCGGCGGAATGGTGATCTGAGGCTCCAGCGCCTCGCCGTCTCCTGTCACGATTCCACCTTCCCGATTCAAGTGAAAAGTGCCCGCACGCGTGTAGGCCAGCTCGCCGGTCGCTCGCCGCACCTGAAAAAATCCGCGTCCCTGAATCACTAGGTCGAGCGGGTTGCTGGTCTGCGAGAAACTCCCCTGCTGGAAACTGATCTCATTGGAGGAGGCGCGCGTGCCCAGCCCCAGTTGCAAGCCCGTTGGAACAACCGCCTGTCCACTGGCTGCCGCCCCCGGTTGCACATAGGTTTGATACATGAGGTCTTGGAACTGGGCGCGCCGCATTTTGAAGCCGACCGTATTGGCGTTCGCCAGGTTGTGAGCGATGTTGTCTACGTTCATCTGCTGCGCCGTCATTCCGCTGCCTGCGCTGTACAGTGCTCGGATCATAAGTCTGTCTGTCTCCCTTTTATGAGCTGACGCGTGCGACCTCTTCCACTGCCTTGCGGTTCATCTCCGCTCCCAGGGCCGCTGCCCGCTGCAGCATGTCGAACTGCCGCATCACGTCTACCAGCCGAACAGCCGCCTCGGCGGGACTGGAATTGGCCCCCTCCAGCCGTCCCTGCTGCACCTGGGCGGCCTCCGCTTCCCTCACAATGCCGCTGACATCGGTCAGCCGGAAGTAGCTGGAGCCCACCTTCTCCGGTCCCGCGCTGTTGTCAAAATCGGCCAGCTGCAGACGGTTGATTGTCTGTCCGCTCTGTTCCACGGAGCCGTCTGTTTTCACGGAGAAAGGCATCTTTTCGTCGATAGTAATGCCGGCGCCGCCTTGCCCGCGCACGACTAGGCCATCCTGGGTTTGCAGCCGGCCGCCTGGACCTACCCGGAAGCTCCCGTTGCGCGTGTACAGCGGCCCGTTGGGTCCCTGGACCACAAAGAAGCCTTTGCCGCTGATCGCCAGGTCGGTCCGATTGCCGGTTTCGGCTAAAGCTCCCTCGCTGAAGTCCGTCCAATGCTTCTCGATCACCGGCAATGTTGTAGCGGCGGTGCCCTCTCCATCGGCCGCCTCCGGCGCCACATATAGGTTGTAGAATTCCCGGTCGGTCTTAAAACCCGCTGTATTCGCATTCGCAATGTTGTTTGCCAGCAGATCGAGCGATTCCATCCGCGCCCGCATGCCGCTGGCCGCTGAAATTAACAGACTGTCCATAGTGAAACTCCGGTTGTCTCACTGCAATTCAGCGGCCGGGGCGCAAACCTTGCAAGATCATCATTGTTTCGTCGATGAGAACTCTAGCGCTGTTTCGATTCGGGCTTCTACGTTCCGGTTCGGCGTTCCACATCGGAACCCGTCAGTGTCGATCTCCTGCTAAACCGCTGAAACCCCGCCTCTGGCCATTGGCCTTCCACCTGCCTTTCTTCCCTTCGTGAACGAAGCGACTCTCCCACTCGGAATTGGTGCAGCGGAAATCCTCCCCATGGCATTCCAGTTCCGGGCCGAGCCGGTGTTCCCGGCCGGCACGCCGGCTCCGCTCCAGGAATTGGACAGCCTCGCCGCATCGCTATTCCTGCGAGAGATAATGGCGCTCGCCGGCACTCCTTTTCAGGCGCAGGAGGCGCCCGGCGCACCTGCGGATACAAGAGCAACAGGGGACGGGCTGCGCACCGTGGAGAAGAAAAATGGGGAATCTGAGAATCCCGAAGCGGAACAGTTGGGAACCGGCATATCGTCGCTGATTGGCTTGCTGGCCGCCCTCGCTCCGGCCACTGATGCGGTCGTTTTGCCGTGGAGTTTCAGCTTGCCTCGCATCTCCGAAAAAGGCCCAGTTGAGACTGCCGTATCCGTGGCGGCCGAGCTCAAACCGCTTGCGATCGAGTGTTCACGCCCCGCTATCTCCTTTGTCGCCCGTATGGAGAGTCCCTCCCCGCCCTTGGTAGGGCCGAAATTACCGAATGGACCCAACGGGGTCAACACTCCGGCGCCGGCAATCCAGGAATTTCAGAACGAACCCAAACCCGCTCCCGCGCCGCGGATGGAAATCCCAAAATTGCAGAACGAACCCAATCAGGTCAACACCCCCGCGATCGAAACGGAAGAATTACAGAACGAACCCAACCCGGCCGCATCGCCGCGGATGGAAATCCGTAAATTGCCGAACGAACCCAAGGGAAAGATCGTCGACCATGCTCCCGCTCCCGACAACCAAATTGCAGAACGAACCCAAGCGCAGTCTCCGCGAGCTGGCGGGGCATCCGCGCCCGGCGTCCGCGAGTACGCCGTTTCCCTTCACCCAAATCCAGGGCAGCTCTCCCATCCGGGCAGCGAACCTTCGGAATCGAAACAAACAGATCCATTGAAGCCCATCGAACCGCCAATTGCCGACAGGCCACGCAGCCCGCTAGTGAGGGAAATTTCTCTGCGGCTGCCCGACCAGAACGGAGGCAGCGTGGAAGTGCAGATTATCGAACGCGCCGGCAAAGTAAACGTGATCGTCCGCACGCCCGATGTAAACCTCGGCCAGACGCTCCGGGGCGAGCTCACCCAGCTCGTCCGGACCTTTCACGAGAAGGGCCTGGAGATCCAAACCTGGACACCCCCGGAGACGCACCCCAACTTTGATATTCGCGCGGCAACGGCGCCGGAAAGGATGCGAAGCGAGGAGCACGCGGACGGCTCGGGCAGCTCGGCGGGCCAGCAAAATGAGAGTCCGAACAGTGGCAACCAGCAGCAGCGAAGGCAGCAGCATCGTCCCGAATGGCTTATGGAATTGGAACGAAAGCTGAAAAAGGAAGACTAAACCAGATGATATCCGGCACTAATCCCACGGCCGTCCCACCGCCCCCCACCGCCGGTGGGCAACAGAAGTTGATCCCGGCCGGCAACGACCAGCTCGCGAATAAAGAGACGTTTCTGCAACTTTTAGTGGCTCAGATCAAGAACCAGAACCCGCTCAATCCTTCCGACGGAGCCCAATTCCTGTCGCAACTCGCACAATTCTCGGACCTGGAGCAGACCATGTCGATGCGCAAGGAGTTGGAGGGTATCCATGCGGTGCTCGACAAGATTGCACTTCCCCCCGGCCCGGCCGCGGTTCCCAGCAATGCAGCTGTGAAGTAACTCAGGAAAAAATAATGTTTACATCATTCTCAACAGCACTTTCCGCCCTAAACGCGCATGCGACGGCGGTAGATGTAGTGGGCAACAACCTGGCAAACCTCAACACGCCGGGTTTCAAAAGCAGCGTGGTCTCGTTTCATGACTTGGTAACCCAGTCGCTGGGTGCTGGCCTGGGCGAAACCCAGGTTGGTTTCGGCGTGGGCCGCCCCAACACCATTCGGCAGTTCACTCAGGGCGCTATTCAGGCGAGTTCAGGCCCGCTGGATGCCGCCATCCAAGGCGATGGCTTTCTGGTGGTCAAGGACAAAGGAGGCACCACCATGTATACCCGCGGAGGCAACCTTCAGGTGGACAAGAGCGGTGCCCTGCTGACGGCTACCGGGGAAAAGGTGCAGGGTTGGACCGAGGTGAATGGGGTGCTGAACACCAACGGCGCCACCTCCGACATCGTGGTGCCGGTCGGTACGGTACGTCCGCCGCAGGCCACCACCGAATTTTCTTTCGACATGAACCTGAATGCCGCCGCCACCGTGGGCCCCCCACCGGCGACGTTTTCTTCCTCGATCGAAATATTCGATTCGCTCGGAGCTTCGCACATCGTTTCTGTCACCTTCACGAAAGTAGCGGCCCCCAACCAGTGGAACTACTCTTTGAGTATTCCTAACGCCGATGTGACTACTGCCATTCCGCCTGTCACGGGAACTCTGACATTCGGTTCCGACGGGAAGCTCATCACACCGGCTTACACGGCGGCGCAGCCCAGCCTCGCCATCACTGGAATGGCCAACGGCGCCTCCAACCTGACCTTGACATGGCAGCTCTACACCGGCATCACTCCCCGGTTGACGCAATTCGCGCAGCCCACCGCCATTTCGGCGAACGCCCAGAACGGCATCCCGGCAGCCCAGTTGATTCGCGTAGGGCTCGGCGACGGCGGCACCATTCTGGCCGGATACTCAAATGGACAGCAGACCATAGTCGGCCAGGTAGCGATGGCATCCATCCGTAACCCGGAATCGCTGCTTGCTGTCGGCAACAACAACTATCAGCTCAGCGCGCGCACAGCGTTACCGGCGCTCGGCACGGCCGGCACCGGCGGCCGGGGAACCATTCTGGGCGGAGCCATCGAGTATTCCACGGTCGACATCGCCCACGAATTTACCCAGCTGATCGTCCTGCAGCGCGGCTACCAGGCGAACTCCAAGATTATCTCCGTGGTAGACGAACTCAGCCAGGAAACCATCAACCTCAAGCGATAGTGCCAACCCTGAGAAGACATGACTTCCCATGAAGATATCGCGCACCTGGTGGATATCCCGGTCGATGTCCAGGTGGAACTCGACCACAAAATGATGACGATCGGGGCCATCCTCGACTTGAGGAGCGGGACAGTCATCAAGATGAATCGGTCGGCCGGCGAAAACATGGACATCCTCATCGGCGGGGCACTCGTCGGCTTTGGTGAGATCGTCATCATCGAGGAATCGATGGGCGTCCGAATCACCGATTTCCATGGAGAAGACTAAGCGCCGGTTACCGATTATGGAGCTACTCACTCAGATCGCCGGGATCGCCGTGGTATTTGCGCTGCTGGGCCTCGCGCTCTGGGGACTGGGACGCAAAAAACTGCTGGTGTTCGGGGGCATGAGGATCGGCGCCAGCCGCGGCGGACAAAATTTGCAATTCATCGAGCGCCTCAACCTAACTCCGCAACACAGCATTCATCTGGTGCGTACGTCAACGCACAGGCTGGTTATCGCCGTACATCCCGCGGGATGCACACTTTTGGAAAGCTTCCCCATTCACGGCATGGAAACTGGTGGCCATGTCTAAAGGTTGGCTGTTAGCGCTGGTAGCTCTGCCGGCGATGGCGGTTCCCTATCCCTCGCTACTGGGAGAATCGATCCTGCCGGGAAAAGGCTCCCCGGCCACCCTGGGGCTGCCAATGCAGATCGTAGTGCTGCTCACGGCGCTGACGCTGCTGCCGGCCGCGGTCATGTCGGTTACTCCATTTCTTCGCATCACCATCGTTCTACACTTCCTCCGGCAGGCGCTCGGAACGCAGACGGCGCCCTCCAATCAGGTCCTGCTCGGGTTATCGCTCTTCCTTACGATCCTCATCATGGGCCCGGTGGCGGCCGACATCTACCAAAAGAGCTGGGAGCCCATGGAGAAGGGGGAGATTACAGCAGCCGCTGCCTTTGACCTGGGATCGAAGCCCTTGAAAACCTTTCTGCTGCGCTATGCGCGGGAAAAGGATGTCCAATTATTTCTCGAAATTTCGCATACGGCGCCGCCAAAGAAAGCAGCCGATCTCGACCTCAAGATCGTCATCCCAGCCTACGTTCTCTCGGAGTTGAAAACAGGCTTCCAGATCGGGGCTGTCCTGTTTCTTCCATTTCTTGTCATTGACATCGTTATCGCATCCATCACGCTCTCGGTTGGAATGGTGCAGCTGCCGCCGGTAATGCTGTCGGCCCCTTTCAAAATCCTACTCTTCGTGCTGGTGGATGGCTGGAACCTGGTGATCGGATCGCTGGTGAAGAGCTTCTACCCAAAATGAATCAACAGATGGTGGTGCAGATTTTTCGCGAGGCGTTGATGACCACCTTCTGGCTGAGCCTGCCGCTACTTGCGATTGGTTTTGTAGCAGGTATTCTGATCAGTCTCGTTCAGATTGCCACATCGATGCAGGATTCGGCCTTCTCTACCGTCCCGCGTCTAGCCGCGTTTCTCGCCGGGCTGCTCATTTTTCTGCCCTGGATGTTTATCAAAATGACGTCTTACACCATCGCCGTCTTCGGAGACTTCTCGCGCTATGCCAGGTGAGGTGACGCTCTCGCTGGCCGCGCTGCAGAGCTTCCTGCTGGTGCTGACCAGAGTATCGTTCGCTTTCGTCTTTGTTCCGCTTCCGGGCGCGAGGAATGCGGCCGAAGCTCCCAAGGTGGTCTTTTCGTTGTGCGTCAGCCTGGCCTTACTTCCCTTCTGGCATGCGCTGCCCTCCCGGGACCCCGGCTTCGGAAGGCTGGCCGGCTGGATCCTATCCGAGGCCGCTTTCGGATTGACGGTCGGGCTAGCCGTTGCGTTCCTGCTGGAAGCCTTCACGCTGGCGGCCCAGCTATTGGGTCTGCAGGCCGGCTATTCCTACGCTTCCACCATCGATCCGACGAATCAGAGCGACACCGGCGTCCTCCAGGTGGTGGCGCAATTACTGGCGGGGATGTTGTTCTTTACTTTCGGGCTGGATCGGGAGGTCGTGCGCGTATTCGCTCGCAGCCTGGACGTGTATCCCCCCGGTACTTTTCAGCTGAGTCTGGCGCATCTGGGTGCGATCCAGCATGCCGGGGCGTTGATGTTTGCCACTGCCCTCCGGCTGGCGTTGCCCGTGATTGCCTTGCTCTTACTGGTGGATCTGGCGCTGGCGCTGGTGGGACGGGTGAACTCGCAACTGCAGATGCTTTCTCTTGCCTTCCCCGCCAAAATGCTGGGCGCTTTGGCGGCTCTGGGAGGTCTGGTCGCCGTCTTCCCGCCGGTGTTTGAGAAGACGGCGCGCGACAGCTTGGGCTTTCTCGAGGGATTTCTTAGATAGCCGTGCCGGATAACAGCCAACGAACTGAGAAGCCGACCCAGCGAAAGCTGCAGAAGGCGCGTCAGGAGGGGCGCTTTCCCACCAGCAAGGAATTTGTGGCGGGCGTGCAGTTCCTCGCCTTTGTCTACGTTTTCCTTACTTTCTCAGATCAATGGCTGGAGAGGATGCGATCGACGATGCGGTTCTTCCTTTTGGCGGCATTTCGCGAAAATATCACCTCCATGCAACTGCTGGCCTCCGTTCATACGATCCTCTGGTCGAATATCGGCTTTCTCTCCTTGCTGGCGCTGGTCCTGATGGGCTCCACGCTGGCCACCCAAGTCGCGATCACCGGCCTTGGCTTTTCCGTCGAGAAGCTGGCTCCTGACTGGAAGCGGCTGAATCCCCTGCAGCGTCTGAAGCAGCTTCCCGCCAACAATATTCCCGCCGTCATTCAGGCAGCGGTGATGTTGCCGATTTTCGGGTTAGCCGTGTTTCTCATCGTGCAGGACAACTACTCCGAGTTCCTTTCCCTGCCGCTGGGAAGCATGCAGTCGGGCGCCAGCCGGGTGGCGGCCACGCTCGCGAACCTCCTGTGGAAGGCTGCCTTCGCGCTACTTCTGTTTGGCACGGTCGACCTGTTCCGTCAACGCCGGAAACACGCCGGAGAGATGCGGATGAGCAAGCAGGATATCAAAGACGAGCACAAGGAATCGGACGGGAATCCACAAATCAAGATGAAGATCCGGCGGCTCCAGCGGGACTTGCTGCGGCGCAACATGATGAAGGCAATCCCCACGGCCACCGCTGTCATTGTGAATCCGACCCACTACGCCGTTGCAATCAAATATCAGGTGGACTCCATGGCTGCTCCGATTGTGGTCGCCAAAGGAAGGAACTACCTGGCGCTGCGGATTCGCAAACGAGCCATCGAGCATCAGGTCCCCATTGTGGAGAATGTCCCGCTGGCCCAGGCCCTGTACAACTCCGCCGATATCGGGCAGGAGATTCCCGCTCACCTGTATCGCGCGGTAGCGGAGATCCTGGCCTACATTTTCCGCCTGATGCACGGGGCCGCGCCGAGGCATACATAATCGATGGCGGCTGGAAATACACAGCTGGCCAGAATAGACAGGCAAGGTACGGCCGCCAAACCGGGCCTGTCCGGATTGCTCGCCGGTGTGCCCTGGACCGAGCTGGCGCTCCCCCTGGCCGTGCTGGCCATCATTCTGGCGATGATCACGCCGCTTCCTCCGGGGCTCCTCGACGTCCTGATCAGCGCGAATCTGACAGTCTCGGTAATCGTCCTGCTGGTCTCGCTCTACATCATCAAGCCGGTGGAGTTCAGCGTTTTCCCCACGGCCCTGCTGCTGATGACGCTTTTCCGGCTGGCGCTGAACATCTCGTCGGCCCGGCTGATCCTGTTGAATGGCAACTCCGGCACAGGCGCGGCCGGCGACGTCATCGAGGCTTTTGGGAATTTCGTTGTCGGCGGGAACTACATTATCGGGGTGGTGATCTTCCTGGTGCTGATCGCAATCCAGTACGTCGTGATCAACCACGGCGCGGTGCGCATCTCCGAGGTCACGGCGCGCTTTACCCTCGATGCCATGCCCGGTAAACAGATGTCGATTGATTCCGACCTCAATGCCGGACTGATCGACGAGGTGGAGGCGCGCGAACGCCGCAAGGGGCTTTCGGCCGAAGCCGAGTTCTATGGCGCCATGGACGGCGCCTCTCGCTTCACACAGCGCGACGCGGTGGCCAGCGTCCTGATTACGGCCATCAACATCATCGCGGGATTTCTAATTGGTGTGCTGCAGCACGGGATGGACCTGAAGCGCGCGCTGCAGACTTATACGGTTCTGACCATCGGTGACGGCCTGGTTACGGTGGTTCCCGCCCTGATGATTTCCATCTCCGGCGCGCTCATTGTGACCCGGGCGAGCTCGGAGTCGCAGATGAGCACCGACTTTCGCAAGCAGGTATTCGGCAAGCCCGAGCCGCTGCTGCTAGCGTCCGGTGTACTGGTTGCGCTGGCGGCCTTTCCGGGAATGCCGGCCATCCCGTTTCTGATGCTCGGCGGGGGAATCGGCTATGCGGGCTGGAGGATACGGGGAGAAAAGCGCCAACGTGAAGATGCCCCGACAATTGTTGCGCCTCCCACCGCCCGGGAAAACGTGGAGTCGCTGCTCCGCGTCGAGCCGCTAGCGGTCGAGGTGGGACTCGGACTCGTAAAACTTGTCGACGGTGGACAGAGCTCGCAACTACTCCGGAGAATTGCCGGCATCCGGCGGCAGCTCGCCACGGACCTCGGCTACGTTTTGCCTCCCGTGCGCGTGACCGACAATCTCGCGCTCCGGGCACGCGAGTATGTGATTTCGCTGAAGGGCTCCGAGATTTCACGCTATGAGCTGCCGCAGGGTCTGGAGCTTGCCATTCAAACCAGCAAAGTGCCGTCCCAAATCGAGGGGACGCCCACAAAGGAGCCGGCCTTCGGCATCCCCGCCCTCTGGGTTGCACCCGAAATGGTGGATAAGGCCAGGGCATCCGGCTACACGGTGGTCGATGCCATCAGCGTGATGGGCACTCATCTGAGCGAGGTGATTCGCAGCCACGCGCACGAGTTATTCTCGCGCCAGGATGCGAAAAAGCTGCTGGATCGCGTCGCCGAAGAAAATCCGAAGGTAGTGGAGGATTTGGTTCCCAAATTGCTTTCACTAGCACTCGTGCAGAAGGTTTTACAGAATCTATTGAGAGAACGGGTTTCAATTCGGGATTCCAGTTCCATTTTGGAAGCGCTAGGCGAAGCGGCGACCGTTACGAAGAATCCTATTCTCTTAACCGAGTACGTCCGTCAATCCATACGGAGAATGGTGGTCAAGCCTTACGTGAACGCCAAGGGTGATCTGCCGGCATACTTCTTCGACCAGTCCATTGAGCACTCGGTGGAGGCATCGGTCGAGCATTCGGAAAATATGAGCCACTTGAACCTGCCGCCGCAGAAAATCCGGGACATTCTCGATCGTATTCAGAAGGCCATCGGAACACCGGAGACGGCAGTGGTCGCGCTCACCAGTTCGGGAGCCCGCTTCTTCCTGCGGCAGATCGCGGAAAACGCAGCCGGAAACTTTATGGTCTTATCCCACAGCGAGGTTCCCGCAGGCATCAAAGTCATTTCCTTGGGAACCATTCAGTAGATGAAAAAGCCATTATGAAGATCAAATCGTACTTTTCCGCCACAGTCGAGTCAGCGGTGGTGCACGCGCGCCAGGAGTTGGGCGCGGAGGCAATGCTTCTCAGCAGTAAAAAGGCCGCGCCCGAAGCCCGCCACCTGGGTGAATACGAGGTAGTCTTCGCCTGTTCCGGGGAGCGTGCGGTACCGGCGGCGGCCGCGTCCCATCCCGCGCCGGAGTCCGGCGGCAACATCTCGCAAACTCTTGCCGATCTCCGGCGGCAAATGGAGCGGATGGCCGCGACGTTTGAGCAGTTCAGCAGCGCATCTGCGGAAAACTTCCTAGCCCATCCGGAGCTGGCGGCGCTTTTTTCCGCACTCATAGCGGCGGGCGTGGACGCCCATCTTGCCCAGCGTCTGATTTCCAAAGTGCGTGCGGCGCTGCAGGCGCAGCCGTCCATGCCTGCCGCGATGGTGCTGCGGGAGGAGTTCGAGAGACTCTGTTGCGTCGACGGCCGCCTGGGCAGCGGGGAAAGCGGCCGGAAAATCGTGGCGCTCGTGGGACCATCGGGCTGTGGCAAGACCACGACGCTCACGAAGCTTGCGGTCCGCTTCGGCCTCTCCGCGGGTCTACGCACCCAGTTGCTTACCCTCGATATGGAGCGCATCGGCGCCGCTGACCAATTGCAATCTCTGGCCGCAATTCTAGGCGTGGCGTTTGCGAGCTTCGAGACTATCGCCGGTGTGGCCGAGGCTCTGGCCGAGCTTACCCACAAAGAACTAATTCTGATTGACACTCCTGGATTCGGATCACGCGACATAGGAGCTGGGCCACTTGCAGCCTTCCTGAATTCCCGGAACGATATCGACGTTCATCTGGTGCTGCCCGCCTCCATGAAGGAGGCCGACCTGCGCCGCGTGGTCGAACGTTTCGACCTTTTTTCCCCGGCGAAGCTGATTTTCACGCGCCTGGATGAAACCGATTCGCCGGGCTCCATCCTCAATCAAATCCAGCGCACTGGAAAACCGGTCTCGTTCATATGTTCCGGACAACGGATCCCGGAAGATCTCCAGCCGGCCGATCGCCTGCAACTTACCAATCTAATCCTGGGCGAAGAGACCAGAAGCGTGGCGGCAGTCGCCGCCTGAGGAATCCAAAATGCATCCCTACCAGGTACTGGAAGACAAGGCGGAGGAGCGTGAACGGCTCATCATGGAGCACCTGCCGCAAGTGAAGTTGATCGCGCGCCGGATTCATGACCGCCTGCCGGAGAGTATTGCGCTGGACGATCTGATCTCCACCGGCATTGTAGGCCTGATCGCTGCCATCGACCGCTTTGAACCGGCCCAGAACGTGAAACTCAAAACTTATGCGGAGTACAAGATCCGCGGAGCCATCCTGGATAGCCTCCGGGGGTTGGACTGGGCGCCGCGCCAGCAGCGGAAGCGCACCAAACAGATCGAGGCCGCAATCAACGTGATTGAGCAGCGGCTGCATCGGACGCCCACCGAGGACGAGATCGCGGCACAGCTGAACCTAACCCTGCCCCAGTATCACGAATGGCTGGTGGATATCAGGGGGGTAAATCTCGGCAGCCTGGAGTCCTCCAACACAGAAGACGACAGCCGAGACGTACTCAAGTACGTCTCCGACGACAGTGAGAACTGGCCGTCCCGAATTCTGGAACGAGGTGAACTCGAGAAACTACTGGCTTCAGCCCTCGGCAAGATGCCCTACATTGAGCGAACCGTCCTCAGCCTTTATTACCATGAAGAGCTTACACTGCGGGAGATCGCAAAGGTCGTAAAGCTGCATGAATCCCGCGTATCCCAACTGAAATCGCAGGCCATTCTGCGCTTGCGATCCTACATTGATAAGCGCTGGCCGACCGAGAGAGGCGTCTAGCACCTCCGGTGTGCCATGCCCATCGATACCCAGCCGTTACAGAACGCGCGTTGGTTAGCTGCTGAAATCGGGCAGAGATTCGCCCAGGCATTGGAAGCACTGCTTGGGAGCGAGCAACGTCTCGAAGTGGTTGCAAGCGGCGGTCCGCCTGCCGGTCCGCGTCTCTGGTGCGAGCAGCTCATTTCGACCGCCGACGGCGCTTCCATTCTGGTCGGCGCCACGGAAGAGCTCTGGCTTGCGATCGGAGCCAAGATACTGACCTCTGTTGAAATTGAACCTTCCGCAAGCGAAGCCAGGAAAACCTATTTCGAGACATGGAATCAGGCCATGTCCGCCGTTGCACAAGCACTGGTGGCCAGAACCGATAGCCAAGTAGCCTGCGGGCAGTGCATGGAAGTGCCTGGACCCGCGGGGCAAGATATCACCTATTTCGAATTGCAGTTGCCAGGCTGGCCCCAGTCGACACCAGGTGCGCTCCTGGTTGGCTTGCCGGCCGCTCTCCTGCGGATTTTGGATGGCGGAGCCGGCGAGCGCTCCGCGGGACTTCCAGTAATGGCTCGGGCAGGCGAGCTGGAAGAGGTAGCCCAATCGCCACGTACACTCGACCTCCTGCTCGATGTCGAGCTTCCCGTAACCATCTCCTTCGGCCGCGCGCAACTGCAGCTGAAGGAAGTTCTCAAGCTATGCTCCGGTTCAATTGTGGAACTAAACCGTACCATTTCCGAACCGGTCGAGGTGATTGTGAACAATTGCGTGATTGCCCGCGGCGAAGTGGTGGTGATTGAGGGAAATTACGGCGTACGAATCAATGAAATTGTGAGCCGGCAGGAACGGCTCAGGACTTTAAAATGATGTTTTGGGTTCAGAATCTCTTCGTCTTGTACTCGCTGATTGCAATCACGCTCGCCCTCTGTCTGCATCTCTTCGTGACCCTCAAGCGGGACCTTCGCAGGCTGCAACTCTCCAGAGCTCTACGCGAGAAGGATCTGGAATCTTCCATCCAGTCCTCCGCGGCAGAGCTGCGGCAGCTCCAGGCCGAACTGCGGGAAGTAGAGGCGAAGGCATCTCTGCTGGTGCCGCCGGCTCCTTCGAAATCAGGCATGAATCTCAACAAGAGAACGCAGGCATCGCGAATGCTGCTGCGCGGCGAATCGCCGGATCATGTGGCCGCGGCTCTGGGACTTCCGTTGTGTGAGGTTCGTCTGCTGTTTAAAATTCAGCGAACGATGGTGAACTAGTGTGATCAACGCGCCACGGGGGCTGCCTTCCGTGAACCGGCATCCAGTGCATCGTCTTCAATGGGCACACTCACCGTCATCTCCCGCTTCTCGCGGACTAGAACTACGGACACAGCTCGTTTGTTCTTGGCGGCGCGCAAGGCGTTTGAGACTTCCCGCGGGCTGGTGATTTTGTTATCGCCCAGGCGCACAATCACGTCGCCTGCGCGAAGGCCTGCCTTTTCCGCTCCTGAATTCTTCATCACGGAACGGATCAGTACACCTTCCTTCACGCCGAAGTACTGAGCCAGCTGCGACTCGACCGGTTCAGCTTCAATGCCGAGCAGCCGGTTGCGCCAGCTCATGGTCACGTGCGGCAGGTCCGGAAACTGCATGTTCGGCATGGCAAAATCGGGAAATTCCATATGCATATCGCCTAGTCTCGCTACCGGCCCCTTACGGGCAGCGGTCTTCACGATCAAAGTCTGCGGACTACCCCCGCGCGTAACGCTAAGCTTCACCTCACGGCCGGCCGGTGTCTCGTGCACCATCCGCATGAACTGCTGCAGCCCCTCCACCCGCTGGCCGTTGTAATCCAGCACCACATCACCGATTTTCAGCCCTCCGCGCGCGGCCGGGCCGTCTTGTTCAACGCGCGTCACCTCGACACCGCGCTCCTCTTTGAGGTTCAGCGCCTTGGCCCGCTCCGCATCGATCTCTGCCACGCCAACTCCCAGAAAGCTCCCGGCCGCTCCAATCTTCGCAATGACCCTTTTCTCCACATCCGGAGGAGGCGCGGGCTGATAGCCCTGCGCCCGGCCAATCGCCAGAAGCGCGGCCAGACAAGCATTGCGCCATGTGTACGTTCTATTCATAAATTCCTCCAACCAGCTTCCGGAATGTTGGACGAAGGACGGCCCGGAACGTCACGCCAGGGACGTCTTAGAACATCTCCACGGAGGCATTCATCTCGTGCAGCGCCTTCTGGCATCGCATGCGCACGTAGTTGTTCTCTTCTTTGCGAATTAACTCCTGAAAGAAGCCGACCATGGCGGGCTCGCGCTTTTGCACCAGCAGGTCGATCGCCTGCGTGCGGACGCCCTCATTCCGATCGGCCAGCAAGACTCCCGCCACGGCTCTGCGAGTGTCGTCGTCGCCCGCGGCAGCGCGTAACACCTCCAGCGCCTTCAGCCGGACACCGGGATCGGGATCGTGCTGCAGCGCCTGAATGAGTGTTTGCCGGACATCGAGGGACGCGACGCGCGCCTTCAGAATATCCATCGATTCCACGCGCACACCAGGGTCGGCGGAGTTCACGGCCGCCGCCAGAAGAAGGCGGCGGATCGAGTCGTTGCCAATATCTCCGGAAAGAGTTCTCTCGCGCGTTTCCTCAATTACGATCTGGACCTTGCCGGACCCGGCAGGGTCCACGTAGCGCACACGAGACGGGGCCGGCGCGGAGCCAAGGGATCCATATGCATCCTGCGCGCCAGGAACATACCGTGCCGCGAAAAATCCCAAAGCTATCAGAGCGGCGCACGCCACCAGCTTGAACAGGTATGCCGGCATGGCAAACAATGCAGGTACCGGCGGCTGCCACGCCGCACGCGCCGCCCCGGAGGAGCTCAGCGTAGTACTTTCGCGCAGCCGGCGGCGGCAATCGGCTAATAGCGTGGAGTTCAGTTCCACGCCGGCATCGTCCACGGCGCGCTGCAGGTAGATCGCCCGCTGGAACTCGGCCCGGCACGCTTCACAACCGGCAAGATGCTGCTCCAGAGACTCTTCCTCATCGAAGGACAGCTCTTTATAGAGAAGCAGCGGTAACTGCCTTCGCGCTTCCTCGCAGTTCATACAAAATCTCCCAAAGCGGCCCGCATTTTTTGCGTAGCCCGGAACAGGCAGTTTTTGGCAGCCTCTTCCGTTGTTCCCAACACCTCGCCAATGGCGCGCAAGCGCATGCCCTGATAGTGCCGCAGCTCAAAAACCATCCGCTCCCGCGGCGTCAGGGACGCGAGCACGTCCCGGATGCGCCGGCTTAACTGCCCGGTGAGAAGCTGCCTTTGCGGATCGCCGTACGGGCGCGCTTCAGCCATTGCATCCAGCCGGTCCAGCGGGCCGTCCGCTGTCGCCACTACATTCGGCTCTTCGCGGCGTACCTTGCGCTTTCGCAAATAGTCAAAACACAGGTTGGTGACAATACGGTACAGCCATGTCTGGAAATTACAATCGAAGCGGAAGGCCGGCAGGCTGCGGTAAACCCGCAGGAAAGTCTCCTGATAAATGTCGCTGGCGTCTTCCGGCGAACGGACCAGGTTCAGGGCCAGCCGCAAGACAGCCTGATCGTAGGCGTGCACCAATCGTTCGAAAGCCTGCTGATCCCCTGCCTGCGCAGCCCGGATCATGCCGGTCTCGTCCAGTCCAGCCGCCGTCTTGCAAGCCAGCGTCACTAGCGCTTCGCCATTCCCGCTCAATACAGGTGGAGACGAAATCGCGCACGAAATGTCACGGCGTGTGACCATCACGAGAGCCGCGCGAGACGGAACCAGTAGCTAGCTTACTAATTCGAGCTGAATTTTCTTCTGGCCGGGGTCGATGGCGACGATGCGGAAGGTACGGATCTGGCCCGGCTTTGCTGCCTGCTGCGCGGGCGATTGCGTTTCGCTCTCGGTCCCCTGCTTCCAGCGGGCGTTGAGCTTGGCGGTCATCTCGGAAAGGTCCACCTTGCCGGCAGGCGGTTCGGCCTTGGGGCGTTTGGCGCCTTCGGTTTTGATGCTGCAGACGGCGAAGACGCCTTCGCCCAACTCCACCTTCACGCGCTCCTGTTTTACTTCGACCACACGTCCGGTCACCGTCTCTCCCGGCTGGTGCTCGGCGATGTATTCGTCCGCGCTGGTGGGCTCCAACTGCTTGATGCTGAGACGAATCCGGCGCTTCTCGCGATCCACTTCAATCACGCCGGCCTTCACTACCTGACCGGTCTTAAGCACGTCGCGCGGATGATCGAGACGGCGCTCCCGCGTGATATCCCCGACATGGATCATGCCTTCCAGGCCCTCGCCCAAGTCGATGAATGCGCCAAAGCTGGTCATGTTCGTTACCGGGCCCTCGGCCACCGAGCCTACCGGGAACTTGGATTGCGCGGTCTCCCAGGGATCTCCCAGCGCCTGCTTGAGCCCCAGCGAGACGCGGTGCTCGGCCGGATTCATCCCCAGGATCACTACTTCCACAGCGTCACCGACGGCCAGGACGTCCGAGGGCTTTCTGATCTTTTTCGACCAGGACATCTCGGAGACGTGAACCAGTCCATCCACGCCCGGCTCCAGTGAGACAAACGCGCCAAACTCAGTGAGCCGCGAAACCGAGCCTTTCACACGGTCCCCGACGTGGTATTTCTGGCTTGCCAGCGTCCACGGATCCGGCTGCAACTGCTTCATGCCGAGCGAGATTTTGTGCGTCTCACGATTGATCTTCAAAACCTTCACATCGAGCGACTCGCCGACTTTCAACAGATCCGCGGGCTTGTTCACCCGCGTCCAGGACATATCGGTGACGTGCAGCAGGCCATCCACGCCGCCGATGTCCACGAAGGCGCCAAAATCCATCAAACTACGGACAGTTCCCCGGACGATGCTGCCTTCCTGTACACCGGTGAACGCCTCCTCACGGGCGCGCTTTTCTTCCTCTTCCAGAACGGCGCGGCGATCTACCACTACGTCCTCGTTCGCGGTATCCAGCTTGGTGATCCTGCAGCGAATCTCCTGCCCGATCAGCTTTTCCATCTCGGCCGGATCTTTGGCGCCGCTGCGCGAGGCGGGCATAAAGGCGCGAACTCCCACGTCCACGCGCAGTCCACCCTTGACGGTTTCGGTCACTATTCCGCCGATCACGCGGCCTTCCGCGAAGGCGGATTCCAGGCTGCTCCAATCTTTCGGGCGTTCGACTTTAATGGTGGAAAGCTGATAGTAGCCCTCCTGGTCGCGGGGTCCCACGGTGACGCGGATGGTATCTCCGGCCTTCACCAGCGGATTGCCGGCTGGGTCCCGGAGCCTGTCGGCGGGAATGATTCCTTCCGTTTTTCTACCGATATCCACAAAGACAGATTCGGCGTTGACGGCAATCACCGTGCCATCCAGCGTCTCTCCATGGCGGCGTTCGGCAACATGATCATGCTCGAACTGCGACAGAATGTCGCCAAAGGACGTTTCATCGGAGTTCGTGACCGGCTCAGGGAACGCGGTCTCAAGATTTTTCGGATCGTTCATGGAAGGCGAGGGGTACACTCTATTTTTGCACACTAGCTACAAAGAGCGTGGAATCCGAGGCGGCTCCAGGAGAGAAGCGCGTGCTCGGAAATAGAGTGGTGCGTCCGCAGGATCTGGTATGGCTCCTGCTGTTTTCCGCGCTAGCCTCCGTCAGTCCCACGCGCAGCCGGCCGGAGATCGCCATGCTGCTCTGTCTGGCAGTCTTTCAAGTCATCGAACCCAAAGTGCGCTACTTCGCGACGGGCTCGGGTACGGTCGCCGCCATCCTGATCAAGTTTGGCTTGTGCTATCTCCTCATTGGCTGGACCGGCGGAATCAGCAGCAGCTATCACGTGATCCTGCTGCTTCCCGTGGTCTCCGCGGCGACCACGCTCAACGGCATTGGTACGGCCGCCACTACGGCACTGGCCTGCCTGTCGTATTTGTCGTTCCTGCTGTTCGTGGACTGGCGCTCGCAGGAGCTGGGGCCGAGCGCCATCGGAGAAATCGGACTGCGCGTGATTTTTCTGCCGGTGGTCAGCTTTCTTACCTACCAGCTGGCCGAGGCGAATCGCGTGGAGGCGCGCAACTTCCAGGCAGTGGCCGGGAAGCTGGCCGCAGCCAACCGCAGTCTGGAGGAGGCCGAAGCCGCCGTGAGGCGTTCCGACCGGCTGGCAGCGCTGGGTCAGCTGACCGCCGGCCTGGCGCACGAACTGCGGAATCCCTTGGGAACCATGCGCGCCTCGGCCGAGATGTTGGAGAAAAACCTGCGTGAAGAGAGCGCCATCAACCGGGAACTGGCTGGATTCATCGCCTCGGAGGTGGACCGGACCAACTCTCTCATTACCCGTTTTCTCGATTTTGCGCGGCCGCTGCACTTGCGGATGCAGCCGGCCCAGATAGCGGAGATGACGGACCGCGCCATTGCCGAACTCGAGCGCCACCACCCGGCTTACGCGGTATCGGTCTACCGGAACTATGCGCCGGATATCCCGCCGCTGCGGATGGATGGCGAACTGATGGAGCGGGTCATCTACAATCTGCTGCTGAATGCCGCGCAGGCGACGCCGGCCGGAGGATCGATCACTCTCAAAATCCGCCGATTGGATCAGACGGTGGAGATTTCGGTGATTGACCGCGGCTCGGGCATCGCGCGGCAACACCTCGAAAATATTTTCAATCCTTTTTTCACTACGAAGAGCGATGGCGTCGGACTCGGTCTCGCGATCGTTTCCAAGATTGTGGACGAGCACGGCGGAAAGCTGGAAGTGGAGAGCGAAACAGGCAGCGGGAGCGTGTTTCGCGTGTACCTGCCGGTACCGCCGGCGGCATCCGGCATAATAGGCAGGCCGGTCCCATGAAACGCATTCTCGTCATCGAAGACGAAGAAAAGCTCCGACGGGTGATGGAGCTGCAGCTCCACTCGGCGGGCTTTGCAGTGGACCAGGCGGCTACGGCTGAGGAAGGGTTGCAGCTGGCGGACCAAGCCGATCTGGTAATCACGGACCTGCGGCTGCCGGGGATGGACGGCCTGGCGCTGCTGGCCGCGCTGCGCGGCCAAAGCTCCAGCATTCCGGTGGTGGTAATCACGGCCTTCGGCAGTGTGGAAAAGGCCGTCGAAGCCATCAAAGCCGGCGCCTCGGAGTTTCTCCTGAAGCCCTTCTCGCTGGAGCATCTGGTGGCGGTCGTACATAAGGCGCTAGAGGTCAGGGCGCTCCGCGCGGAGAATCAAAAACTGCGGGAAGAGCTGGGATTCCGCTATGAGTTCGACAACATTATCGGGCGCAGTCCCGTCATGCAAGAGGTATTCGCCACCGTTTCGCGAGTCGCCCCGACGCGCGCGACGGTTCTGCTGGCGGGGGAGAGCGGCGTGGGCAAAGACCTGATTGCGCGCGCCATCCATTTCCACTCGCCCAGGCGCAATAAGCCCTTCGTCAAGATTAACTGCACGGCGCTTCCGGAGAACCTGATGGAAAGTGAGCTGTTCGGCTATGAGAAAGGGGCGTTCACCGGCGCGTCACAGACCAAGCCGGGCAAATTCGAGCAGGCCGATACGGGGACGGTATTTCTGGATGAGATCGGAGATGTGCCGCCCGGCATTCAGATCAAGCTGCTGCGCATTCTGCAGGAAAAGGAATTTGAGCGGCTGGGGAGCAATAAGACGCGGCGCATCGACGTGCGGGTGCTCGCGGCCACTAATGTGGACCTCAGAGTAGCACTCGAAAACGGCACTTTTCGCGAGGATCTCTACTACCGGCTAAACGTGTTTCCCATGAATATTCCCGCCCTCCGCGAGCGCAAGGAAGATATCCCTTTCCTGGCGGAGCACTTTATTAAAAAGCTGTCGCGCGACATGGGCGGCACGGAATGCCGGTTGAGCGAAGCCGCGATTCAGAAGCTTCTCTCCTACGATTGGCCGGGCAATGTCCGTGAGCTTGAGAACGTGGTGGAACGCAGCCTGGTGTTGTGCCGCAACGAGACGCTGGAGGCCTCTGACGTCCGGTTGGACGAGGCACACCGGCGGCACTCGCGGGACGCCACGCACTTTCTTCCCGAAGGACTGAACCTGGATCAGTACGAGCAGTCGATCATTCGCGAAGCGCTCAAGCGGGCTGACGGGAACAAAAGTCAGGCAGCCCGCCTGCTCGGCATCACGCGCAATGCGCTCCGCTACCGGCTGGCGCAGATGGGCATTGAAACCGGCCCCTCAAAGGCGGACGATCTTGTCTGAGGTGTACTTTTTCAAGGCGTTTCGCGTGTCCACGATCAGCTTCGCGCTTTCCACCACCTTTGAATAATCAAAACCCGTGTGGTCAGTTGCGATCACCACACAATCCGCGGCCGCCGCGGCGGTTTCCGGATCTTGCGAGTGCAAGTCCGTCCCTTCCATGCGAATGCTGGGAACGAACGGATCGGTATACGTCAGCCTGGCTCCACGCTGCTGCAACAGATGCAAAATGTCTATCGCGGGAGACTCGCGCACATCGTCGATGTCCTTTTTATACGCCATGCCCAGAATATGGACATGCGAGCCGCGCAACGGCTTGGAGTGATCGTTCAGCGCATTTTGCACCTTGTCGACCACGAAGTGCGGCATCTGGCCGTTAATGTAGCCGGCCAGTTCTATGAAACGCGCCTCGATGCCGGCCTGCTTTGATTTCCATGAGAGATAAAACGGATCGATCGGGATACAGTGTCCGCCCAGTCCAGGCCCCGGATAGAAGGGCATGAAGCCGAATGGCTTGGTGGCCGCCGCCTCGATTACCTCCCATACGTTGATCCCCATACGGTCGCACATCATGGCCACTTCATTCACCAGCCCGATGTTGATCATGCGAAATGTGTTCTCGAGAAGCTTGACCATTTCGGCGACCTTGGTGGAGCCCACCGGCACGACCGTGTCCAGGGCCTGCTGGTAGAAGAGGGCGCCCATTCGCGTGCATGCCGGGGTGATGCCGCCCACCACTTTCGGAATGTTCGACGTCTGGAACTTGGGGTTGCCCGGATCCACGCGCTCCGGCGAGAAACACAGGAAGAAGTCCTGGCCCACCTGTAGCGAATCGGACTGCAGCATCGGTAGCACGAGCTCATCGGTCGTGCCCGGATAGGTAGTCGATTCCAGGATGACCAGCATCCCCGGATGAAAGTGTTTGGCGATCTCCTGGCAGGCGGACACGATGTAGCTCATGTCCGGATCTTTGGTCTTACGCAGTGGAGTGGGCACGCAGATGTCGATGGTGTCGAGTTCGCCCACGCAGGCGAAATCGGCGGTGGCCCGGATCTTGCCGGCTTCCACTAATGGTTTCAGGGTCGACGTGGGAATGTCCTGAATGTAGGACTCGCCCCGATTTACCTGATCGACTTTGGACTGCTGGACGTCGATGCCAACGACATTGAAGCCGGCCTTGGCGAACTCAACGGCGAGCGGCAGGCCGACATAGCCTAGGCCGACAACACCGACGCGCGCCGTTCGCGCGGAGATTTTGCTGCTTAAGTCTTCTGCAATACTCACAAGAAAAATTCACCTTTCGCCACTATTTCCGCAGGCCCGATGAGATAGGCGTCCTCGCCCTGCCAGTGAAGATTCATTTCTCCAGCGGGCGTAATCACCTTCACGGGACTCTTTACCTCGCCGCGCGCAATGGCGGCCACGGCCGCTCCGGTCGAACCGGTGCCGGAGCTCATCGTCTCTCCCACACCGCGTTCATAGAACCGGACGTCTATCGTGTGTTCGTCCACCACCTTCACGAACGAGACATTGGTCTTTTTGGGAAAGTGCCGGTGGGGCTCGATCTCGGCGCCGAGAGAACGCCAGTCCAAGTCGAGATCATGCACGAAAACCGCACATTGGGGGTTGCCTACGTTGAGGATCGCCACCTCGCGGCTGCCGTGTTTCAAGGCCAATTCAAAGCGGAGGGCGGACCCGTCGATCACCGGCTTGCCCATATTCATTTCAAAAAGGAATTCGCGTTCGTGCCGTTCTATTAAGCGAAGATGCTTGACCCCGGCGCCTGTCCGGATCCTCACATCCTCGCCGGCCAGGCCTGCGTCAATCAGGAAGGCTGCCGCGCAGCGAGTTCCGTTGCCGGATATTTCAGGTTCGCTTCCATCGGTGTTGAACAGCCGGATTTCGCCATGTGCGCCGCCGCTGCCGGGCGAGACCACCAGCCACCCGTCCGCGCCCGCGCCGGTGTGACGATCACAGATCGCGATCGCGACGTCGCTCAGAATGACGTGAGGGGCATCCTGGGCCCAAGTAAGCAAAAAATCGTTCTTTGCGCCGTGCGCCTTGGTAAACGGAATCTTCATGGAACAGGATAGGGCGGTGAGGCTTGCCGGCGGTAAATCTCAATCACCGGGGCGTCTTTAACAGCGACCATTTTCACACATTGCCAGTTCGGAGCGTGTTTTCGAGCTTTCGCCAGCGCGGTGGAGACGCTATCGCCGGCTATGGCCACGGCCCACTGATCCCACAGGAAGAGGTCCGGCCGAGCGATCGCCGCCATCCAGCGTGGATTATTGCCGTCGTGGGTGGTGCGGCGGATCGGGATACCGGCTTCCCGAAAAATCCCCGTCAGATCCCCGAAGGAGGTGAACACCGTATCCCCGGGCCGTATATGGGCGCGCATGTAATCGGCCGCTTCGTGCGTCCAGGCGCGCCTGGCAACGGAGTTGACCTGGCTCTCTTTCCAGCAAATCCAGGCTCCCGGGTTGGGGTGTGCGAGCCACGGAAGGATGGCGGTCAGTACCACGGCCGCCAGTACGGCGCCCCGGAGCCGCGCGGGCGCCAGACTGACGAGCGCCCCGGTGCAGAGCGCCAGCAACGGCAGGACGGCCAGTCCGTAGCGCGTGTTGTAGTAACCGTGCGGCCAGAGATGCGGAACAAAAATCGGTACTCCCGAGGAGTACATGCTGAGGATATAGAATACCGGCCCCAATAAGAGGAACAATACCGGCCACCAGACCTGTTTCAGGAGTGCGGCGCCCAGCCCGAGCGCGCCCAGCAGCAGGACCGCTACGCCCACCGCCAGCCGGGCGGCCGCCCCGAAATAGAAGACGGCCTTGGTCCACTCATGATCGCCCGGGTAGCGCGCCAGGCCGGCGTCGAGCGCCCGTTGATAGATTCCCTTGGCCGAGCCTGGGCCGCGATAAAACTCGAGGGCGTCGCCGAAGTAATACCAGTTATGCGCCAGCCAGTAGAGTGGCGCCAGACCCGCGATGAGGCTGAAAAGGAGGACGGCCTGAAACCGCCGCGAGCCTCCCGCGGCCAGAAAGTAGAGCGCAACAAAAGGGATCAGCCACCATCCCTCATAGCGTGTGAGCGAGGCCACAGTGGAGAAGGCCGCGGCGCCGGCTACCGCCCAGAGGGACTGCCGGCTGCGAAACACAACCGTGCAGTAGAGCATTCCTAGCAGACCCAGGAAAAACACATGCTCGGTCATTGGCGTGGACTGCAGGTACAGCAGGTTCGGATTCAAGGCCAACACCAGAAGGGAACAGTAGGCTGCGGCCCCGCTGCCGAACAACCGGCGGGCGGCGCCGAACAGCAGCATGCCTCCCGCTACAAAGCAGCAGATACCCGGAATCGTACCTGCCAATCCGTTGTGCCACCAGGCGTCCCGGCCCACAAAAGGCAGCATGAGCACATGCGGCACCGGCAGCCAGACGGTGCCGATCTGGTCATACCCGGGAGTTTGGGAATCCACGATGCGGCGCGCGATATTCAGGTGCGCTTCGGCGTCGCCATAATAGAGCGTGTATCCGTAGTGCGCGATCCAGGTAGCCGCGCAGATCGAGATCGCTGCCAGGAGTACGAGCGCCACCGCCAGCTCCGGGAACGAAGCTCCACGGAGGCATGCCCGCACCGCGCCCCGCCCGGTCCGTTCGCGCTTAGAACTCCGTGAAGTTCTTGAACTCTTGAAAGCGGGCATCAATCTCGGCTTTGGTCAGCGTGCGGAAACGGTCCACGCCAAACTTTTCACAGCAGAAGCTTCCCATCACCGATCCATAGATGACTGCCCGCGCCAGCTCCTTGCGGTCGATGTGATCTTTCTTGAGATCGAAACCACAAGCGGCAAGCGATCCCACAAAACCGCCGGCAAAGCAGTCGCCCGCTCCTGTCGGATCGAACACTTCCTCCAGCAGATACCCCGGAACAATGAAGAATTGATCTTCCCGGAAGAGCATGGCGCCATACTCGCCTCGCTTGATGACCAGCGTGTTGGGACCCATGGCGATAATCTTCTTGGCCGCTTTGCGCAGGTTGGATTCTCCCGACAGCAGCCTGGCTTCACTGTCGTTGATCAGCAGGAAGTCCCATTGGCGGATGGTGGCCAGCAGATCCTCCCGGAAGTCATTGATCCAGTAGTTCATGGTGTCGCCGCCGACGAGGCGCACGCCGTTCATCTGGGACCGGACGCTGCGCTGCAGCTCGGGCTGGATGTTTCCCAGCAGCAGATAGGGCGCAGTTTTATAGCTTTCCGGCAGCTTGGGCTGAAAATCGGCAAAGACATTCAAATCCGTACGCAACGTAGTGCGGTCGTTCATGTCCTCGGAATACACGCCCTGCCAGAAGAACGTCTTCCCGGGCACCCGTTCAAGTCCCGTCAGGTCGATGTTGCGGCTCGCCAGGAAATCAAAGTCGGCCTGGTCGAAATCGTCTCCCACAACCGCCACAATCTTCACGGGGTTGAAGAAACTGGCGGCCAGCGAAATGTAGGTGCAGGCGCCTCCCAACATGCGATCCACGCGTCCGTGGGGCGTCTCCACGCCGTCGTACGCGACGGACCCAACCACAACAATTGACATATTTCCTGATTGTACCTGCTGGCCCAGCCAGAACAGCGCGCGGGGGGCTATACAATGGAGGTTTAGTCCATGGGTGTGCGCCCCCACTATCTTCCCGAGTTGATTGTTTGGTTGCTGTGCCTGGGCGCCATCTGCTTTCTATACCGTTGGGCTAGAGAGGAACATGGCCTCCGGCGGCAAGGCGCAATTGGGATCCTGGCTCTTTCCGTTGTTTGGATTACGGCGGGCCTGGCGTTCAGTATTTATCGGATTGTGGCGCTTTTCCCGGAACCGCTGACCGCCTGGGTTCGAGGTTTGTCGATCGGCGTTGCGATCTGCCTGCTTTGGGCATTTTGGGTTCTTCTGATCATCCGGCTCTTCCGATCAAGGAAACCGCCTGTCTTCAGTCCCCAGCGGCGCGATCTGATGCGCGCTGCTACTATTTTGGCGGTCGGGGCGCCTGTCGCAGTAACGACATTTGCCATCATCAAGCGTAACAATCTGAGCCTGAAAGAGTTTACGATAGCCCTACCGGATCTTCACCCGGATCTGAACGGATTGAAGCTGGTGCAGATCAGCGACATCCACTTGAGCCCGTTCGTTCCCGAGGCGGTTCTGGCGCGCGCCATCGATATGGCCAATGAGACTCGGGCCCACATTGGACTGATCACGGGCGACCTGATCAGCCGTTCCCGGGATCCGCTGGACGCCTGTTTCCGGCAGCTCAAGCGACTGCGCGTGGATTCTGAAATGCTGGGCTGCCTCGGCAATCACGAAGTGTACAGCCAGACGGAGGACTATACGACGGAACAAGGCGCCCGGCAAGGAATTTCGTTCCTGCGGATGCAGGCGCGGATGCTGCGCTTCGGAGGCGCCCGGCTAA
Organism: Bryobacteraceae bacterium; assembly: GCA_035526665.1. GTDB lineage: Bacteria > Acidobacteriota > Terriglobia > Bryobacterales > Bryobacteraceae > DATLBY01. The sequence continues at coordinate 25,413 of DATLBY010000033.1, forward strand.
ATTTCGCCGGCGTCGATTATCAGCCGAGGAACCAACCTTATCTGGAAGGCGCCGAGGACCTGATTGTTCCCGGAGTAACCAACATATTGCTCTCGCACAACCCCGATGTCTTCCCGGTCGCCGGCAGGCAGGGGTACGATCTGACCATCGCGGGACACACGCACGGTGGACAGATCAACGTCGAGATTCTGCACAATAATATGAGTCCCGTGCGATTTCTCACCCCCTATGTGTATGGACTCTATCGCGAAGGCCGCTCCTCCGTCTTCGTGACCCGCGGGATCGGCACGGTGGGCATCCCCGCACGTTTCGGGGCACCCCCCGAGGTAGCGCTAATTCGTCTGTGCGCTACTTAGTGATCAGTGACATCCACGCGAACCTGGAAGCGCTGCAGGCGGTGCTTTCCCATGCCGAAGGCCTTTACGACGGCATTCTGAACTGCGGCGACCTGGTCGGCTATGGTCCCGACCCGAACGCCATTGTGGACTGGTGCCGCGCCCATACGCCGCTGGTGGTGCGCGGAAATCACGACAAGGCCTGCGTCCAACTGGATCATCTCGAGTGGTTCAATCCGGCGGCGCGCGACTCCGCTGTCTGGACAAATAGCCAATTAACGGAGGACAACCGTGAGTACCTCCGGCTGTTGCCGCAAGGGCCGCTGGAGGTAGAAAAGTTTCAGATCCTGCATGGCTCCCCGGGAGATGAAGACGAGTATCTCGTGAACGTCGCGGACGCCGAGTACGCCGCCCGTTTTTTAGATCGCCAACTCTCGTTTTTCGGACATACTCATGTGCAGGGCGGGTTTTACTTCACTCGAAGCGGTACGAAGCGGATCGGTCAGGAAGCTATTCAAGTGGAGGATACGGCTGTCTATCTGATCAACCCAGGTTCCGTTGGGCAGCCGAGGGACCACGATCCGCGGGCCGCATATGCCATTTTTTCAACGGATAACCGCTGGGTGGAGTATCGCCGGGTCGAGTACGATATTGCCCGCACGCAAGCGAAAATCCAAGAGGCCGGGTTACCTCCGAGTCTTGCCGAACGGCTGCACTTCGGGGTCTGATCACTGTTCAAAGAGCTCGATCTGCTCCCGCGCCTGACCCTTGCGCTTGGCGCGTAAAGGACTGCCCACTACCCCGAGCACCTGAATCTCCAGGAGAGCCGTCCGCGGGATGAACAACCGCTGGTTGCTGTAGGAGAAATCGGGAGGAATCAGCGTGAATCCGATCCCGTCAAAGGCTAGGAGGTTATTCGTCACCACGCCTTCGAGCATCTCCAGATCGCGAAATCGCACCCGCACCCAAAGTCCATCCATTTTCGGCCGCGTGAGGAAGGTACGCCGGTCCGGAGCAGCCTCTCCTGTGGAGAAATCCTTCACAAAGTGGACTGCCTTGACGTCCTGGTAAGGGATTACAAGCACCGAACCGGCGAGATTCAGAAACTCCAGACCGTCCTTCCCCAGGTAGGTGGCAGGATTTACAAAGCCGGACAGCGGATCCCTGTCAAACCGCCGGATCTGCACCTTTTTGTTCGTTGAACTGGCCAAAAGTGGGCTCTTCAGACCGCGCGCGTGCGGATTATGCTACATTTTGTTCCAAACAATTTTGCGAATATTGTATCATTGGCACGATGAATCGGGGCGTGAGGCTTTCCGGCTGGCCACCTGTTGGCGGTGGGGTCACTCGCACGTACTGCGTCTGTTCGGTGGGTGCGGATGAGCAAGTCGTCGCAACCAGCGGGTCCTCGGAGCCGAAATCGATCGTATTGGGTCCCTGGCTGGAGGCGTTTCTCGCCTTCTGCCGGATTGAAAAGGGGTTAGCGGCGAATTCGATTGAGGCCTATGGCCGCGATCTCCGCCGTTTTGCCGCCTTTTGCCGCGCCGGCCGTGAAGCCGACAGCGAAACTGTCCGGCGTTATCTGGATGCATTGTACCGCTCGGGGCTGTCGAGCCGCTCCATCGCCCGGCACCTGACGACGCTCCGAAACTTCTATCAATTTCTCTTGCGCGAAGGCCACGTGCAGACCGATCCGGTGGGCTCTCTGCCTCTTCCACGGCAATGGAAAAACTTACCTAAGTATCTGAATTTAGAGCAGGTTGAGAAGCTTCTGGCCGCGCCGGACAACACCAAGCCAACAGGCTCGCGCGACCGTGCCATGCTGGAACTCCTATATGCCACCGGTTTGCGTGTGAGCGAATTGTGCGCGGTGGAGCTGGCCGGCTTGCGGCTGGATCAAGGCCTGGTGAAAGTAACCGGGAAGGGCAACAAGGAGCGGATTGTGCCGGTGGGCCGATCCGCCATCAGCGCTCTTTCCGGGTACCTGGCCAGCGGCCGCCCGCAGCTACTGAAAAGCCGCGGCAGCAAGTATGTGTTCGTGACTGCCCGCGGCTCCCGCATGACGCGCCAGTCGTTCTGGCTGTTGTTGCGGGCGCACGGTAAAAAGGCCGGTATCTGGCAAAAGCTGACGCCACATGTGATCCGCCATAGCTTTGCCACCCACTTGCTGGAGGGCGGCGCCGACCTGCGCAGCGTTCAGACCATGCTGGGGCACGCCGATATCAGTACCACGCAGATTTACACCCACGTCCTGAAATCCCGTCTAAGGTCGACGGTGGACCAGCATCACCCCAGAGCGTAGATGCAGGAAAGCGAAAACCAGGAGGAGATCGGGCCTTGAGAGAGCGATTGTCATGAGCGACTACATGTTCATGCTGGAAAACCACCTCACCTCGCAACAGAGCCGCGTGGTGGCCGATGTGGAGGCAGCAGCCGCCGCCGCGAGTGTCAACCTGTTTCTCACCGGCGGGGCGATTCGCGACATGCTCGGAGGCTTTGCGGTCCGGGACCTCGACTTTACAGTCGAAGGTCCAGCCATCAAGCTGGCCAAGACGGTCGCGCACGAAACCGGCGCGGAGATCGTGCAGACCGACGACAACCGCAAATGTGTGCAGATGCTGTTTCCGGGCGGCGTGACGGTAGAGATCGGAATGGCGCGGCAGGAACGATACGCCAAGCCCGGCAGCAAACCGCACGTCACGCCGGCCACGATTCATGAGGATCTGAGAGGCCGCGACTTCACTCTGAACGCGCTGGCGCTTTCCTTGAACAGGGCCTCGCGCGGGCTGTTGCTGGATCCGACCAACGGGTCATCGGAGTTGGAGCGCAAGGAGTTGCGCGCCACCGGCAATTACACCCTTTACGACAACCCCATCCGGCTCTTCCGGCTGATCCGCTTCCAGGTCCGGTTCGGATTTCAGATCGCCGAACGCACACAACTCCAGTATGAAAATGCCCGCGCGGCCGGCGTCGAGAAGTACATTGCGCCGCGGGCTCTTTTTGAAGAGCTGGCCCATGCGGCTTCCGAGGCTAACCCGGGCGATGTGATCGAGGCTTATGAGCGGGAAAAACTCCTGCTCCTGGTTTCCCCGGCACTGGCCGGCGCCAAGTTGAATCTCCAGGGGTTTGCCAAGCTGCAGAAAGCCAAGCAATTGCTCCCCTTCGGCGTGGACCTGCATACCGATAACGTGTCGCTCTTTTTCAATCTGCTGACGGAAAACCTTTCTCCCAAGGAGAAGTCGGCGATGGTCAAAGCGATTGCCATGGAACGCTCCGAGTTAGACGCCGCGCAGCGCCTCGAAGCCAAGGCCCACAAGCTGGAAAAGGAGCTGCAGTCGGCAAAGCTGCAGAAGGCGTCCGCACTCTACGATCTGCTGTCGAAAGCGCCCGGCGAGCTCATTCTCTTTCTGCTGGTGAAGTCCGGCCAGCGCCTGGTGCAGGACCGGATCCGCAACTACCTGCAGAAATATCTGCCGATGGCGCAGGAAGTGACGGACAACGATGTGATCGAGGCGGGTGGAACCCTGGGAACTCCGAAGTTTGAAAAAATGAAGGAGCAGATCATCGCCCGTAAGTTGAACTCCCGTCCTAAAAAGGTTCCACCGCCTGCCGAGACGGAAGCGCCCGCGCCGGCCATGGCACACAATCATCCGGCCAGGCGTGGCGGCTGAACTTCAGGCCCCGGGCCGGCGCCTGCCGTCAGCGGTGGCTGAACAGACAGGTAATGCCGGCGATAATCAGGCCCAAGCCAACGAACTTTTTGCGCGTCAAGGGTTCGCCGAAAAACAGGCGGGACCAGAACATTGTCAGGATCGACGCGAACGAGGACATGGGATAGAGCACGCTGAGCTCGCCTTCGCGCATCGCCAGGACCGCAAATATTGACGAGAAGAGAAAAAGCCCCACGCCGAAAATAATCCGCGTGTTCAGGAAAAGCGATTGCCATGTCCGGCTCAGGCGGGAGGAGCCCGACTTCAGCAGCACTGCCCCGAACGATCCGATAAATGCCGAAAGCAATACCAGCAAAATGGAGGAAAGTGGTGTCTTCACTTGCGGCTGTCCATCCCCAACACCGCAACGCCGAGCATAATAATCGCCAGTCCGACGGCTTTGTAAATATTCACCGATTCATTGAATACGATCACGGATAAAATTGTGACCCAGACATACGTCAGGGAAATGATCGGATAAAGGACCGACAACTGTCCGGTTTTCAGCGCCACGATCAGCAGGAGCGTGCTGATTCCATAGAGAATGTAACCGGCTATCAGGGGAACATTGGTGCCGATGTGGAGGATTGTCTGCAGCACGGTGGGGTAGGCCAGCGTGTTGGCGCCCATTTTCATGAAGATCTGAGCGGCAGCTCCCAGGATGGTGCAACAGAAGACCAAAATTATCGATCGTGTGTTGTGGGACGGTAAAGAAGAGGTGACAGCAGGCAATTGTTCATCATAGCCGATCATTTTCCGTGGCCTCCGCCGCCGGGAGTCTCGATACGAAGGACGTCGGAAGCGCGAACGTTAGTCCTGACTTTGCCGGGCAGGCGGATCACATGGGAGCCGCGCCGCAGAATATTTCGTCCGGTCTTGCCAGGCCGGCCTCCCTCGAGCCCATACGGGGACAAATCTCGCCGGTCGGAGAGCAGCGTCAGCTCCGCCGGCGCAAGAAACTCGAGCTCGCGCACGATGCCATCGCCGCCAGCGCGCCGTCCCGTCCCGCCCGAACCTTTGCGAATCCGATAGGCGCGTACACGGACCGGGTAGGCGTGCTCCAGGGCCTCAATAGGCGTATTCCAGCTATTGGTCATATGCGTGTGAACGGCGCTTTGGCCGCCCCAGGCCGGCCCCGCGCCCATGCCGCCGGCGATGGTTTCGTAGTAGGCGAAGGCTTTCCCCCGCAGCTTGTCCCAGCCGCCGAAGGTCACATTATTCATCGTTCCGGAGCTTGCCGCCGGAATCTGCTCTGGAAGGGCCTTCGCCAGGGCGCCGAGCAGAACGTCGGTGATGCGCTGGGAGGTCTCGACGTTCCCCCCGGCCATTGCGGCAGGCGGCAGGGCATTCACCACCGTGCCGCCCGGCGATGTGATGCGGATCGGCCGCATGAGCCCCGCGTTGAAGGGCACATCCCGGGCAATCAGGCAGCGAAAAACGTAGGCTGCCGCAGCCACGCTGATCGCGTAGTTGGCATTCACCGGGCCCGCGGATTGCGCCTCGGAACCTGTGAAATCGACGTGCGCTCCCCCGCCCGCCACGGTGATGACGACTCGAATTCGAATGGGTTCGTCCAGCACCCCATCGTCGTCAAGGAAGTCCTCAAACTCATAGCTGCCGGCCGGAATTCGCTGAATGGCCGCGCGCATCATCCGCTCGGCGTAGTTCTGTAGCGCGGCGATATTGCGAAGCAGCCGCGCCCGTCCGTGCCGCCTGACTAATTCCAAGAGCCGCCGCTCCCCGCATTGGAGCGCCATCCATTGCGCCAGTAGATCACCGGAGCGTTCGCTTGGCGTCCGGACGTTCGCGAAAATCAGCTCCATTAGCGCGCGATCCACCTCGCCACCCCGCACCAGCAGAATGGGGGGAATCCGCAACCCTTCCTGATAGATTTCCTTGGCAAGGGGCATGGATCCGGAGCTCATTCCACCCACGTCGGAGTGATGTGCCCGATTCGCCACATAAAACGTGGGGCGCGTCTCGCCCGCCAGATACACGCCCGCTACGGCAGTAATGTCGGGTAGGTGCGTCCCCCCACGAAAGGGATCGTTCAGGATGGCGACATCGCCGGGTTTCAGGGCGATGGCATCTATCACATGACGGACAGAGAGAGGCATGGCGCCCAAATGCACGGGCATGTGATCGCCCATGGCGATGGTGTTTCCCAGGCGGTCGTACACGGCGCAGGAATAATCGCGGCGCTCTTTAATATTGGGCGAGTAGGCGGTTTTGCGCAGTACTACACCCATTTCTTCGGCTACGGAGACCAACAGCTGCCGCGCCAGTTCCAGCTCGACGGGATCGTGCTTCAATGCTTCCTCAGGGTTGGCCGTTTGGCGGCCGGCTTGACTGGATCGCCGGATTTTACGGCGGGCGATTCGGGTGGGACGCTATCCTCGGTGGGGGGCTGGATCTCCGCCTCCGCGGCGCTCGCCGGTTTGCAGTCCGTAGCCGCAACCAGGAAGCTGGAGATGGTCTGCCAGCGCTCGCCGGCGCGTTTTTCCACCCGATACGATTTCGTCGCTGCATCGGGACGCAGCCGCCAGCCGGTATCCGGCGAAGTTTTATAGTTTTTCAACGTCAGCGGCTTGGAATCGACCTGCCGCAACATCCAGCTCTCGCCGCCTGTCAGGGATTCATACAACTCGTGGCGCATACCGTTCTCACCCGGCTGGATGCGGTCGATAATCATGGCTCCCGAGCTTTTGGAGTCGAAACGGAACTGTTCAATGGCTCCCACCCGGCTCTCGCCAAAGACGGGCCGTCTGCGCCATGTTTTGCCTCCGTCGCTGGTGATCAGGAAGAAGGCATCGCGCGGAGCCGACTGCAGCAGATGGCCGCTGATCCAGCCATTTTCATAATCCAGGAACTGGATGTTTTCCAGCCCGGCCCCGGCGAGGCGGCTCACCGGTTCGATCCACGTTTTACCTGCATCGCCGCTGACCAGCAAAATGGATTCCAAGGTGTGGGTGGCAGTATGGAGGTTGCCCGCCAGGAACAGTTTCGTGCCGAGGGGCTCCACGCTGGTCAATTCGAGGAAAACCGGACAGGGCTCCTCAGGCGAGCAAGTGAGGCCCGCGGCCCGGATGTCCTCCGGTTTACATTGAGATTCGATTTGCAGGGGTTTGCCCAGGAATTCGAGTGCCGGCTTGGGCGGCGTTTGCGCGAACGTCAAGCCTGCGACTAGAAACCCGGCGAGTCTCATGCCAGTAACACTCTACCGCAACCTGGGGGGAAGGGAGTCCTCGGATCCATCCGATGTGCTAAGTTTTAACTCGTGTCGTTTTGGGACCGATTCAGCAGGCGCGGCGTCCCTCAGGGCGTCATCACGCCGCGGCGCACGAAAACGTACTCGGCAGAGAACGGACAAGTTTACCAATATCAATTTCGAGAAGTGCAGAAAAGGGAGGGTGGGGTCGGGTATGTATTCGATGTTACTAGTCGCCGAGCCGTGCAGCCGGTTACAGTTTTTCTCCCCGGATCCTCTACCGATTCTTGGGAAATAGCGCAGGGACGGACGCTGACTTCCACAGAACGGTACGCGATCGCCAAGATATTCTTCTTTCGAATTTTGGATACCACCGGAGATGTTGGAGTGGTAGTGTCGCAGGCCACCCTGGAAGCGAAAGACGTTAGCCAAATTACTCGGATTTTGGACCTCTAACGCCCTTGCACTGGTACGCCCATTACGTAAGACCTAGGGTTCTGATCTCATGATCCAGGAGACAAGCCGCTTTGTTTCCATTGAGTAACAGGCCTAGCTTTCAACGGTGACGTGCACCACGCCTAAGAGGAAATTATGTTGACAGTAGGGACAAAGGCGGGTACTCTATGACTAACGCAGGGGCCGACTTTTTAACCCCGCGTCAATTTTTCGGAGGAAAGAAATGAAAAGAGCGCTTTTTTTTGCGGTTCTGGTTATCGCGCTTGCGATACCAAGTTTCGCCGGCGGCATACTCTACACGGGATCAACCTCGGGCGTCTTTACGACGTCGCCGGGGAGCGGAGTCAGCTTGGGCAGTACATATCAGGGCTTGAGCTTCAGCGGATCCACGTTTAGCTGCATCACCGACGCGATCAATAATCGGTGCGATCTGGGAAACATTCCCGGGACACCCAACGTAGACAACCTCGGTTCGCTACAATTATCCATCCCGCCAGACTTGGCCAACTACAATGGTCTCGGCTTCACGCTGACTGTCACCTTTACGGCGCCAGCGGGAACCAGCCCGAATCCCTCGACCTTCACCGGTAGCTTGTCTGGATTCGTCTCCGTCAACACGGGCGGCGTGGGTATCACCTGGGTTGGAAACGGACCGCAACCGGACGGCACGGTACCGCTGCCGCCCTTCCATACTCCTAGCTCCGCAGGTGGTGCCGGATTCATCCAGTACACTGCGTCGACGGGCCCGTTCGTTCTGCACGTAAACCCGACGAACAATGCTCCTCCGAATTCTAACCCTGGAAGCACGATTGTTCCGATCACCGGCCACATTCATGACCGTAGCGCCATCCCAGAGCCGACTACTATGAGCCTGATGGGTCTGGGTTTTGTTGTCGCTGGCTTGCTTGGACGCAAGTTCCGCAAATAGACCGCT
>DATLBY010000034.1:0-16760 GCA_035526665.1 Bryobacteraceae bacterium
TGGCGGAAGCTAGTGGGAGTCGAACCCACCTGCGACACGGAGTGCCGCACGCTGGTTTTGAAGACCAGGCCCAGCACCAGCCAAGACTAGCTTCCACCGCCCAGTCTAGCGGAACGTCACCCCGAACCGAAAGCCCCAATAGTGGACCGACTTGCTGTCTCTTGCGTACACGTGGTCTCGAAACTCCACCTTCGCTCCCAGGTGCTCCGACAGCCAATAATTCAACCCGGCGCCGTAGTTAAAAAGATTCGCGGTATCCGTGCGGAATAGCAGTGTGTAGCCGGCCGTCACAAACGGATCGGCTTTTCCCCGGCGGTCCAAAAAGTGATAGTACCCGTTCGGCGACACCAGGCCCAATCCAGAATTGAAATGTCCCGTTTGACCCAGATATCCGACTTCAATCCCCACGCCGATCCCCGGGGAAAACACCTTTTCCCCACCCGCTCCTAGATGGAATGTTCTATTGGTATATCCGGATGCAGCGGTACCGCCGGGTCCGGCGAACACATATCCATGAGAGCCCTGCCCCCACAAGCCTGAACAAGTGGCTAAACCCAGCAACAGAAGCCACAATCTAGTCATAAACTTCCTTTCAAACCAAGCTCCGCGGCGCGGGCCTGCATGGCGTCAATGCAGAACTCAATATGCGCATCCAGATCCACTCCCAGTTCCGCCGCTCCATTCACAATATCGTCGCGGTTGACCGACCTGGCGAATCCTTTGTCCTTCAACTTTTTTCTCACCGATTTAGTGTCCACTTCGAGAATGCTTCGGGACGGCTTCACATAGGAGACTGCCGTCAGGAAGCCTGCCAGCTCATCACAGGCAAAGAGCGTTTTCTCGAGCAGAGACTCGCGCGGAACGCCGCTGTAGTTGGCGTGGGAAAGAATGGCGCGGCGGACGTCGTCGCCGACTCCGCGTTCGGCCAGGATCAGCTCCCCCTTCATGGGATGATCGGGAGCGTCGGGATGCATCTCATAATCGAAATCGTGCAGCAGCGCCGTGACCGACCACTTGGTCTCATCCTCCCCGAATTTGCGTGCGTAGGCCGCTACGCACGCCTCCACCGCCATAGCGTGCTTTCGTAGGCTTTCCGACTTAGTAAACTCATGCAGAATGGCTGTTGCCTGCTCTCTGTTCATTCTCCTGTGTTAACATGAAACAGAACCTTCCTTGTGGGCCTGTGGCGCAGTTGGGAGCGCGCTTCCATGGCATGGAAGAGGTCGACGGTTCGAACCCGTCCAGGTCCACCAAACTCCTCAAACTTTACGAATAATTCGCTCTCCCAGATAAAACAAGGCCGTGCGCAACCCGGAATCGTCCCGTTTGAAACTTTTTTGGGCGAACCTCCGAGGGTAAGATCGAAAACATCCGTCGTCGGAGGTTAAGGCAGATGAAGTCTCGGACTCGTTTCTGGGCCAGCCTGTTAGGCGTTGTCCTCGCAAGTTCCGCGTTCGCGCAATCCGAGCCGGTGATCACCATAGACAAGGTGATGACCGGAGAGGAACTACGAACCACCGGTATCGGTAGCCTTACGGCTGCTCAGCGTGCGGCCTTGGATCATTGGCTGTCGGCGTACACCGTGCAGGTCCTCCAATACACTCAAGCCTCAGGCAAACCTGCCGCGTCCACTCCGGGGACCTACGTGGGAAGTGGTGGTGGACATTGGATCAAATCGAAAGCGGACAACGGCGGCATCATCAGCCTGGAGGACGGTTCAATGTGGGCAATCAATTCGATTGACCGCATAATACGTTCCTCTGGTTGCCCATTACCAATATGACGGTCATTAAGGCGAGTTCGCCTATCGGCGACTACAAGTACACGCTGATCAATACGGATGACGGGGAGAAGGCGCTTGCAAAATATCTGGGTAAGCAATAGGAGATGAAGATGGCCACGATCAGCCGGGCCTGAAATGGTACACCGAGATCAGCGCTGCGAAGAACCTCCGTTTGCGTCAGTGCATCGGTGTCCGCGCTATTACGCAAGCACGGCGCTCCTCGGTGAGGTCGGCGTGACAACTTCCATGGACCCAGAAGAGGACTAGCGTTTGCTTGAGAAGTGGAAACATAGAACGCAAAGGCGCCAACCGGTGGGAGGATGCAGTGCCCGCCAGCGTGCGAAAGCGGGTCGAGAACAAGAAGACTGAGATCGAGAGCAATAAATGGCACCAGGAGACGATGGGGGCAGACATCACCATACTCTTTTCGGGGACCTCTCCTCGATCATAATTGCCCAGTGGCAAGAGTTTGAAGAACTGTTCCCTGAATTAGCATTGGGTACAGGTGCGGTTGAACGAATTAGAGAGGTCGCGCAATGTCATCGCTCACGGAAATGAATTGCCAGACTCTGAAATCGAACGCCTTGAACAGTACCTTAGTGATTGGGTACGGCAAGTGCCCTAACCGACTGCATTTGATCGTCATGCAGCCCTCAGCCCCGACAACAAAGTATCCTTCGCTAAAGATTTGCAAGAGACGGCTTCGGATGCCAGCCCGCAGCTCAGCCGAATAGTTCGCTATGTGAACCCAGCCGCGCCAGACGTAGGGTGTCGGCACCGGGCTTACTGTAGATCAGCAGCAGGTCGGGCTTGATGTGGCATTCGCGGTAGCCCGCCCAGTCGCCGCTCAACCCGTGGTCCCGGTTTTTATTTGGTAAGACTTGATCGGACAGCAGTCGCGTAACCACGGTTGCCACAAGCGAATCCAAATCATTGCGGTGGCGCGGTGCGTCCTTCGCACGCTTGAAGTCACGCTTGAATGCCGAGGACCGTTCAATCGTCCTCATTCAAGTCAGCTATTAGTGCAGCCGTACTGGTGAAGCGTTTGCCTTTTCCCGCCTCAAGTTCGACAATCGCCTTGCGCGTAGTCGCATTCGGCGCCTTCACCTCGAAGGGTAAACGACGCTCATCCACGACACGCAACATGAGCATGCGGATAGCATCCGAGATGGATAGTCCCATTGCGGCGAGAGCATCACCGGCGCGTTTCTTGGTAGCGCTGTCGATGCGAGCACGAACGTAGGTGTCCGCAGTCTTCATGTTAGGCCTCCCTCAAATTCGGTCCTCACGTCTCATTGTAGTCGCATTGCGACTACAATGTAAACCACCACCCTAAGTTCCTGCCCGATCCCCCGCCGCCCGTTTCGCGAGAGAGTACGCGACTCCCAGCTTACATGGGATCAGCTTATACCGAAATCTCTTGTTGTCTGCTCCAGCAGACAACAATCACCACAGCCTGCAACCGCGCGCGAGGAGCACGCCATGGACCAGTCGCCAATGTGGAGTCCTAGAGTCCGCGCGGAGTCCAGACGCCCAAATGGACGCCCGTGGCGTCCACGGCGTAATAGGCTAATTCTCGTGTTTCACTCGTTCATGACTGCAAGTGATTGATAATTCTTAAATGGCATGGGAAGGTTGCGCTCTCTTCGATACTCGAGATAGTAGGACGCTCTTGCGAATCTCCTAGGGGCACGCTAACAGGCGGCAGTGAACAATTCATTGGTCATCGATTGTCCAAAGTTGCATCATTAGGTGTCCTATCCAACCCAGCCTTGGACAGAGAAGGACGCTCAACAGAGCTGACCGCAATCGGGTCCGGCGCCAGCCAAGGCGAGCATCTCCGCCGGGTCTAGCGCGTGTGCGGTCTGTCTTTTTTGCTCCTCCGCCCGAGCCGCGCGCCGCCAGGCGCAACTCGTCGTAGCGGCTTGGGAGTTGGCGATCCTTCACAAAACGAATTTTGTGAAATCATGGAAGCATGACCGCACGATTCGGTTGCTGGCTGCCAAGCTTGTGGGTGCTCGTTGCGCCTGCTATCTCTTGTGCGCAGGACAGCGCTGCGGAGGCCATTGCGCCTTCAGCAAAACGAGTGGTAAAAACCGAACGCCAAAAATGGACCGCATTAAGAGATGCGAGACGGCTGAGTGAAAGAGCTGAAGTTTATGAAAAGCAGGGAAAAGCAAGCGAGGCCGAACATATGGCCGAGGAGGCGCTCGCGCTGGAACAGCAAGTGCGCGGCCCTTGGCACATCGCCGTGGCTAGCAGGCTCGATCACGTTGCGGACCTGTACACTGCCCACAAAAAAGAGAGGGCTGCCGAGGCATTATACGAACGCGCCAGAGCCATCCGCGAACGAGCCCTCAGCACACACCCGGACGTTTACGAGCGTGACGGCGGCGAATTACGTCCGAAACGGAGTCAGCCAGCCGAAAAGTCCGTCCCCAACCCACCGGCATCGGCTGCGGAAAAGCCATAGGTTTCCCATACGGAAGGCCCGCCTCAGACTGGCAAGTCAAGGCTGCCTACGAATCCACGCAATAGCCTCCGCCACACTCATCCGCAGCGGACTCCGGGCTAGCGATTCGCCGGATGGTTTGCAATCGGCAATGGAAGAATCTGTCAGGAACACGATCACGTCCGGCGCCACCACGCTCACCGCCATATTCGATTCCAGAATCCAGTTGCCCGCGGGAATGCGCGCCAGCGCTTCGGGTAGCTGACCACCAGCGCATCGAATCCAAAGCGCCTGCGACGCTCCCGCTTCTAAAAAGCGTCCGCTGTCAGTGCCGGGTCCGGCAGCCGTCTCCTGAAACACAACGGGCGATCTGAGATCCGCTCCGTGGCCGTGTGAAGAAATCTTGCTTGCAATCCACTCGCGGTCCGGCGTGGCGCGGATGATCTCGCAAACCGCGGAGGTCTTGCCGATATTACGGCTTTGGCCTCCCACTACGACAATCATTTCGTTTCCAGAGCCGCCAGCCGCCGCCTTAGCTCCGTCACCTCTTTGCGCATGTCGCCGATGCGATGGATGTTGGCGAGCTGCTCCAGATGGTCGCGCAGCGGGCGCGCCGGCGTTCCCCACATCACGTGCCCGGCATGCACGATCTTCGACGTAAGAACGCCTGATCCGGATCCCAGAACGGCCCTGGCTTCGATCCGCGCTTTGTCTCCGATCCCCACCTGTCCGCCGATCACCGCGTAATCGCCCACTACAACGCCGCCGGACAAACCGGTCTGCGCCGCAATCACGACGTGCTTCCCAATCCGGCAATTGTGCCCGATGTGCACCATGTTGTCGAGTTTGGCGCCATCGCCTATAGATGTGACTCCCAGGGCCGCGCGGTCGATGCAGGAGTTCGCGCCCACCTCCACGGCATCACCAAGAACCACACGGCCCACCTGAGGAAACTTTTCGTAGTGATCTCCAGCCAGGATGAAACCAAAACCATCCGCGCCGAGCACGGAACCCGAATGTAGGATGCACCCGCGCCCAAGCTCGACCTCATCGTAGAGAGTGACGTTCGCATGCAAGACACAATTCTCCCCGATCAACACCCGGGAGCCGATCGAACACCCCGGCCCGATGCTGGTCCCCGCTCCAATTCGCGTGTCTTGCCCGATACTGGCGTGCGCGCCGACACTGCACGACGGATCTACGGCGGCGCCGTCCGCTATCATGGCAGTTCCATGGATGGAAGGCACTATTGCCGGCCGTGGATACAAATGGGCAACAATGGCGGCGAATGCAGCGCGGGGTTGAGCGGCGCGAATCAGCGCCCGTCCCCCGCCGGGGAAATCAGGAGGAACCACCAGACATCCGGCCGCCGACACATGAGACTGCTCAGCAGCCTTCCGGTTGCCCACGAACGAAATGTCGGCGCATCCCGCGGCCTCCAGGGGAGCCGCCCCCGTTATGTCCTTTTCGCCGTCCCCTTCGAAAGTGCATCCCAGCAGATCGGCTAATTCGCGAACGCGCACGGCATTCTCCTTGACTCCCGTATGATACAAAGGAATGCCCATTGACCCCTCGGCACACGTGGCGCCCACCGCCCGCGTCCACTCCGGCGCCGACATTGGCGGGCAATGCGTGATTGGCGAATTCTGCGTGGTGGAGAGCGACGTGAAGCTCGGCCCCTATTGCCGCCTGGAGCCCTACGTCTACGTAAAACAATGGACCACCCTGGGCGAGCGTAATGAAATTTCGGCCGGCACTGTCCTCGGCACCGACCCGCTGGATAAGGGATTTACCGGCGAGCGCAGCTATCTCCGCATCGATTCGAATAATAAAATCCGCGAGCACTACACGATTTCGCGAGGCACAAAACCGGAGTCGGTGACTCAAATCGGATCCGGAAATTACATTATGACGTCAGGCCATATCGCCCACAACGCGCGCATCGGCAACAATACCGTGATCGCCAGTTCCGCGCTGATTGCCGGCTATGTCGAGGTGGAGGATCAGGCCTTTGTGTCGGGTGGCGTCGTCGTCCACCAGTATTCGAAAATCGGCCGGCTGGCCATGGTGGGCGGAAACTCGCGCGTCAACCTCGATCTACCTCCCTTCTTCCTCTATTCAGGCTTCAACGCCGGTCCCAAAGGACTGAACATCGTCGGATTACGGCGGGCAGGATTTGCAAAATCCGATATTGATATGCTGAAGAACGCGTACCGGTTGTTATATCGCCAGAACTTGAAGCTAAGTGAAGCTATTTACCGCATCCAGAACGAGTGCGCATCTATTCATACCGATCAACTAGTACAGTTTCTGAAATCGAGCACGCGCGGGATTGCTCGCGAAAGGCCGGATTCGCAAGACTAGCTTATGCGGGTAGATCGGACTATCGCACTGCTGTTGTGCAGCTTTTCCCCTGTGACGGCACAAAACCCCGTCACATTACAGCATGCCGTCAATCAGGCGGTCGCCCGCTATCCGTCAGTGCGCGTTTCTCAGGAGCAGATCGCCGCCGCTGCCGCCGGTATTGCGCTCGCCCGCACCGCCTACCTGCCGCGGGCGGACGTACTGGCGCAACTGAACCGGGCCACGCGCAACAATGTGTTCGGACTTCTGCTGCCGCAATCGGTGCTGCCCGCAATCTCCGGCCCGCCCAAGCCGGAGAACGATATGACAAATGTGTGGGGCAGCGCCATCGGATTTTTGGTGTCCTGGGAGCCGTTCGATTTCGGGCTTCGCAAGGCGAATGTCGATGTCGCAACGGCTGGCAGGCAACGAGCCGAAGCTTCGGCTGCCCGCACAAAGTTTGAAGTGGCGTCGCTCACTGCCGATGCGTATCTGACCGTGCTCGCCGCGCAGCAAACGCTGCGGGCCGCACAGGCGCAGGTCGAACGGGCTCGCTCAATTGAGAACATTGTCGGCGCGTTGGTGAAAGCGGAACTGCGGCCGGGAGCCGATGCGAGCCGCACACGCGCCGAGATGGCTGTGTCTGAGACTCAGGTGATCCAAGCCGAGCAGGCAATCGCCATCGGCCGCGCCACCCTAAAACAGTTCACCGGGGCGGACGTTCTTCCCGACGCCGGTCAGTTGGTGAACCTGCCGCAGGAACTTCCCCCGGCGGATATCTCCCTCGCCGCCAACCCCTATGCCCTCGAGCAGAAATCGGCCATGGCGGAGGTGCAGGCCCGGCGCAAGGCGTTGGACCGCTCCTACTATCCGCGATTTGCCCTGCAGGCTTCCAGCTACGCGCGCGGTACGGGCGCTAATCCCGACGGATCTACCGGTGGACCGCTGGCCGGAATCGGACCGAACATTGAAAACTGGGCCGTCGGCATGACAGTCACCTTCCCGATCATGGAGTTGCCGTCGCTGCGCGCGCGCAAGGAAATTGAGCGGCATCACGAACTGGCGGAGGCCGGCAGGTACGATCAACTCCTGTTGGATCTGAACGCCCGGCTGGATAAGGCGTCAGCTGCTCTATCGGCGGCCCGCCGTATCGCCGCCCAAATCCCAGTGCAGCTCCAGGCGGCACACGATACCGAGCAACAGGCGACGGCCCGCTATCGTGCGGGACTGGGAACGCTGATTGAGGTCGCAGACGCCCAGCGGCTGCTGACGCAGGCCGAAATTGACAACTCGCTGGCGAAATTGAATGTCTGGCGTGCCCTGCTCGGGGTAGCCGCGGCAAGTGGCGACATGCAGCCATTTCTCGATCGGATCAAATAAATCTGTTTTGTATAGGGCGATCAGATGGTCCGTCGCCCACGGGCGAGAGCCGGGATGGCTCACCTTTGAAACTGAACTCCTCTCCAGCAACGTATTCGGGCATCGGCGGCGTTTTGAACAGGCGGGCGGCCCGGCGGGCGGGAGCAGGGCGCCCAATCAGAAAGCCTTGCATAAAATCGACGCCGATTTCCTTAAGCAAACACCACTGCTCACGCGTTTCCACACCTTCTGCGACCACGTCAAGATGGAGGCTGTGGGCGAGGCCAGTGATCGCGCTTAGCATTGGCCGGGCGTTCGCGTTACTTTCCTCTGCGAGGAACGACCGGTCGATTTTGAGCGCGTCGACAGGCAGTTTTTGCAGATAGCCTAGCGAAGAGTAGCCCGTTCCGAAGTCGTCGATCGCAATGCTGATGCCGGCGCTTTTCAGACGCTGCAATTGCTTGGTGGCTTCGCTCACGCCCTTCATCAGCACGCTTTCCGTGAGCTCCACTTGCAGAAACTCCGGCGGGAGTCCGTTCACCTCCAAGGCCCGGCGGGCCAGCTCGACGAAATCGCCGTAATAGAACTGCAGCGCCGAGACATTCACGCCCACTTTGATTTGCCGGTGGCCTTCGGCGTGCCAGGCGGCGCACTGGCGGCATGCCTGCTCAAGAACCCAGGTGCCGATAGGCACAATAAGTCCCGTCTCTTCCGCCAGTGAAATAAACTCGATCGGCGCAAGCAGGCCCTGCTTGGGATGGTTCCAGCGAAGTAACGTCTCGAAACGATATAAGTTACCGTCGGTATCCACTTGCGGCTGGTAGAAGAGTTCAAATTGCTCTTCCTTAATCGCGCTCCGCAGCCCCTGGCTCAATGCGAGGCGCTCGAGTGCCTGCGCCCCCACTTGATGGTTATACGACTGATATCGATTGCGCCCCAGGCTCTTCGCTTTGTACATGGCGGTATCGGCGTTGCGCCGCAGCGTTTCACAGTCCAGGCCGTCGTCC
Organism: Bryobacteraceae bacterium; assembly: GCA_035526665.1. Classification (GTDB taxonomy): domain Bacteria; phylum Acidobacteriota; class Terriglobia; order Bryobacterales; family Bryobacteraceae; genus DATLBY01. Next base: position 8,945 of record DATLBY010000034.1, read on the forward strand.
GGAAAAAGGCATACTCCCACACTTGCACTCGACGAAAGTTCATACTCTTCAATTGCCATGGGCGGGCGAATAGCCTCAAGCAAATGACTGGCCCGCGCTTCGGCCTCGTCGCGACCCGAAACCTCTGGGATTAACACCGCGAACTCATCGCCGCCTATGCGCGCGACCAGTTCACCCGGCTGGAGGCAAGCCGCAATTCTCGACCCTATGGAAGCCAGCTGCATATCTCCAACACGGTGGCCCAGCGTGGCATTGACCTCCTTAAAGCCGTCCAGGTCAATCCATAGCAGCGCACCCTTGGTTGTCTCGCGCCGGGAGGCGGCCAGCACCTGTTCCAGGCGGGCGTCAAACAGGACGCGATTCGGCAGCCCCGTTACCTTGTCATAGAGCGCCTGATAGGTAAGCTCGTCGTAGAGTTGGCGCCGGTCAATCGCCACGGCCGCCGCCCGGCTGCCCATGGTAAGTATGCCGGTTTCGTCAAGTGTCGGCATGCCCGGCCATTCATAAAAAACGATAACCGTACCCAGTAGGCGCCAATCCGCGGAGTAGATAGGCATACTGCAGCACGCTCGCAAGTTATCGGCGCGGGCCGGTTCGCGAAATGCTTCCCAACCGGGTTCACTGGCTATGTCCCCCACAATCAGAGGCTTTGCTGGGGGATTGGCAGGATCGCAGCAGCCCGTCACCACCCCTAAGCCGATACCGTCCTTCAAAGACGCCTGGAAGCCGGCGGAAAGACTCCCACCGTCGGCTATATAAAGACGATCGTTCCGCAGCGTCATTACGCAGCACTTGCCCCTGCGCCACTGGTGTTCCACCAGGGTGGTAATTTGCTGAAACACGACTCCCAACCGCGCGTTTCCGGCAATCATTTGCAGGAGCTGCCCGCGGTCCTTCTGTAGGAATTCCGCCTTCGACTCCATGGAGTGTTCTTCCCATCCTCGAATGCCCGGCAACGCCCGGCCCGCGTTCCGGGCCGCTTTGGGGCTCCCGCAGCCGCTGCTGACGATCGAAGGCGCCGGCGCATCCCGGTTGGTAGCTGCCAACGCGGCGCACGGTATCTGATATCCGTACTCGCCGAGCACACCAGCATTCGCCCGCGAAGGCCTCCAATCCAAAGCGGGCCGGTAGATGCCGGCAGGCGTCGCCTGGAACGGGCTTCCCTCCCTCCCGGCCTGACCGCGCCGCGCGTCCTCCAGCCGGTTCCGCTCCGTGATGTCCAGCGCAATCCCGCCCAGCAGCGGGGGCGCGCCCGCACTCTCGCCAATCGGAAACTTCGTCACCAAAAGAATTCCTAGACCGGCGCCGCTCGGGTTCACCTCCACCGTTTGCAAGCGCATCTGCCTGTCTCTCACATACCGGTCGTTGCGGCAAAGCTCCTCGGCGATATTGGCCGGCCACAGGTCGTGATCCGTCTTCCTGTGCCACTCCCGGTAGCACTTGCCCAGCAGCTTCTCCCAGCTCTCATTCACATGCAGATAGCGGCCTTCGGCGTCCTTGATAAAAGCCAGGCACGGAAGCGTCCCGATGCAGCCCGGGAATTTCCCGCCGGCCTGGCTTAGGCTTGCCAGTACCTGCCGGCGAAACTCCTCCTTGGCCTCTTCGCTGATCTCGCACAGCCTCGGCGGTGGTTCGAGTTGCCGCCAGAGCGCTTCCAGGCTCTCCTGCATCGATCGGGCAGCGTTGATTTCCCGGAACGGATCGTCGCACCCTTTCGACATTAAGGAGCATATCGGTCCCGTGCGGCGAAGCTTGAATCCCTATGATGCTCGGAAATTGCCTAAAGGGACGCTGGAATGCCTACGCGATAGCTAGGATAGCGAAGCGTAATTCGCAATAGCTTCCGTATCGCGCTTCCGTCCACCCGCCGGTTGGACCCGCGCGTATGGTGGAGTTCGGCCGCCTCGGCCACCGGCGGCATTGGTAAGCCCAGCAGCTCGGCACAGAACCGCGCAATCTCAAACGAAGTACAGGGCTCTTCATCCGCCACCGGATAGGCGCCGGTCAACTCCGACAAGAGAGCCGCCACCGCCTGCTCCGCCAGATCCTCCACATGGATCCGCGAAACGAAATTCTGTCCGTCTCCCAGCAGGCGGAAGTCACCTCGCGCCAGCGATACATGAATTCCCCGCCCCGGTCCGTATATGGCCGCCGGCCGGAGCACTAAGGACGTCCATGGACCCCCTAGCACAGCGCGTTCCGCCTCCGTTCGCAGGTGCTCCCGCGCACTCCGCGGCGCTGCCGGCGTGAACTCATCAATATCGCGCGCCGCTCCGTAGACTCCGGTTGTGGAAAGATATACAAGTCGCCGCGGCGGAAAGGGCAGTTTAGCCAGAATCTCCGGCGTCCGGTCCTGCGGGCCTGAGGGCGTTTCCACCAGCGGAATCGAATATAAGATTGCGGCTCCTTCCGGGATAAACTCCAGGCCTGACGAACGCGCCGCGTCCCACTCGATCACCTCTGCGCCCGCAGCCGCAAGCTGCGACAGCCGCCCGGGCGACCGGGTCGTCGCAATCACCTTCTCCCCCCGCCGCAGCAGCCGTTCCGCCACGCGCACACCGGTGTAGCCGCAACCAAGAATGACAAACGCCATATAGGTATTACAATCGATCCATGAGGCCGCAGGACAAGTTGATCTTCGCCTCGGCCGCCGCCGACCCGCCGCTCAAGCTTTGGATTCTGGTCCGCCGCACTAACCCCGCTTCCCTGTCCTACATCGGCCGCCCCGGCTTTACCCCGAAGCGGATCGACTGCAAGGCGAAAACCGCCGAGGAAGGAAAAATCGCAGGCTTGGTGGTCGACTATTCCATTCATAAGGATCTCTTTAGCCCGAAAAAGCAGACGGATGCCGAGCGCTGCTGGGAAGCGTTTCAGGAAGTCCTGCACGCTCCCAAATCTTCCTACGCGGTCAACCGGACGCCCGCGTCGGAGTACTTTGGCTGCGTCACGCTGGGCGGCAGCTACATCCATGGCGACTACGACCTGTACGATCTGATCGATCCGCTGCAGGCGCGCCGCAACCTTGCGGCCTGCGAGACGATGCTCGGCATGCCGCACCGCCGCGGACCCTACTTTCTCCGTGTGCAAGAATTTGTAAACACCAGAATCGGCGTGGACATGGTGCAGCATGGCGGAGAGGCGCAGTATGCCGATTTCTCTGAGCAATCGATCGACGTCTTTGGACCCAATCGGGAACAGTGCACCATTTTGAACGAATACAGCGTGCGCGGCTGGTACAAAAACCTGTTCGAGGACCGGCCGATGCTCGGCGCCCGCCAGCCCCCTGGACCCCGCCACGAATGAAGCGGCTTACCCGGTCTTCGCTCGCCTATTTACTTACCCGCCGATGTTAGACTCACAGGCGAGGAGAATCCATGCCCGCTGAAGTCACCCAAGCCAACAGGCTGCTCTCAATAAGCACTCCGCTCGGTGAAGACATTCTACTCATCAACAGCGTCGTGGTTTCCGAACGCGTATCCGGCCTGTTTCACATAAGCCTCGACCTGCTGGCGACGCCCGCTAATGCGGGAGCCATATCCGGTCAGGCGCTGGTCGGCAAGGAAGTCTCCGTCCGCTGCCAGGCCGGCGGACAGGACCGCTACTTTCATGGGATCGTCAGCCGCTTCAGCGAGGGCAATCGGGATGAACGTTTTCAAACCTACAAAACCGAAGTGGTTCCCTGGTTCTGGCTGCTGAGTCTCACGGCCAACTGCCGCATATTCCAGGACAAAAGCGTACCCACCATCATTGAAGATGTTTTCAAGGAGGCCGGCTTTCAAAACTTCCGCAACACTCTCACCGCAGCCTATGAGAAATGGGACTACTGCGTGCAATACCGTGAGACCAGTTTCGATTTTCTCTCCCGGCTGATGGAGGAAGAGGGCATCTTCTATTACTTCGAGCACGAAGAGCGTAAACACACGCTGGTGCTCGCCGACACTCCCCAGGCATTTAAGCCCTGCCCTGGACAGGCCGCCGCGCGCTACGTTCCCGAGGTGGGCACGGGAGAGGACGAAGACGTGGTTCTCTCCTGGCAAAAATCGCAGCTCCTGCGCCCGGGAAGCTACACGCTGCGCGATTATCACTTCGAGACACCCGCAAAAAAATACGAAGTGAACGAGCCCACCATGTATCCACTGGCGGATAACAAAAAATTGGGAATCTTCGATTATCCCGGCGACTATGCGCAAAAGTACACTAACCGTACCCCGGCAGGCGTTGACGCCGAGGCAAAGAAGATAGTGCGCCTCCGCATGGAGGAACAGGAGTCCGCGCACGAGATCTATGAAGGCACCACTTATTGCCGCGCACTCCGCGCCGGTACGCGCTTCGAGCTGACCGGCCATTCCAAACTATCCGGCCAGTACTCCATCACCGCGATCCAACATACGGCGGTGCAGAGCCCCGCTTATGTCTCCGACATGATCGTCGATCCCGCCTACTCCAATTCGGTCTCCTGCATTCCCTTCGGAAGCCATTACCGGCCCGCCCGGCTGACCCCACAACCCGTCGTGCAAGGCCCCCAGACCGCGGTAGTGGTCGGGCCGGCCGGCGAGGAAATATGGACCGATAAGTTCAGCCGCGTCAAAGTGCAGTTTCACTGGGACCGGCAAGGCAAGAACAACGACCAGAGCTCCTGTTGGATCCGCGTTGCGCAGGCCTCCGCGGGCTCCAAATGGGGGGCAATTTTCATCCCCCGCATCGGCCATGAAGTGATTGTGGACTTCCTGGAAGGCGATCCCGACCAGCCCATCATCATCGGCAGTGTCTACAACAACGCCCAGATGCCTCCCTACGAACTGCCCGCCAATCAGACGCAGAGCGGCTATAAATCGCGCAGCTCCAAGAACGGCGCCAGCGCCAACTTCAACGAGCTTCGCTACGAAGACAAAAAAGGCTCGGAGGATATCTACTTCCACGCCGAAAAGGATTTCCATCGCGTGGTGGAGAACGATGACGACCTGAAGGTCGGCCACGATCAGACTATTGAAATCCAGAACCATCGCACCGAAGTAGTAAAAAAGGGCGAAGAAAAAGTCACCATTGAGCTGGGAAACCGGCTCATCAGCGTCGACACTGGAAACGATACTAAGAATGTGAAAAAAGGGAATCGTGAGGCTGTCATCGATATGGGCAACGACTCGCTGACCATCAAAATGGGCAACCAGACCACCAAAATCAATCTCGGAAAGAGTGAAACCGAGGCTATGCAATCCATCGAGCTGAAGGTTGGACAGAGCAGCGTCAAACTTGATCAGATGGGCGTCACGATCAAAGGCATGATGATCAAGATCGAGGGTCAGGTGCAGGTGGATGTCAAGGGCCTGATGACCAATGTGAGCGGCGATGCCATGCTCGTCCTAAAGGGCGGCATTACGATGATCAACTAGGAGCTTCCCATGACCACCGCGGAAATCTGTAATGCTTTTTCCTTGACCGCTGAGGCGCGGCAGGCTGTGGCGGCCGCCTCAACTCCCAAGCAGGTGCTGGCGGTGTTGGCCGAAAAGCAGTTACTGACCGATGCCCTCCAGTTTGTCGCGCATGCGCTCCCCAAGCGGCAGGCGGTCTGGTGGGCGGCTAAATGTGTGCGCCAGGTCAACCCGGCCCCGCCGCCGGAAGCCGCCGCCGCGCTCGACGCCGCTGAAAAGTGGATCGCCGAGCCCACAGACGAGCATCGCAAGGCCGCCATGGATGCCGCCAACAAAGCGGAGCTCAGCACTCCCGCGGGCTGCACTGGACTGGCTGCTTTCTATAGCAGCGGCCTGGGGCCCGATCCAAAAGCGGAGTTTATGACCGCCAAAGCGGCCGGAGCAGCCGTCCTGATGGCTGCCACCGCGGGGCCTCCCGAGTCGGTCCAGACCCACTTTCGCGAATTTCTCACGAAAGGGATCGAGCTCGTGAACCGTACCCATCCTTAGGAGACGAATATGGGAATGCCGCAAGCACGCCTCGGAGACATGCACGTTTGTCCTATGGTCACGCCGGGAGTTCCCCCGATCCCGCACGTCGGCGGCCCCATCCTGCCTCCTTGCGCAGTGACCGTGATTGTGATGGGGATGCCGGCTGCCCGTGTAGGCGACATGGCGCTCTGCGTCGGTCCTCCGGATATCATCGTACTTGGCAGCTTTACGGTCATCATCATGGGACAGCCCGCCGCTCGCATCGGTGACACCACCGCACACGGGGGCACGATTGTAATGGGGGCGCCCACGGTGATCACCGGCTGAAGCGGAAAGTACCCTCTCACCGCCCGGATGATCTCTTTTTCGAATATTCACAAACAGTACGGCAAACAGCTCGTCTTTGTCGACGCCTCCTTCCAGTTGAACCCCGGAGAGAAAGTGGGTCTGGTGGGCCCGAACGGCTCCGGGAAAACCACGCTCTTCCGCATGGTGGTGGGCGAGGAGGCTCCCGACGAAGGCGAGGTTTCAGTTCCCCGGAAGCTGACCATCGGCTATTTCCGCCAGGATGTGGAGGAAATGCGCGACCGCTCCGTCCTGGATGAGGCGATCGCCGGCAGCGGCCGCGTCGGTGACCTGCATCATGAGCTGGAAGATCTGCAGCACGCCATGGAGGATCCCGAACGCGCCGGTGAAATGGGCCAGACGCTGGCCCGTTTCGGTGAGGTGCAGGAAGAGTACGAGCATCTCAACGGGTACGCGCTGGAGGCGCAGGCGCGCGAAGTGCTGCATGGCCTGGGCTTCGAGGACCAGCAAATCGACGGCGATGTCGGCGCGCTCTCCGGCGGCTGGAAAATGCGTGTCGCGCTGGCCCGCGTCCTGCTCGGCCGCCCCGATGTGCTCCTGATGGACGAGCCCACTAACCACCTCGATATCGAATCCATCATCTGGCTGGAGCAGTTCCTCAAGTCGTTTGCGGGCGCCATTCTCATGACTTCGCACGACCGGGAATTCATGAACCGGCTGGTGTCGAAGATCGCGGAAATCGATGCCGGCGAGATCATTGCCTACTCGGGCGATTACGATTTCTATGAGCGCGAACGCGCCATACGCGAGACCAATCAGCAGGCCGCCTTTGCCCGCCAGCAGTCCATGCTCGCCAAGGAGCAGCGCTTTATCGATCGCTTCCGCACACATGCCGCCAAGGCCGCCCAGGTGCAAAGCCGCATCAAGGCGCTCGACAAAATCGAGAAAATTGAGCTGCCGAAAAAACGTCAGGTGGTGAAGTTCGATTTTCGCGCGCCGCCCCGCTCCGGAGACTTGGTGGCCGTGGCCGAGGATCTGCACAAGAGCTATGGCTCGCGTGTCATCTACCGCGGCTTCAACTTCACCATTCGCCGCGGCGAGCGCTGGGCGGTGATGGGCCGCAATGGCGCCGGCAAAACGACGCTCCTCAAAATGATTGCCGGCGCCAGCTCGCCCGACGCCGGAACCGTCCGGCTGGGAGCCAGTCTGAATATGGGGTACTTCGCGCAGCAGTCACTCGATATCCTGAATCCCAATTTGACCGTCATCGAACAGCTGCAAAGCGATTTTCCCCAAGATGGCCTGGGCGCGCTCCGTACGCTGGCCGGGGCATTTCAGTTCTCCGGCGACGACGTCGATAAAAAGATTCGCGCGCTCTCCGGAGGCGAGAAATCCCGTCTCGCGATTGCCCGCATGCTCTACCACCCGCCAAACTTTCTGGTGCTGGACGAGCCCACCAATCACCTGGACCTTGCCACCAAGGAGATGCTGGTCGACGCGCTCAAGGACTTTCAAGGCACCATGATCTTTGTCTCGCACGACCGCATGTTTCTGCGCGGCCTGGCCTCACGCGTGCTGGAGCTCGGCGGCGAATCCGGCCGCGATCGCGA
>DATLBY010000035.1:0-16950 GCA_035526665.1 Bryobacteraceae bacterium
CTCTGGAAAAACGCCTGGGGGCCGAAGCAGGACATTATCCTGGCAAAAATGGGCGGGAAAGCCCAGCGGACGAACGTAGCGGGCGGAATGAGCGGAAGCCCCGTCTATGTGGACGGTAAGCTCATTGGCGCGGTAGCCCTCCGGATCAGCGTTTTTTCGCCGGATGCGATTTGCGGCATCACGCCGATCGAATTGATGCTCGAAATCAACGATTATGACTCGTCCCGGCCGCCAGATGCGGTGAGTCCGGACAAAGTACAGGCGCGGGCGGGTATTCAAGTGCCCGGCGACCTCCTCTCGAAGGCTGTGTCGGCGGGCGCCTCCGGCATTCTCCCCGCTGGCGCCATGATGGTGCCGATCGAGACGCCGCTTGCCTTCTCGGGCTTTCAGGCAGAGACGCTGCGGGAATTCGGCCCCATGTTTCAGCAGATGGGAATCCAGGCTGTGCAGGGTGGGGCCGGAGGCAATCTGACAACCTCCAAACCGGCCGCCGGATGGCAGAGTTCGCTGCAACCGGGCGAATCCGTGGCCGGTGTCCTGGTATCGGGCGATATGAACGTGACGGCTCTGGGCACCGTGACCTATAACGACGGCAAGCGCGTACTGGCATTCGGGCATCCTATGTTCAACACGGGTCCGGTCGATATGCCGATGAGCAAGGGCGAGGTTCTCACCGTGCTCGCATCGGCCTTCCAGCCCAATAAATTTGCGAATGCCACGGAGATTGTGGGCGCATTAAAGCAGGACCGGCACAGCGGGATCATGGGCGAACTGGGCGCAACCTCACAAATGATACCGGTCGACGTAAAGGTGCGTACTTTCGGCGAAAAAGACGCGATTCGGAAGGAAAAAACGCTTCATTTCAACGTTTTTGTGCAGCAGAAGTGGACCCCCTACCTGATGATGGTGACTCTTTTCAATTCCATCTCCGGCATGAACGATTTCGCCGAGGAGGCTACTTACCGTCTCAGCGGCGAGGTGGAACTGGACGGCCAGCCCAATATTTCGCTGAATACAATGCTCGCACCCAGTGAGCTTCCGGTACCCGCTTCGATGTTGCTTGCCGGGTGGTGGGGCGACAAGTTCAACCGGCTTTTCGGCAACTCGGTCACCAATCCGAAGTTGAGGCGCGTGAATGCCACCATTGATCTTTTGCCGGAACGGCGCATTGCGAGCATCGAAAATGCGTGGGTGGCGACCAACGAGGTCCAACCGGGCACGGAAGTGCCAGTTAAAGTGTACCTTCGTCCCTACCGCGGCGAGCGCATTGAGAAGGAGTTCCTGGTACGAATTCCAGCGGGCCTGCCCAAGGGAGACCACCGGATCCTATTGAGCGATGCCGAAACGCTGAACCGTATGCAGAGCTTCGCTGGACAGGCGAATCGATTCATCGACTTGCCCGAAACCGTTTCGCTGATCAATCAGGAGCGCACCAACAGCCGGCTTTATGTGTCACTGGTGCAGTCTCGGCCGACTTTCTACGACGACGATAAGACGTTGCCCAGTCTGCCTGCCTCCGTACTGAACGTGATGCAAAGCGGACGATCGGCGAACCGGCCCTTCGTCAGCTCTTCTGAGAGCGCGCAAGTACAGATGTCGATTCCCTTTGAGCAGGTCGTCAATGGTAGTCAATCGCTCAAAATTACCGTAAAATAACCTCGAAAATGCACAAATTCTGGTCGCTCCTTCTGGCCGCCGCCACGGCTGCGCCATCTAGCTATGCCGTCGAAACCAAGACGTGGATTCAAAACGAACAGGCAGACTTTGAGAAGGGGACTTCCAAAAATGTGTCGGTGCGCAGCGACGGCCGCCTGACACTCGCTCCCTCCTTCCGGGAAATTTTCGATTCCGCAGTTCCGTATCTGTGGGCCATCGCGGAAGATTCCAAGGGCACGCTCTATGCCGGCGGCGGCGGGCCGAGCGCTTCCACCGCCAAGCTGTTCGCGGTGGACACGAATGGAAAATCGAGAACCCTGGCGGACCTTCCCGGCATGGAAATTCACGCTTTGGCCGTGGATGCAAAAGACCGGGTCTACGCCGCCACCGCGCCCGACGCGAAGATTTACAGGATCACCGGAGCGGGTAAACCGGAATTATTTTACGATCCTAAGGCAAAGTACATATGGGCGATGGCCTTCAATACGAAGGGAGAGCTGTTCATTGCGACGGGCGATGGCGGAGAGATTCATCGCGTGACCCCGGACGGGAAAGGCAGCATCTTCTTCCGCACGGAAGAGACGCATGCGCGCTCGCTGGCAATCGACGGGAAAGACAATCTCATCGTAGGAACGGAACCAGGCGGTCTAGTGTTACGGATTTCGCCGGCTGGCGAGGGTTTTGTCCTCTATCAGGCAGATAAGCGCGAAGTCACCGCGGTATCCGTGTCGCGCGACGGAACTATTTATGCAGCGGCGGTAGGATCGCGCGCTTCTGCGTCAGACCGCTCTGCTCCGGCGCTCCAGCTATCGCTGCCATCCCTTCCATCGCCGACAGCACCGGGAGGCGGGCAGCGCATGCAGACAGGATCTTCTACACCTCCGCCTGCGGCCCCCAGCGCCTCGAGTGCCGGGGTCTCCGGCGGCTCTGAAGTTTACCGAATTGAAGCGGACAACTTCGCGCGGAGAATATGGTCTCATCCGCAGGACATCGTTTATGCCATCGGTTTCGACGCGAACGAGAGACCGGTATTGGGAACAGGAAACAAGGGAAATATCTATAGGGTTGAAAATGGAAACGCCTTTTCCCTCCTGATTAATGCCGTTCCCACGCAGGTTACGGGCTTCGCTCGCGGGTCCAAAGGCCGGCTATACGCCGTTACGGGCAATATCGGCAAGGTCTACCAGATTGGTCCAGACACGGAAAAACAAGGCACGTTTGAGAGCGACCCGTTGGATGCCGGCTTCTTTTCCTATTGGGGCAGACTGGCTTACAAGGCGGACCTGGCCGGCGGCAACATTGCCTTCCAAACGAGGAGCGGCAATCTCGACCGGCCACAGAAGAACTGGAGCCCGTGGGCTTCGCTGGACAAAAATGGCCGTGTATCCTCGCCGTCGGCACGATTCCTGCAATACAAGCTGACGTTGAATGCCGGCCCCGCCGGTGCATCCCCCGACGTGAGCGAAGTAGATGTCGCCTACATGGGGAAAAATGTCGCGCCGGCAATCGATGAGATTGAGATTACTCCACCCAATTATCGCTTTCCGGCTCCCTCGACGGCTACTTTGACCTCAGCGCCGAGCATTACACTACCTGCCCTGGGCACCCATAAACGGACATCCTCTGTATCCATTGACGCGTTATCGTCCGGCAGTCAAACCCTACAGTTTGCAAAGGGATCTGCTGGAGCGCGCTGGGCCACGTCCGACGCAAACGGCGACGATCTGATTTTCCGCGTAGAAATTCGGGGCGTGCGTGAGACGGAGTGGAAACTTCTGAAAGACAAAGTGAAAGAAAAACATCTCACGTGGGATTCGACCGCCTATCCGGATGGAGAGTATCGCCTGCGGCTGACTGTATCCGACGCTCCCGGCAATCCGCCGGAGCAGGCTCTTACGCGCGAGATCGTTTCAGATCCGCTACTGATCGACAACACCCCTCCGCAAATCCTGGGACTTGCTGCGTCACGCACGGTGCAGAAGATCACGGCACGATGGAAGGCAAAAGACAATCTGAGCGTGATCGAAAAGGCGGAGTATTCGGTAAACGGCTCGGACTGGGTTGTGGTCCAGCCAGCTACGCGTTTATCGGACTCACCCGAACTTGACTACGTGTTGACCTTTGAGGCTCCGGCAAAAGGCGAACAGACACTTGCCGTGAGAGTCAGCGACGAATACGACAACCAATCGGTAGAAAAGATCGTCGTGAAATAAGCCGCGATCCGGCTATTTTGCCTGTAAAACCCGATTCACTCGGCGGCTGAGCTCCTCGTAGCTCATATGGCCGGGATGGTACATTGCGACCGTCCCGTTACGGTCGATGAGAACCAGGGTCGGCGTTGTGCTTACCCCGTAATTGAGGAAATTCTGTTGGCTCACGGGCACGGGCATCGTCAGGAGCGGAGCGTAAAACTGGCGGCGTATCGCGTCGATGTACTTCAGCTCTTCCGCCGGTACTACGTCGCGGCCTCTTTCGGCATAACCGTAGCGCTGCGTGGGACCGATCACGACCAAGCCGCGCGCGCTAAAATCGTTGCCCAGCCTGGCCAGCTCAGGAACCAGATTCTTACAGTCGCCGCACCAGTGCGCCCAGAGAAACAACAGCACCGCCTTTCCTTTCAGACTCGCCAGGGTGGGTGGTTTAACGCCCAGATATTCGCCAGTATCTAATGCGGGTGCAGGCTTGCCTTCCAGGCTTAAGAGGTGGATGTTCTTCTGTATGCGCGTGGCGATCGAAGTATTCCTGTAGGCGGCCAGTTGCGTTCGGAGAAACGTGACTGCCTGATCCCGTTCCCCTCGCGCGGCTGTTACCTGGGCCTCTACCTCAATAGCCGCGCCGAGGGCGATTGGGAGGTGATTCTCGGCATCGACCCCGGGGCGCCGTTTGAGATATTCGGCAACCAGATTCTGAGTCTCGACCGCGTGCTTTTCCGCTGCATCCAGCTGCTTCCGCGCGAACTCCGCGCGCGCCATCCACGATAGCGCTTCGAGCATCTCCGGGGTCGTGCCGCTCTGCTTCCGATAATTACGGATCAGATTTTCGGCGTGCGTGAAGTTGTTCTCTGCGATGGCCGACCGGACATCGTTGACTAAAGCCGCGGAGCCGACGGAAGCAATCAGAAGCAGTATGAGGAGTTTATGACGCAAATTCGCTTCCCTAAAGATGAAGTAACTTCTGAGTGTAGGCGAGGCTCGCCTCCAGATCGGCCCTTTCGCGCTCGCCTGCCTGATCCTTTGCTGCTGGAGGCGGGGCCGGCTTTGGTGTCCCCTTATCCACAAGGGCCACGAAGCGGCTGAATTCCCAAGCTGGGGTGCGCTTGTATGCCTCCCAGAACTGCGGCGTCAAGTAGGCGAATTTCCGGGGTCCGGTGACAATGATCTCGAGTGAGAGCGCTTTACCGGGACAGAGACTGGCATACTTGCGGACATAATCGTCGATCCCGATATTTCCCTCCCCCATACGGGTCCACTGCACTGCCGCACCCTCTGGAACTCGCCACACTGCAGTGTCGCGTATATGGCTCGTGAGCACATACGGCGACAGGGTTTCCAGCGTTAGGTGCGGATCCTCAATGGTCCACAGTGGGTTGCCGGAATCCAGACACGCGCCCACAAAGTCCTTCCCCGCCTCTTCGATCAGCAATTTTAATTCGCGGCCCTGCATATCGCCCGCGTGGTTCTCGATTGCGACCTTCAACCCCTGATCCTGAAGCCTCGTTCGCATCGCCCGCAAAACTTTGACCGTATTCTCTATATGCCCTTCGATGGGAATGGGCCCGCTGCGATCGGCCATGGTCCCAAGCACAGCGCGGATAATTTTCGAGCCGATTGTTTTGGCGGCGACGATCATCCGCTCCAGCTGTTGCTCAGCGGAGCCTTCGGCAGCTACAAAAGATTTGGAGGAGGGGCAGATCGATTTGGTGCCAATCTCTATTTCAATGTCTAGTTTTTCGGCATGGGCCCGAACTTGGCGAAGATTTGCATCCTCCAGGCTGCCCAGAAAACGAGTTTCCGAGAAGTGAACCACCCGGGCGTTTAACTTAGCGCAATAATCCAGGTACTGAAAGGGAGTCCAGCCGGAGGATCGAATGCTAAAGAGATCAATGCCCAGTTTCACTGGAAGATTAGCGGGAGGTTGGGCGAGCGCCGCAGTAGTAGTTGAGAGGAATGTTCGGCGAAGCATCTTCGTCTATCTAATCACGTCCGGTTCAAGAGCGGAGGTTCTCGGCCAGCCAGACGATGTAGCGCGTATTGCGGCGGCGTACTTCTTTCACGAGGTCGAAGGGAAGCCCGTCGAGCTTCTCCTTGAAGAATCGCGTGTCGCCGTCGGGACAGTTTACGTCGCGGCTGCCCACAACGTAGCCTAGCCAAAAGATCAGGAAAAGGTTGCCGTCGGTGCGGCCGCGATCCGGGTCGCCCAGGTAGGAGTCTGCCTTCTCCTCCGGCAGGTGGGCGCCACCCGGAAAGGCTCCCCGGGCAGCAAACTCCATGCAGCGGGCCACCATGCGCTCATACAGCAGCCGCCAGGGCGATCTGGGGCTCTCCTCCGAGAGCACGTCAAACAGCTGAAGCTGCAGTTCCCCGGATATTTTGTAATTCACGCGGCCGCCGGTGGTCCGTCCGATCTGCTGGATGACATGGGCCTGTTTGCCGCTGCCGTGGTGAATACTTAACGTCGCGTTGAAATGGCGCGCGATGCCCGCTAGTTCCTCCAGCCGGTCGCTCAATTCGGCTACCGCATCGCCCGCAAACTCGTTTTTTACCCTGGGTAAAAGCTCCGGCCACGAGCTATATTCCGCATAACGCGATAGTTCCGCCAGCGATTCCGGATAAGGCTGGCTGCGCCTGAATCCCAGATTGGGCGCAATCAGTTGCGCGGGCCGGCCCCGCGCCTTCAGCCAGCTCAGGTAAAAAATCATCTCCCTGGGCGTGGTCAGCGTCTCCGCCTCGTCTATGGATGGCTCAAAATCGAAGTGCTTCCAAGATTTCTGCCCTGCCTTAGCACTTTGAATAAAATCGTAGAGTTGTTCGGTCAGCAGCAGGCTTTGGCCGAACTTTACCGCCAGGCGGCGGATTTCCTCGCGGGTGAAATCATAGGTTCGAGCGCCCACCACCAGAGGCACGGCAAAACTGGATTCGAGCTGTTCCCGGTCCTCAGGTTCCAACGCCTGCTGGTAAATCTCGCTAATCTCATTGACGTTCCAGTGTTCTACCGACCTGACGTCGGCCTGTATCTGGAAGAGCCGGGATGTGTCGATGGTGAACTTCGCGAAACCGGCAGCCGCATCGATCAACTCCCGCACGGCGGCGATAGAGGCATTCATCTCCTCGGCAGTGCTGCCGGACACGATCAGATGATCCACCTCTGCCGCATACCCCTCTCGCCAGCCCGAGCGGATGGCGGCCCATATCCCGGCGTGGTAAAGGTGATCCACTGAGACGCGAGTGTGGCCAGGGGCCAAGGGATCTTCACCGTCACGTATCTCGAGAGCGGCGGCGGTAGCCATCTCGCGGCTGGCCGATAGTTGCACCGTGGACGCCATATTTACTCCGAGCGTCTTGGAGATGGTGCGGAAGGCGTCGAAGGCCGCAGGCAGACTAATTTCCGGATGGCGGTTTCCGGCCGCAATTGCGGGCAGCGCGGCCTGCGGGCGCGGCAGGAATGCCCGGTCCACCTCTTCCGCGAACTTGCGGATATTTGCGTGATCGGTGGAGGAAAATGGAATTGCGTTCACCACCACCTCGCGGCCGCCCCCCGGACGCATCCGGCCAATTAAGATCGATTCGGGAAACAGCGCGCTGGCAGGCGCGGAGGACAGTGCCATGCGCAGCAGCAGGGGACGGCGTACTCCCCCCGATACGGCATCCACCGCAAGGAAATAACTGGACGAGTGAACCGGATCCTGCTGCAGTGAGCCGAAGTACGGGTGAATGCTGGTAAGGCCCAGGACTCCCAACCGGCCCTGCAACCGCAGGCGCACTTCATCATTCAAGGGACGTCCTTCCAATTGCTGAAAGATGAGGTCCGCCAACGCCGCGGCCTCGCTCGCCTTGACCGGAAGTTCGATTGGAATCGCGCTCACGCTTGCCTTATAAAGACAGAGTTTTCAAGTACTCACGGAAAGGAGCTCCGAGATCATAGCGTTTTAAAGCAAACTCCACAGTTGCCTTTAAGAACCCGAGTTTGTCGCCTGCGTCATAACGGGTACCTTCGAAGCGGTACCCATAAACCGGCCGGTTCCGGAGGAGGTGCTTTAGCCCGTCTGTCAGCTGAATTTCTCCGCCCGACCCCGGTTGGACCGATTCGATAGACGTAAAGATCTCCGGTGTGAGTACATAGCGGCCGATGATGGCCAAATTAGACGGCGCTTCCGAGGGCTTAGGCTTTTCAACCATGTTCTGAATGCGGTACAGCCGATCTTTGGATCCGTTGTGCGCTACCGGTTCAGCGTCCACGACGCCGTAAGCCGAAATACTCTCCCGCGGAACTTCCATCAGCGCCACCACGGAAGCCCCGAAATATTCGTAAACGTCCAGCAGTTGCCGCATGCACGGGATTTCCGCATCGATCACATCGTCCGAGAGAACGACCGCGAACGGATCGGAACCGACCAGCTCCTTTGCCCGTAATACAGCATGGCCCAATCCAAGTGCCTCTTTTTGGCGGACATAGGAGATATCAATCATGTCCGAAACGCTCCGGACAGAGGCGAGCAGATCTTTCTTCCCGCGCGATTCCAGCAGATGCTCGAGTTCAAAACTTACGTCGAAATGGTCTTCAATCGATGCCTTTCCTCGCCCCGTGACGATGATGATGTTCTGAATGCCGGAATGAATCACTTCTTCGACGCCGTACTGAATCAGCGGCTTGTCCACCAACGGCAACATCTCCTTCGGCTGCGCCTTGGTTGCAGGGAGAAAGCGCGTGCCCAGGCCGGCGGCGGGAAACACCGCTTTTCGAACTTTCGGTATCATCACTGACCATTGTAGATGGTTCATTCCACTGGACCTATTTGCCTAACCGTTTGCAGTGGACACTCTCGATGTGTGTTCCCTATCCATCCGATGATGACTCCTTCTTCACATTAAATCTGGTAAGAGGAAGGGATCGCTGCGTCTACTGATTAGGGTATGAGCGCATTGCGAAATTCGTGTTCAAAGTGTGGCTGGAGCAATATCCGGAAGTCGCAAGAAAGCGGATTTCTGGACCACTTGCTGCGTGTGTTTATGCTCACGCCTTACCGTTGCCGGACGTGCCGGCACCGGTTCTTTCGCTTGACCTGGAGAGGTTTACGGGCGGCTAGGTCCAAGTTCGATCACGCTGATTGAAGTACGCACCGGCAGTGTGTTATCTATAGGGTTCACCTCTTACGCCTGCAACGCAACGGCAAAAGGTTAAAACACATGGCATATGTAATTGCAGAACCCTGCATTGGAACCAAGGATACGGCCTGCGTCGACGCTTGCCCGGTGGACTGCATTCATCCGAAGAAGGACGATCCGCGTTTTGAGAGCGAAGAACTTATCTATATCGATCCCGTGGAGTGTATTGATTGCGGCGCGTGTGTTCCCGTCTGTCCGGTATCGGCGATCTTCGCTTTAGACGATCTACCTGAGAAATGGTCCGACTTTACGCAGAAGAATGCTGCGTTCTTCGGGCGGTAAGCTAGAGCGGCCGGTACACGGCATTAGTCACGTCTGTTTCCCAAATTTTCACCTGAGCAATCCGCACGGGGACTTCAGGCTCGCTCGCCTCAATTCCTCTGCTCACTTCATCGTAGAAATACTTCGCCATGTTTTCGGCGGATGGATTAAGGGTGTCAAACGGACGCAAATCATTGATGAACTGGTGGTCCAGGTAATCGACGACACCCTTCATGAGGCGTTTGACCTCAAGGAAGTCCACTAGCAGGCCAATGGAGTTCAATCGTTCTCCCGCGATGGTGATCTGGACTTTATAGTTGTGACCGTGGACGTTTTCGCACTTGCCTTTATAGTTGCGCAAGGCGTGCCCGGCGGCGAAGGTCTGCTCTACTGATACTTCAAACATTGAAAAACTCTTCCACCTCACTCAGCTTAGTTGTAAATGCGTAATCGGGCAAGCTGTCGAAAAACAGCTGCCCGTACCGCTGCCTGGTAATCCGGTTGTCGAGGATCGCAAGGACCCCTCTGTCGGCGGTGCTTCGAATCAATCTTCCGAACCCTTGTTTGAGCGCGAGGGCCGCCTGCGGGATCTGATAATCGTAAAAGGGATTTCCGCCGGCATCCCGAATCGAAGCGATGCGCGCTTCCACAACCGGATCGCTCGGCACCGCAAAAGGCAGTTTGTCAATGATGACACAGCTCAACTGCTCGCCCTGAACATCCACACCCTGCCAAAAAGAGGAGGTGGCAAACAGGACACAATTCGGCGTCGCGCGAAACTCCTCAAGCAGCGCGTTGCGAGGGCCGCTGCCCTGGAGCAGCGTCGGATATTCGATCTCCAAGGACACCCGGTCGTAGACCAGGCGCATTTGTGAGTAGCTGGTGAACAGGACAAATGCCCGGCCGCGGCTCAGCGCGAGAATGCGCAGGATCTCTTCGCTCGCCGACGCGGTAAAGCCCGGGGTCCGCGGATCCGGCAGGCCTTGAGGAACGTACAAGAGCGCCTGTTTTCCGTAGTCAAACTGCCCGTCCACAATCAACGAGCGGGCATTGCGAAACCCCAGACGATTTCCAGCAAACTCAAAGCTGCCGGCCACAGCGAGCGTGGCCGAGGTCAACACAATGGTGTCGACCGTGCCAAACAGCTTCGCGTCGAGCAAGCTGGATACATCAATCGGCGTCGCCTGCAGAAATACACCCCGTCCGCGGCGCTCCACCCAGTAGACCAGCGACGGTTCGGCGCCGCCCATCCAGACCTTCAGTCTTTCCGCATACTCGCGCGTGCGCCGGTAGAGCGGTATCAGTTCCTCCGGACCGCTCTGAACCGATTGGAGTTGCAGGACGACAAGGTCCAGCGCACGGTGGAAGTTATCGTACGCCTCGTGATTGCGGGCGATAAATGCCTCGTGCTCCCGAAACCCGGTCCTGCCCTCCGTGCTTCCAAACAGGCCAAAGAACTGGGCGGCAACCTGTTCCGTGATCGCCTGAATCTGGTCCAATTCATCGGATCCGAAGTTTTTCTGGCGCGCCAGCGCGGCGATATCCCGCAGGAGGTCCTGGAGTTGGAAATTGCTGACGCCGACGCCGAAATACTGGCCCGCGATGTCTTCAATTTCATGCGCTTCGTCGAAGATGACGGCGGCATACTCGGGAATGATCGAGCCGAACTCTTCGCCTTTCAGGGCAAGGTCGGCGAAAAACAAATGATGATTGACGATGATCAGGTCGCTTTCGGCAGCGCGCTGGTGCATCTGGGTGATAAAACAGCGCTCGAACTGCTCGCATTTCTGACCGGTGCACAGATCGCGCCGGGCATCGATCTTGCCCCAGGTGGAACTGCCTTCAGGGAGCGTTCCGATCTCCGCCCGGTCACCGGTTGCCGTGCTTCGCTCCCACTCCCGGATAATCTGAAAATCGGCGATCTCCTCCATGCCTGACAGGATGGGCGACTTCTCGGCATCGTAGATTTTTTTACGGCAGGCGAAGTTGCCACGTCCCTTCATGTAGCAGACCTTCACGGGATGGGAGAGATGCTTCTGCAGAAAAGGCAGGTCTTTGTAGAAGAGCTGTTCCTGCAGATTTTTTGTTCCGGTGGAGATGACCACTCGTTTCCCTGAGAGAATAGCCGGAATCAGATACGCGAGGGTCTTCCCGGTGCCGGTGCCCGCTTCGACGATCAGATGCCGTTTGTCCGCCAGGGCCGATTCCACGGCTTCGGCCATTTCGAGCTGTCCGGCACGATGTTCATAGTTGGGGTGCCAGCGCGAGAGAACGCCATGCCGCGAAAAAAAATGGCGGGCAGTAGGAGCCTTCGTAGGCGACGCCATTGCGGCTACTCCGAACGCACGGCAGCGGCAAAGGCCTCAAAAAGCCTCTTTTCCTCTGCAACTTTGAAGCAACGATCCTCGGGGTGCCACTGGACCGCCAGCGCGAAGTGTTGATCGGGACGCTCCACCGCTTCGATCATACCGTCCGGCGCTACCGCGGAAACGCACAGCTTCTCCCCTAATTCCGCAATCGCCTGATGATGGCGAGAGTTGACCGGGTATTCGCTCCGTCCCACAATTGCAGCCAGACGGGTTCCCGGTGTGATCTTCACCGGGTGCACATCCTGCGCGGGGTCGTGCGTCTTAACGCTGTGCGCGCCGCTCTCGATGTGCTGGAGCAGGGACCCGCCATGATGGACGTTAAAGAGCTGCAAACCGCGGCAGATCCCAAACACCGGCTTGTTTTCGCGGAGAGCCTCGTCCAGCAACCGCCGCTCGCGGCGGTCGCGCTTCTCGTTTGGCCGATCGGTCTTAGGGTGGGGCTGCTGGTGGTAAAGCGCGGGATCGAGATCGCTGCCGCCCGTCAGCAACAGGCCGCCAAGGCCTGCCAGGGAATCCGGATTCGGCACAGGCTCCAGACCAACCAGGCGGATCGCTTTTTCATATGGCTCTGCCTTTTCCGCGTTGGCGAATGTGATGGCGATCCTGTGCATGGAGCGGCTACTCTCAGGCTACCGCTGATTGGCTTTCAGGACGCGCTTGCGCAGGCGAATCGACTGCGGCGTCACTTCCACGAACTCATCCTCCCGGATGAACTCGATTGCCTGCTCCAGATTCAGGAGTCTGGGCGGAACCAGGCGGATTGCCTCGTCGGCCGAGGAGGCCCGCATGTTTGTCAGCTTCTTCTCCTTGACGATGTTGACATCCAGATCGGCGGTACGGGAATTTTCTCCCACGATCATGCCCTCATACACTTCAGTGCCCGGAGAGATAAACAGTTCGCCCCTCTCCTGCAGGTTGAACATCGCATACCCGGTCGCCTTGGCGGAGCGGTCCGCCACCAGGGAGCCGGTGGGCCGGGTCTCGATCTCCCCCTGCCACTCGATATGCCCATGGAATAAGGAATTCATGATGGCAGTACCCTTGGTATCGGTCAGCATCTCACTGCGCAGCCCGATGAGCCCGCGCGATGGCACATGGAACTCCAGGCGAACGCGTCCCGAGCCATTGTTCACCATTTTGCTCATCTTGCCTTTTCGTGTACCGATCTTCTCAATCACCACACCCACAAACTGCTCGGGACAATCGATCACCAGCAGTTCAACAGGCTCATGTACTTTCCCGTCGATCGTTTTGGTGAGGATTTGCGGCTTTCCGACCATCAATTCGTAACCTTCGCGCCGCATCATCTCGATCAGGATGGCAAGCTGCAGTTCCCCGCGCCCCATTACCTTATAGGCGTCCGGGCCGCCGGCCTCTTCCACTCTGATAGACACGTTGGTGAGAAGCTCTTTTTCCAGCCGCTCACGTAGGTTTCTGGAAGTAACGTACTGGCCTTCCCTGCCCGCAAACGGCGATGTGTTCACCATGAAGGTCATCGCTATGGTGGGCTCGTCGATTTGCACTCTGGGAAGCGCCTTCGGGGTTTCGGCGCTGGTAACTGTCTCGCCGATGGTGATCCCCTCGACGCCGGCTATCGCCAGAACGTCGCCCGGCCGCCCGATGGTCTCATCCACGCGCTTGAGGCCCTCGAAAGAGTACATCTTCGTGATGCGGGTCTTCTGCAGCGTCCCGTCGAGCTTTACGATGCCCACGTCGTCGCCTATGTGCAGGGTGCCATTGAAGACGCGCCCGATTGCCAGCCGGCCCAGATAATCGCTGTAATCGAGATTCGCGACCAGCAACTGCAGAACCTCATCAGGATCTCCGGCCGGGCCTGGGATGTTTGCCAGGATGGATTCGAATAAAGGCCGCAAGTCATCGGATTCATCCTCGAGCTTGAGCTTGGCAATACCGGCTTTGCCGTTGGTATAGATCACCGGGAAATCGAGCTGATCCTCCGTGGCATCCAAATCGATAAACAGATCGTAGATCTCGTCCAACACTTCGGGAATACGCGCGTCGGGACGGTCAATCTTGTTGATGACGACAATCGGAGGCAAGTGCGCTTCGAGCGCCTTCATCAGCACATAGCGTGTCTGAGGCAGCGGCCCTTCGCTGGCATCCACCAGGAGCATGACGCCGTCAACGATCTTCAGGGCGCGCTCCACCTCTCCGCCAAAATCACTGTGGCCCGGGGTATCGACGATGTTGATTTTCACGTCGTGGTAGCGGACGCCGGTAGTCTTGGCGAGGATGGTGATGCCGCGTTCGCGCTCCAGTTCGTTCGAATCCATCATGCGGTCAGTGGTCGCTTCATTGGCGCGGAACAGCCCGCTCTGCTTGAGCATGGCATCCACCAGCGTGGTTTTTCCGTGATCGACGTGCGCGACGATGGCGATGTTGCGGGTAGACGGGTTGCGTTCAGGATTCTTGTTCAAAATGTTTGGTTTGCCTTCCAGACGTACTAAATTCTATAATCTCACGAATTGGGTCGCTGGGACAGGCTCTGCTATCATGAAATCGCATGACGGAGCCCACGCGTCTGCCTTCTGTGGTGGTTGTAGGCAGACCCAACGTAGGCAAGTCCACCCTTTTCAACGCTATAACCCGAGAGCGCCGATCCATTGTCGGCGATGAGCCCGGCATCACGCGGGATCGTATTTACGGCGAGGGAACTCACCGAAGGCGAAAGTTCGAGATTATCGACACGGGAGGAATTATCCCGAACGATGACGAACTGATTCCCAGCGAGATCCTGAAACAGGCCCGTTTCGCGTTAGAAACTGCTTCCCATATCATCTTCGTGATAGACGGGCGTACCGAGATCACCGGCATTGACCGCGATTTGGCGCAGATGCTCAAAAGACTCGGGAAACCGGTATCGCTGGTAGTCAATAAGATCGACAGCGCTTCCCGTGAATCTCTAGTGGATGAGTTCCGCCGGCTGGGCTTTGCAGACGTCTTTGGCGTCTCCGCCGAGCACCGCCTGGGCCTCGACGATCTGCTCGATCACGTCACCAAGGGATTTCCCGTAAGCGAGGCGGACAGTGAGGATATCGCCGAAGCAGAGGCTCTGCCCAAGATCCGTGTGGCCATTATCGGCCGGCCGAATGTTGGAAAATCGACGCTGTTGAATGCGCTTGCCGGAGAGGAGCGGTCCATCGTGTCTCCCGTTGCGGGTACAACGCGCGACTCTGTGAATGAAACCGTAATTCACGATGGTATTGAGTTCGTTTTTCTCGATACCGCCGGCATCCGCCGTAAGGGCAAAACCAAGCTGATGGCGGAGAAGATGAGCGTGGTGATGGCTCGCCGGAGCATTCGCATGGCGCATGTAGTCCTGCTGCTGATCGATGCGACCGAGGGCGTGCTGGGACACGACGCCACTGTTGCCGGCTACGCGCATGAGGAAGGCCGCGCCGTGATCCTGTGCGTCAACAAATGGGATGCTGTCGCCAACGACAATAAGCGTTTATTCTCCGCGACAATCCGGGATGAGCTGAAGTTCCTGGATTACGCGCCAGTTACTTTTCTTTCCGCCAAAAACAACCTGGGAGTCCAGCAGATCTTTCCGCTGATCAAGCAGGCCTACGACTCAGCTTCCAAGCGGGTGACTACTGGGGAGTTAAATCGGTTCCTGGAGACTTTCCGGTTCGAGCCTGCCATCAAGGTTTTCTATATCACCCAAGCGTCCTTGCGCCCACCCACCTTTATATTGTTCACAGATCGTCCGAATGCTCTGCACTTTTCGGCGGAACGCTTCCTAATCAACCGGTTACGGGAAAGGTTCGGATTTGAGGGAACCCCCATTGTGGTCAAAACGCGCTCGCATCATAAGCAGCGCGGCGGCCAAGGCCGTTAAAGATTCCTAATAACCGGAAACGGTTAGGTCAAGGGCGCGTCCTCTGGACAGGAGTATCACTATGAAAAAGCTCAGTATTGGTTTGCTCGGCCTGGTTTTCGCCTTCGGTTTGCAGGCAGACGACAAAACTAAAGTCAAGGTAAAGACGTCCGACGGCAGCTACAAAGAAGACACGACGGTTAAGACCAATAAAGACGGCTCAATAGACAAAGCGGACAGCAAGGTGGTAACCAGGGATGCCACCGGTAAGCATAAATCCAAAACTAAGGTTCGTACACCGGGCGGGAGCTACAAGGAAAAGACATCGGTGAAAGATGATGACACCGGCAGCTACAAGGAACGAGTCAAGGTCAAGTCTGACGGCGAAGTGCAGACAAAAACCAAATCAAAGCCGTAAATTCCTGGCAAGGGATGCCGGCGCCTCTCGCTTGGCATCCCCCTGCGACCTTCAGATCTTTGAGGGCCGGTACCCGCCTTTCGACCGGTCGTAAAGCCAAATCACACCGAAGACAATCAATAAAATCGCAGGTAATGCGGCGACGTAGCGAAATGATGTCTGGGCTGCAATCATCTGCACCCGATTCAACTCATCTCCCGCGAGCCGGCTGAAAGCTTCCACTCCGCCTGCCGCCTCCACCTTTGCTTTGTCGAAGATAGATCCCATGGCCGGCAGCACAAAATAAATCGACAGCGTTCCCGCCGTACCCATCAATCCCATCAGCAAGGCGCCCCCGCGAGGAAAGCGTTCCGAAGAGGCAGCCAGCATGGTCGGCCACATGTAGCAGACGCCGGTACCCCAAACGGTGGCGGCGAGCAGTCCGGTGATAGGCGAATTGGCGATGCTCAGCAGCAACAGCCCTATCGAGGCGAGCAGGCAGGATAACCAGAGCAAACCAACGGGCGAGAGCTTATGGGCCAGCGCACCGGCGAAATGACGCATCACAAACATCAGCCCGCTGACGTAGATCAGCAGCCAAATCCCGTGCATGCCGACGGTACGCGTGAGAGCGATGTCCACCCACTGGCCGGGCGCTAGCTCCGAGGCAGCCGTCAGGAACATAGACAGAAACCAGACGATGAACATGGGCCGCCCAAGCTCGCCGAACATCTGGCCGGCGGTGACGCCTGAGGCAACGCGTTCCGTCGGGGGAAACTTCGTACCGAGGCAGACGACGCCGAAGATAGCAGCCGGAATCAACACGACTGACAGCTTCGCCTGCCAACCCATGTTCAATTGCCCGATTCCCAGGCCGATCAGCCCGCCGATGATAATGCCGCCAGGCCACCAGGCATGCAGCACATTCAATTTGTGAGTCTTATCGTCGGGGTAAAGCGTCGTCGTTAGCGGATTAATTACCGTCTCCACCAGGCCCCACCCGATTCCGGTAATTACCATGCCAAACCAGATAACCCGATAGAT
>DATLBY010000036.1:0-17052 GCA_035526665.1 Bryobacteraceae bacterium
GATCCATTGGTCACGTCCGTGCGGAAAACCGGTATCAAAATATTTTGACTGGATAGGATAAGCACGGCTGCGGACGTGCCACGAGCCGTCGGCCAGCTGTGTGGCCAGCAGAAAGCGAATCGCCTTGGCGAGTGAGTCGCCAGAGAGATGGCCCGCGTTGTGAAGAGCATAGAGGGATTGACCCGTCGCATAGGCGTCGCTGGACAAGCTGTCCAATTGTCCCCACCCACCGTCCGGCCTCTGATCTGAGGCAAGCTTAGCGGCTGCGGCCTGGATCAATGGCCGATCCACGCCTGCCCAGACGAGGCCCAGAAGCTGCATCGCTTTCTCTTCGCCAGTGCGCACCGGGTAGTCAGCCAGCCACTTTCCGGCTCGACGGATTCGCGTCTCGAACTCAGCCTTGCGGCCAGGGATGGTATACGCACCGAGCGCCCGGATAGAAATGGCCGTGGGAGTGACTCTTCCCGACTCTATGGGCGGCCGATCAGCGCGGACCTGCCAGGCTCCATCGAGAGACTGTGAGGCAGCAAGGTGATGCGCCAGCGCGTCAGTGGCCAAGTCGCGGCGATGGCCGTCCGCCTCCAGTCCCCACAGCAGGTACGCAGCGGTGGTCGCCCCTCCGGGAAAACGAATATCCTGTAGAAGGCTCTGACGATTCCCCTTAACCCACGCAGCCGATTGCAGATAATTCTGCCGTACACTTGGTGCGTCTACCGCGATGCCCCTCGATTTTGCCGCCGAGAATGCGACCGCCGGCAGCAGGTTGTGGTGACACGATGCGCAGCCTGAGCGCTTAAAGAATTCGCGGCCGCCGTTATATAGAAGGGGTAGCGCCTTCGCAATGGCTTCCTGCGGGCCAGCGGCGCCGAGCAGACGGGGCGCGCTCGAAGACACGTTCGTGGCCTTCTCTGCCGTCAGCTCCGCGAGCAAACGCGCCACCGGCGTGTCACCATGACGGCTCGCCCAATCCAGGGGACTCTCGGATTGTTTTCCGAACCCATGTTTTATATGGAGATTTGTTGCTCGCTGCCTTGGATCGGCGCCGAGCTTTGCCAGCTCGCTGATTAGGGCGGGGCGGGATGTGTCGCTTGCCGCAGCCGCCAGCATGAGATCCACGCCGGAGGACCCGCGTAATTTGGGATCCGCGCCTTTGGCAATCAGTTTCCGGAAGATCGTCAGATCCGCATAGGAGGTAGCCGATACCAGGGCGCCAAAGCCGTCATCGTCTTGAGCCGTTGCGTCAGCTCCGTGCGCCAGTAACAGGTCGACGATCACGCCATCGTTACGATTTATTGCGTCCAGCAGCGCGGTTGTGCCGCGGGCCCTTGCGTTGACGTCCACCCCGCGCGCAAGTAGTAATTTCATCGTCTCCGCGTCACCGTTGTAGGCCGCGCGAAGTATGGTGGTTTGACCGTCCCGGTCGCGCACTTTCGGATCCGCGCCTTTTTCCAGCAGTAATTTGACAATCGGAGTGGCGCCTGGCTGCCCCGCCGCAATCAGCAGCGGCGTTCGGCCCGTTAGGGTGGAGACGGCATTGACTTTGGCTCCGCGCCCAATCAAGAGCCGTACCTTTTCCACATCCGGGATCGACCACATGAGAGCAGTAGCACCCGAATCATCGGATTGATTTGGGTCAGCCGCGTTGTCCAGCAGTAGACGCAGGGTGGAAACATCCGCGTATAGCGCGGCGTACATGAGCGCGCTCGAATGGACATCGTCCACTGCATTCACGGGAGCGCCCGATTTGATGAGACGCCGGACAGCGGCTGTGTCACCGCCCAGGAGAGCAGCGAGCAATTCGTTACCCGAAGGCGCTGCCATTCCGACGGGAAGCCAGGCACAGGCGACTAGCACCAACCACCGGCAGCACAGGGGAACCATACGTGTGGGATTACTATATCACTGAGATGAGGCCTGGAGGCGGAGGGGATACGAGCAGGCTCCAGTCATTTAGTGTCTGCCGTATCCCGTCCGGTGAAGATCGTGCTCGTTAGGAACTAGCTTTACTTTGAGATGAATGAGATCAGGTCAACAACGCGGCAGGAGTAGCCCCACTCGTTGTCATACCAGGCAACCACTTTCACGAGATTCCCGTCCATCACTTTCGTGAGGCCGGCATCCACGATGGAGCTGTGGGAGTTGTGAAGCATGTCGGAAGAGACCACCGGGTCGGTGGTGTACTCCAAAATGCCCTTGAGTGGACCTTCCGCGGCTTCCTTCAACACCGCGTTTACTTCCTGGGTGGTGGTGTTCTTGGTGGTTAGGGCCACCAGGTCGACAACAGATACATCCGGAGTGGGCACGCGCATTGCGTAACCATCCAGTTTCCCCTGCAGTTCCGGCAACACCAGACCGATCGCCTTGGCAGCGCCGGTAGACGTCGGAATCATGTTGATGGCGGCAGCCCGGGCGCGGCGAAGATCCTTGTGCGGAAAATCGAGCACCGGCTGATCGTTCGTATAGCTGTGGATAGTGGTCATCGAGCCTTTCTCGATGCCGAACTTCTCGTGAATCACTTTGGCGACAGGGCCGAGACAGTTCGTGGTGCAGGAGGCGTTCGAAATTACAGTGTGCTTGCCGGCATCGTACATCTTGTTGTTGACACCTAGTACGATGGTGACGTCTTCATGCGTTGCAGGCGCCGAAATGATGACCTTTTTGACACTGCCGCGAAGATGCTTCCTGGCTTCATTCGCATCGGTAAACCGGCCCGTCGATTCCACCACCACGTCCACGCCGAGGGATGCCCAGTCAATCTCCGCGGGATCTTTTGTCGCAAAGATCTTTATTTTGGTATCGCCAACGTGAATGGTGGTGCCTTCAATCGAGATATCGTGCTTTAAACGGCCCAGCGTCGAGTCGTATTTCAGCAGGTGCGCGAGCGTTTTAGTGTCGGTAAGGTCATTGGCTGCAACGAATTCGATGTCTTTATTGTGCAATCCGGCACGAACGACGTTCCGGCCAATCCGTCCGAAACCGTTGATGCCTACTTTTATTGCCATGCTTGGGGACTTCTCCTTTGGACTTTTGGGGTTCTATCCAAATGATAGCAGGCGCGTCTTTCCAGCTCGGCGCGGACGGTGAAAATGGTGAAAGGTGAAGCCGGGGATCGCGTGTTTTAAAGCGAATCGCGCACCGCCTCTAGCGCAGGTCCCCAGCCCCTTAGTAACTGTACTCGACAAACAAAACTTCGTGAAGTCCCCAAACTCACAACTTTGCAGAATATAAAGGGGTTGATCGATGGGATTTATGGGGGGAGGACCAGTAGGACTTTCCTTAACGACGAACCCTCCTCTGTGGAAAACACCTGACGCGGGCACTAGGCCGCGTCTGCCATATCCGCTGGAGCCATTCGCGGCGCCACCACGTGGATGATCAGTAGTGCCAGGACGTATGCCGACCCAGCCAAGATGAAAAGCGACAGATAGCTGCCCGTTACCTGAAGGATATTGCCGGCGGCCGCAGCCAGCAACATTCCGCCGATTGCTCCCGCGAATCCGCCGATTCCAACCACCGACCCCACGGCTCGCTGCGGAAACATGTCCGAAGCTGAGGCAAACAGATTTGCCGACCAGCCTTGATGTGCAGCTGTCGCAAGACTGATAAGACCGACAGCCACCCAAACTTCTGACGCCCGCGACGCAAACACAATCGGAGTCACGCACAGCGCACAAATGAGCATCGTGGTTTTTCGTGCTGCGTTCAGCGTCCAGCCCCGCCGTATCAGAGCGGAGGATAGCCAGCCGCCGCCAATGCTGCCAACGTCCGCCGAAAGGTAGATCACCACCAGCGGCAACCCGATTTTGTCCAGCGACAAACCGTATTGCGCATGCAGAAACTTTGGCAGCCAATAGAGATAAAACCACCAGATCGGATCCGTAAGGAATTTGCCGGCCGCAAATGCGATGGTCTGGCGCCGCGGCAGCAGGCCCGCCCAGGCAATCTTGGTGGCGGGCTCCTGCGGATCGCTCTGAATGTATTCTCGTTCGTTACGGGACAACTTGGCATTCTCATTTGGCGGACGGTAGAGCGCAAGCCAAAATATGAGCCATACCAAATCCAAAGCGCCTGTAAAGATAAATGTCCAGCGCCAGCCGAAGTGCAGCGCGATCAATGGAACCGTAAGGGGAGCAATAATCGCTCCAACGTTGGACCCTGAGTTGAAGATGCCGATCGCAAGCGCGCGTTCCCGTTTGGGGAACCACTCCGCGACCGTCTTGATGGCTGCGGGAAAATTTCCGGCTTCGCCGATGCCAAGCGCGATTCGCGCCAAGCCGAAATGGAAAGCGCTCCTGGCCAGGCTGTGCGCCATGGATGCCAAGCTCCACACGACGATGGCTATGCTGTACCCTGTACGCGTTCCGACACGGTCTATCAACTTGCCCGCGCCCAGCAGGGAGAGCGCGTAAGCGGCCTGGAACGCGGTTACGATGTAGCCGTATTGAGCTTCGTTCCAACCAATGGACTTTTGCAGTTCAGGAGCAAGCAGCCCCAGTACCTGCCGGTCCATATAGTTGATGGTGGTTGCGAAAAACAGGAGGGCGCAGATCTTCCAGCGATACCGTCCCACGCGGCCGGCCAAGCTCTCAGAGGGATTGGCGGCACTACTTGGAGCGCTCTTCATCGCCTACTACTCTACCTGTCCGGCCGCTGCAAAAAAATGGGGCCGCACGGAGGGAACGGCCCCAGGCAATCATCAGACTGCCAGGTTAATTTGTGATGTCGGAGGTAATGCTTTTCTCTCGCACCGGCTGATAGACCTCATAGAAGGCCTTTTGTGCCGGGCTGTCGACATAATCCTTTAACGCCTTCTCGCTTTCAAACTCCATGACGACTGCGCTCTTGATGCCCTCGCCCTGGGCCTTGATGGATCGCAGCCACACGCGTTTGATCCCTGGATACATCTTCGCGGCGGTTTCTACGCCACCGATCGCCTTCTTGATCTGCTCCGGCGTCGCGCCCTCCTTCCACTGAATGGTAATCACGTGGATGACGGTTTTCGGCATCTCGACAGCGGCGGCATTTACTATGGTTAGTAAAAGGAACGCTGTCATGGCGGCAAACATCGACTTCTTTCGGTTCATCTATTAAGCTCCTTTCAATAATACAGGTGCATCCTGCTGGCGAAATCCGGCCCACTCCTCGCACACCACAATGGAGTTGAACGGATCGTTCGGCAAAAACTTCAAAGTCACCGATCCAACTAATCTCGCTGGATCGGCCGGAAGCATATGTTCCAACGTGGAAACATCCTGTGAAGCAGTGTACTCTACTCCGCGGACGGCGTAGGAGTAATACAGATTGGAATCGCTCACGTCGGTTATCACGGCGTCTCCCATACGGCCCCGTAAATGTATCTGGAGCCTTCTGCGGCGCTCCTTCTCCGCGGCATTGGGAATCCACCGGCGAACCAGCCAGAAACTGAGGCCGATTGCAGCGAGCGCGGCTGCGATAAGGATCGCCAGCGATACCGTAAAACGCATTTACCGTGCTGCGGGAGTTTCCTGGAACACTTTGCCCCAGTCTTTCAGGAACTGCTCGAGACCTTTGTCGGTCAGCGGATGAGCGAACATTCCATCCAGCACCTTAAAAGGAAGCGTGCCGATATCAGCGCCCGCCTTCGCCGCCTGGATCACATGGTTGGTATTACGCAGTGATGCCGCCAGGATTTGCGTCTTGTAACCGTAGTTGCCGTAAATCTGAACAATGTCATGGATCAGCTCCATGCCATCCAGTCCGATATCATCGAGGCGTCCCACGAAAGGGCTGATGATATAGGCGCCGGCCTTGGCCGCAAGCAGTGCCTGAGCCGGAGTGAAACAGAGCGTCACGTTCAGCCGGATGCCTTCCTTGCTGAGCGTGGAGCATGCCTTGATACCATCGCGAGTCAATGGCACCTTCACCACAACGTTTTTGTGTATTTTCGCCAGCAGGCGGCCTTCACGCACCATCTCTTCGGCGACGGTGCCGACCACTTCAGCGCTGATGTCGCCATCCACAATCTCGCAAATCTTCGCGATCTGCTCCTCGATCGGACGGCCCTCCTTCGCGATGAGAGATGGGTTGGTGGTGACGCCGTCGACGATGCCCCAATCGGCGGCCTTCTTGAGTTCGTCAAGGTTCGCGGTATCGAGAAATATTTTCACTGTAATTACCCTCGGATAACTGAATTCTGGAGTGTGCCGATGCCCTCGATTTCAACCTGGACCGTGGCTCCGGGCTGCATGGGGCCGACCCCCGGCGGAGTTCCTGTCGCAATCAAGTCACCCGGCTCCAGTGTCATGAATTGCGTGACATAGGCGATTATATCACCGACGGAAAACATCATATCCGTCGCCGGTGCGTCCTGTTTTACCTGCCCGTCCACAAGCGTTCGAATGCGCAGCTTTTCGACCGCAACCTCGTCCCGCGGGACCATCCAGGGGCCAACGGCGCAAAACGTGTCGAAGCCTTTGCCGCGCGTCCACTGGCCGTCCTTCTTCTGCAGGTCGCGCGCCGTCACGTCATTCACGCAGGTGTACCCCAGAATGTATGCGTTGGCGGCCGCGGCGTCCACATGCCGGGCGCGCTTGCCGATGATAACTCCCAGTTCGCCTTCGAAATCTACCCTTTGAGAAAGCGCCGGGTACACAATCGCGTCGTTATGGGCGATGAGCGAGGACGGGGGCTTGAGAAAGATCAGCGGCTCGGACGGGGGTTCATTCCCCAGTTCCCGGGCGTGCTCCACATAGTTGCGCCCCACGCACACGATTTTCGTCGGTGAGCAGGGCGGCAGCAGACGCGCCCCTTCCGGCAGCTCTTCATAAAGCCCATACTTCACGCCGGGACCGTCGGCGATCGTCGGCATGGCGCCGGATTCGGTTGTGTAACGTATGTGTCTGGTCATTTTCTTCTCGCAAAATCAGGGAGCGACCACATCGAGCGGCATGGATTGCGCACTCTCATTTTCAGCCTGATCGACGGCGCTCACCGTATACCGGTATTTCGTTCCGGGCTGCAACTGCTTGTCGCTGTACGAAGCCGCCTCCTGAATCTCTGCCAGCCGCCTGCCGTCCCGGTAGATCACGTACGACTTCAAATCCGATTCCGTGTTCCGGTCCCAGGCAAGTTCGATGCTGTTCACACCCGCGATGGCGGTTAGACCCGTAGGCACAACCGGAGGAAATTTGTCGGCAGGAGTGATGGGTACGGGTCCTGCCGGCTCGCTCTGCGCTTCCCCTAGAATCGCCTGCACCGAGTAGGCGTACTCCTTGCCATACTGCACGTCGCTGTCCAGGTACTCAGTGGTGGTAACCGTCGCAATCGCATCCTTACCTTTGAACACCCGATAGCTGATGCCGGCGGCGCCGGCTGAACTCCAGCTGAGGCGGACCCCTTTCGGGTTTGTCTCCGCCTGGAGTCCCGACGGCGGCACCAGCGGCCTGACGACGTGCACCACAACCGGATTGGACCACTCGGAAAAGCGGCCGCGCGGGCTGCTGGTCCTGACCGCGATAATCACATCCTTGTTCACGAAGGCGTCTGCCGGCACGGAGGCGGTCACTGGTCCGGGCTGGTCTGCCTTCACCTCCACTGCCTTCGCCGTAGCCGCCCATGCATTGAACTGGAATGGAGGATCGGTCCTGCCGATGCGCAATTCCACCGGCCCGAGCTTTTTCTGCACTAGTCCCTCGGTCGTAAGAGCCGGAATCGTGAAGTTGACGACTATGGTGTCGAACTTTTGGATCGCTTTTAAATCCGTGATCCGCGCGGGAATATTGAGGGCCGGCGGCAATGGCTCGCCGATATAGCCGCAGCCGGCCACCAGCAGGGCGAACGGCGGTACCAGGAGCGCCCGCATTCGCCTAGAGAATGTACCTGCTCAGGTCCTGGTCCTTCACAATGTCGGCGAGCTGCAGGCGTACGTAGGCTGCGTCGATTTTCACCGTTTTCTTTTTCAGATCGGGGCCTGCAAATGAGATCTCCTCAAGTATCTTTTCGAGAATCGTATGTAGGCGCCTGGCGCCGATGTTTTCCGCCGTCTCGTTGACCTTGGCCGCCATTCCGGCAACCTCTTCCAGCGCGTCATCGGTGAAGCTGAGCTTGATACCCTCGGTTTCCAGCAGCGCCATATACTGCTTCACCAGAGCATTTTTCGGCTCCTTCATAATCCGGATGAAGTCTTCGGTGGTGAGGGACTTCAGCTCCACACGGATCGGAAAACGGCCTTGCAGCTCCGGGATCAGATCGCTGGGCTTGGAGACATGGAAGGCGCCCGCCGCAATGAAAAGAATGTGATCGGTGCGGACAAAGCCGTGCCGCGTATTGACCGTCGTGCCTTCCACGATCGGCAGAATATCCCGCTGCACGCCCTCCCGGCTGACATCCGGCCCGTGTCCCGATTCGCGGCCGGCAATCTTATCGATTTCATCCAGGAAGATGATTCCGTTCCGCTCCACGCGTTCCAGCGCGACCCGGGTGACCTGCTCCATGTCGATGAGCTTCTGCTCCTCTTCCTGAACCAGGTATTCAATCGCTTCGCTCACGCGCATTTTGCGCTTTTTCGTACGCTGGCCAAACAGACCCGGCAGAACATCCTTGAGATTGATGTCCATTTCTTCCAGGCCGCTATTACTGGAAAGCTCAAATGTGGGACCGCGCTCTTTCACATCGATTTCCACCAGCTTGTCGTCGAGCTTTCCGGCTCGCAGCTTCTCACGCATTTTTTCGCGCGACCGGTCGGAGGTTTCGGTGGGCTCCGGCAGGGGCGGCATCAGCAGGTCGAGAATGCGCTCCTCCGCATTCCGTTCGGCGCGCTCGGCCACCTCTTCCAGGCGCTCTTCCCGGACCAGGTCGATTGCGATATCCACCAGATCGCGAATCATCGCTTCCACGTCGCGGCCGACGTAGCCGACCTCGGTGAATTTACTGGCTTCGACCTTCAGAAATGGCGAATTGGCCAGTCTGGCAAGGCGCCTGGCGATCTCGGTTTTCCCTACGCCCGTTGGGCCGATCATCAGGATGTTTTTGGGCATCACATCCTCGGCCATCTCAGGATCGAGCTTTTGCCGCCGTATCCGATTTCGCAGCGCGATCGCGACCGCACGTTTGGCGTCGGCCTGACCGACGACATACTTGTCGAGTTCACGGACAATTTCGCGGGGGGTCAACTCGTCCAAAATGGGAGATTCCTCAAGCGACTGACTAGGCAGATAGATCACCATCAGCCCAATTCCTCGTACGTAAAATTCTCATTTGTATAGATGCAGATCTTTCCCGCGATGCTCATGGACTTCTCCGCAATCTCTTTTGCGCCCATCTTGGTATTCAGCAGCAAGGCCGTTCCCGCAGCCTTTGCGAATGGACCACCGGATCCGATCGCCGCCATCTCGTCATCCGGCTCTATCACATCGCCGTTCCCGCTCACAATATACGTGTTTTGCGCGTCCGCCACCAGCAGCAGGGCCTCCAGGTGCCGCAGCGCCTTATCGGTACGCCACTCTTTCGCTAGCTCAACGACGGCGCGCGGTAGATTGCCACTATGCTGCTCCAGTTTTGCTTCGAAGCGCGCAAACAGGGCAAAAGCGTCGGCCGTAGAACCCGCGAAGCCCGCCAGGATCTTGTCCTTATACAACCGCCGCAACTTGCGGGCCGAGGCTTTCAATACCTCTTGCCCGAGCGTCACCTGGCCGTCGCCCGCCATCACTACTTTTCCATTTCTGCGTACGCAGACAATCGTGGTCGAGCGAATCCGTTCTTTCATGAATGCGCCTTCATTTTAGCGCAGTGGGAGCTTTTCGCCTGATGTGATCCCGCCAGACTTCCGCAAAAACCACAAAGGCCGTCGCATGCCGCCACCTTAGAAACAGCCGGAGCAACTCGACCGTCGCCCAGCCGAGATACGCCAGGGTCACCCATCGGTGGATGTGCGTGGAGATGTACCCGAAGAATCCTGGTCCGGGAGGGACCGGGGAAAACGCAAATTGGACGCCCCACAACAGGAACAACACTCCCGCTTCCCGCCAGGCAAGCTGCATGTTCATCAGGAAGAGCATTCCAACCAGCGATTGGCCCAGCGTCATCAGCAATTCCAATTGCTGCGTCTCGTCGAAAACGATGGGAGTTAACGTGCCCACGCTCACCGAATAAACGATGGGCAGCATGGCCGTCAGCAGTGTCCACTGATTGATATTGCTGGACACCATGTTCATCAGCGCCATGGAAGCGCGATCGACGGTGCGCGCCCAATAAAATGCAGAGACCTTTTCCGGAAATTCCGAGACGAAGGGGGCAACCCACTGCACGAAGACAAAGCTGGGGATTCCGAGCACGGCTGATACCGCCAGCAAGCTACCCAGGAAAGGCTCAGCGCAGAGATAAATGAGCGCGCCGCCTGCGACAAACAGTCCAGCGATCAAACCAATCCGGAGCGGTCGAGGCGCCGTCACGATGTAGCGCGGAATTCGTTCTAACTCCTCGATTCCCTCTGCCTCTTCCGGCGGCATCCGGCTGAGCGCCAGGAGGTATGCCGAATAGATCAGAACCAGGACACCGGCGTCCACTACGGTCAGCGATGCCTTGAAGTAAATGAACGCAACGTAGATCAGCGGGAGAAGGAGCCCGATCACCTCTACCGAGTGGTGCCGCTCGAGCTGGATAGTATAGAGCGGTTTTCCGAAGCGCCTGCGATGGAAAAATGCCGCGGTCGCGTAAATCATCGGCCAGCCTAATCCCGTGAGAAGCCGTAGCGCTCCGGTTAAATTCGCTAGCAGGAGAGGCACCTGTTGCTTCCACGCCAGCACGGCTTCGACGGCGAATTCCGGCAGCGTTTGCAGCCACGCCAGAATTGCCAGCGCGAAGCCCTGCGCGATGAAAAACTGCGCCGATTCCGCCGCCCAGGCAATCAGCATGGCAGACAGGAGAATCGCCGGGGTGGTCCACAGGGCCGTTTGCGGGCTGGTGTGAACAATCTCCAGCGCGGCCAGCAGCATGAGGGCGAACAGCGGGGCCTGCACCTGCCGGGTACGGGGGCGCTGCCGCGCGGCAGTCAGGCTACGCGAACGTAATCGCATGATCCTTGTCAGCGTACGAATGTTTTTGAAACTCTGGGCGCGGCTCGGGGAAATCCGTTCGATAATGGCCGCCGCGGCTCTCCTCGCGCGCCAGCGCATAGCGGGCGATCAGAAGGGCGACTGCATGCATGTTCCGCACTTCATACTGATAGCGAGCCGGACTAAGCCCCGGGCGCATAGGCGTCTCCTCCAGAGCCGCGATTGCTTGCTGCAAGCCGGCGGCTGATCGCAAAATTCCGCAGTGCTCCCAGGCCAGCGCCCGGACCTGGGCCTCGTCCATCGCGGGGAAGCAGGATGCTGTGGGCGCTTGCGCTTCGTGCATGAGAGGCGCTTCGGACTCTCGCATGGCGGCTCCCGCACGGGCGCCAAACACCAATCCTTCCAGCAGCGAGTTGCTGGCCAGGCGATTGGCTCCATGCACTCCCGTGCAGGCGACCTCACCCGCGGCATACAGACTATCGATCGTCGTGCGTCCATCCAGCCCGGTGCGAACGCCGCCCATGGAATAGTGCGCCGCGGGATGAACCGGAGCGGGCTGCGCGCTGATGTCCACTCCATAACGCAAGCAGGTTTCGTACACTCGCGGAAAACGAGTTCGCACGAAATTTGCTTCCAGGTGAGTCAGATCCAGTAGAACGTGCGAACTTCCGGTGCGGCGCATCTCGCTGACGATAGATCTGGAAACCACGTCGCGGGGAGCGAGTTCGCCCATCTCGTGGTAGCGCGCCATGAAGCGTTCGCCCTCTGTATTGCGCAGGTAAGCCCCCTCGCCGCGCAGCGCCTCGGAAAGCAGAAAGCGCGGAGCCCCCTCGACAAAAAGCGCCGTCGGGTGAAACTGGACAAACTCGATATCGCTGATCTGCGCGCCCACGCGATAGGCGGCGGCCACACCATCCCCTGTGGCTACGTCTGGATTCGTAGTTTCCTTGAAGACCCTCCCCAATCCGCCGGTTGCCAGCAAGACGGCCCTGGCGCTGACTTGAACCTGGCTTTTGATGTTTTTATCGCACGCGATTGCACCCGCCGCCCTGCCGTCATGCATCGTGATGTCGGTAATTGAGGCGAAGCTGCGAAATTGTACGTTCGGAAGTGAAGATGCCTTTTTGTACAGGGTCCGGGCTATTTCCCGCCCGGTTGAATCTCCATGGGAGTGCAGCACGCGGCTACGGCTATGCGCACCCTCGCGTGCAAAAAGTAGTTTGGCGCCGTCGCGATCGAACTCCGCGCCCCACTCGATCAACTGATGGATCGCAGCCGGCCCTTCCTCCACCAGCGTGCGGACGGCCTCGCGGTCGCACAGACCCGCGCCGGCATTCAAGGTGTCCTGCTCGTGCAGCTCTACTTCATCGTCATCGCTGAGCGCCGCCGCGATCCCGCCCTGGGCATACTCCGACGAAGACTCCCGCAGCGTGTCTTTCGCCACGACCAAAACCCGGCCTGCATTGGCCAGTTCAATGGCGGCACGTAGTCCGGCGACGCCGGCGCCAATCACCAGGTAATCGCAACTGAGTTGTTCGTACTTATCGAGGGAGGCTATAATCACTCATCGTATACCGTGGGCCGCCGGCATCTGCGTTGTGGCTCATTTGTGTTTAGTGAATAATGTAGTGGATTCACACTAGGGTAACGATTTCGTCGATACGAGGTGGGTTGCGATGAGACGTAGAGATTTGCTGAAAACCGCGGGCGCGAGTCCGATGCTTCAGGTTATCGGAGGCGCCGCCGCCGCCGATGCGGCGTCAACTGTATTCACTCCCATCGACGTGAGCCGATGGTTCAACGCCTCCGCCACGGATTTCGGGCCCCGCGACATCATCCGGACCCGTGTCGCGGACGGACTGATCCGGACTCCCGCTGGAAAGCAGCAGATGCGCGGCATCCCATTCCTGATGGGTTCCGGGGATATCCATCAGAAATCCTGGATTGCCCTGAGCACGCAAAAGGCGCCGTGGACCTCCTCCTCAGTGGAGGTGGCCATCGCACGTAAATGTAACTTCGTGTGCCTGGCACAATTTTGCGATTGGGACGATCACGAGCTGAGTCCTGCGGGCGTGGATGACATCGAGCGTGTGGGACAGCTTCTCGGCGAGGTTGTGTTTCGCTACGAAGGCGGCGAAAGCGTGCTGCCCGTCCGGCGGCGCTTCGAGGTGGGCGCTCCCTCCATTCCCTGGGGCCACTGGAATTTCCTTTCTTCTACGCACGCGCAACTGGAACCCACGAAGCTATCTGACTCCAGGGGCCTGGAGTGGGGTCAAAATCAGACCGGAATCAAGGATCCCGCCGGACCGCCGCTGGTTTGGATATGCGCGCTGCCGAATCCACGTCCTGACCAGACACTGCACTCTGTGATCCTGCGCAGCGTGAGCGCGGACCCGCTGCTGGTCTGTGGCTTGACCTTATTTCATGGCAGCGAGCACCCGCTGCGTTACGGACGTCTCAACGTTTACAGAATCACTCTCCCGGAACCTGCGGCTACGGCCGAGGGCTGGACTGCCGACGTCGATCTCGGTGTTGTGGCGCGTACGTATGTGCTTCATCCGTTCAATGCGGACGCCTGGCTAGGTGCTCCGGACGCCCTCTTGGGACACCGCGGGCCAGCCGGCCCCACTCGCGACCTCTATGTGGAGGCGACGTCGAATCCGAGCGCCACCCTGAGGCTGGAGCATTCCGCCTCCGGGCGCCGGTATGCCTTCGATCTGGGCAAAGCAGTCCCCGGCAGCCCGCTGGCGCCTCGTGAAGGGAATACGCGAATCGAAATTCTCGAGCCGCGCAGGACTTGGGTGCACGGAAAGGTACTCGATGCCGCCACCAAAACTCCCACGCCCGTTCGCCTGGCATTTCGCTCCCGCGAGGGCCGCTACATCCCTCCGTACGGACATCGCACCGAGATCAACAATGGCTGGTTCCAGGATTACGGCGGCGACCTCAAGCAGCGTGACAGTTCGTTTGGCTATGTCGACGGCACATTCCAGGTAGAGCTTCCGGTGGGTGAAGTCTACGTCGAAATCATGAAAGGGTTCGAATATGAAGCGGTCCGCAGACGCATCACAATTCAACCCGGACAGCGGGACCTCACACTCGAGATCGCGCGCTTTGTGGAACTGCGCTCGCAAGGCTGGGTGACTGCGGACACGCATGTTCACTTCCTGTCTCCTTCGACCGCCATGCTGGAGGCGCAGGCCGAGGGCCTGAACTTGATTCATCTGCTCGCCGCCCAGTGGGGCGATCTCTACACGAACGTAGGCGATCTTTCGCATGGTCCTTTGATGTCACGCGATGGTGAGAACATCGTCTGGCCGGGCACCGAAAATCGTTCGCACCTGCTCGGGCATGTTGGCTTGTTGGGCGGCCACGGCGAACCGGTGTTTCCCCTCTCCGGATCTTTTCCATCGTCGCTCGACGAGGCCTACTTCGGCGAGGCATTGTGGAACACGATGGCGGACTGGACAGACGCCTGCCGGGCCCGGGAGGGTCTGGCTGTCGCGGTGCATTTTCCGTATCCCACGGCCGAGCTGGCCGCGGACATAGTGCTGGGGAAAATCGATGCGGTCGAGTTGCGCGGGACAAACGAACACTTCAACAATCTGCGCTTTCTCGACTGGTACAGATATCTGAACTGCGGATACCGCCTTCCTGTAGTCGGCGGAACCGACAAGATGAGCGCCAACGTCGCGGCCGGTGCAATTCGCACATACGCCTTTCTCGGACACGAGCCTTTCAATTTTGAAAATTGGGCCAAGGCCGTGCGGGCGGGGAACACGTTCATGACCACTGGCCCTCTGCTCTTCTTCGAAGCGGATGGCCGGGTGCCCGGCATGGATATCCGTTTCTCCAAGAGTGGAGGCGAGATCGAAGTCCAGGCGCGGGCCCGCAGCGTCGTCCCTGTGCATCGTGTGGAAGTTGTTTTTAATGGACGGGTTGTGAGCGCGCGCTCCGACCCCCAGGGATCCCGCGACTTGCTGCTCCGCGACAAGGTAAAGCTGACAGGTCCCGGATGGCTCGCGGCCCGCTGCGACTCGCGGCTGGGTCCGAGCGCCCACACCTCTCCCGTTTACGTGAATGTCCCGGGGCAGGAGGTCTTCTCCATGGAAGCGGCGGCCTATATGATGACGCTCATCGACGGCACCCAAAACTGGGTGGAAAACATCGCTACCAGGCCGGAGCCCGCCAAGCTGGAGCGCATCCGGGCCACTTTAAAGCAAGCGCATGATCGCCTGCATGGCCGCATGCAAGCCCACCGGCACATTTGAATCGGCAAGCAGCCGCCTCTTTCGGTATAAATGTACCTGTGCTTTTGACCCGATCACTAGCTCTCTTAACGATCTCAATAGCAGCGGTGGGACACGCGGCGCCGCCGCCCCTCACAATAGACGGCACGATTAACGAACGGTTCTGGCAGGCTGTGCCTTCTCACCCATTGGGTCCTGGAGCCGGCGGCGAGATTCGGACGGTTGTCGCGGGGAATTATTTATACATTGCAGCCCGCATGCCCGAGGCCGGCGGCAAAATTACCGCGCGTTCCATCGGACAGAATCCCGCCTGGGAGGAAGAAGACGCGCTGCGCATCACTGCGGGCGCGGGCATTGGTTACACCGACCGGGTTCTACAGGTGAACCCTTTGGGTGCGTACTCACTTGAGAAGGCGCGTCACGTCGTACGGAAAAGTGAAAGCACGTATCCTTACTCGGATACTCAGGATGCCGATGTGGTGTATCAGAACATCGACAGATTTCTGGTGGCAAGCAAAGTCGATGATCAGGGCTGGACCGTCGAAGCGGCATTTCCTCTCAGTGAGCTCAGCGCTCCCGGGCCCGGGAGTATTTTTGTCAAGGCGGAGCGGACGCGCGCCCAACGCCAGGGAATGCCGGGCCAGACCTGGTACTGGCCTGTACTCGGCCCCGCCGCGAGAGTAGCGGTGATGCCGGGTATTGAATGGAACTCCGGCCCTCCGTCATTCCAGCCGCCTTTGATTGGAAATAAGGAGCCGCCTCTCGAAGTGGCTCGCGTAGCCGAGTTGCCACCGCTCAACACCGCGTGGGATTCCGGAATGTGGCGCGGCGTTAGGACCTGGAGGCTATTGCGGGACGAGCCCTTGCCGCGTACGCCGCGGTTCGCCACCGACGTGAAGGTCTTGCACAATGATCGCGTGCTCTCGATCTTTGCGCGCTGTAGCGAGCCGGACACAATCAAGGCCGCCGTCAATGAGAACGATGGGCCCGTGGAGCGCGATGACAGCTTCCTTGTCTACCTGGCTACCTCCGGCTCCACGTACGTGCAAATTGCGGCGAACGCACTCGGGTATTTGAAAGACGACACGGGCTTCTCCGGGGGCCCGCGCATCTCCCGGCCTCGAGAGTGGGACAGCGGAACTCGCGTGGACGTGCAACGGCAGCCCGGAGCCTGGACAGTTCGATTGGACATTCCGTTGGAAACCGCTTCGCAGGTGCTGGGGGACGTTCGTATTCCTAAACAATGGCGCATTCTGCTCATGCGTGTGCGGGCCGGCCGTTCAGGTGAGCCGCGCGAAGCCAGCGTTCTACCTGTCATTCAAAGTGAGACATCGCTCTGTACCTCCCGGTATCGCCGGCTGAGCCTTACCTCGCGCGCTGCAGAGCATGTCGCAGCCCTGCCCCCGCCTGCAGCCTCGGCTTTTGACTGGCAGGTTTTGACGGCCGCCGAGAGAGACAAACTCCGCATCACAGGGCAGGTGGACCGCAACATCCGGGAACGCGTGCGCGCATTTCTGGAGGCGGAGCGCCGCGACCGGGATGCGATCGACTCGCGCGCCGCCTGGGAAAAGTTCAGAGACGTGCGCATGAATGCCATGCGGCAGTCCTTCGGCGAATTTCCGGCCCGCGATCCGCTCGAAACGCGCATTTCCAAAGAGTACAGCGGGACTGGCTACAAACGCCAGGATCTCGTCTACAAGACGCGTCCTGGGATGTGGGTCACCGCCAACCTCTATCTGCCGCTGGCTCCCGCGGCGAAGATGCCGGGAATG
>DATLBY010000037.1:0-4354 GCA_035526665.1 Bryobacteraceae bacterium
GATTCGCCCACCAGGCGCCCGGGAATTTGGCGGATGTACTCTTCCTTAGTCGCGATGATTCCCGCGAACGGACCGCCGTAGCTGGGAGTGATGGCGAACGATTGCAGCTCGCCGGCGACAATATCGGCCTCGCGTGGAGGCTCGAGCAATCCGAGCGAGACTGCCTCGGCGAATACCACAATCAGCAGCGCGCCCTTTTTATGCGCGAGATCCGCGGCAGTTTTGACGTCCTCGAGTACGCCGAAAAAATTCGGCGTCTGCACGATCACGGCCGCAGTCTCGCTGTCGATTTTCGATTCCAGGTCTGAGAGGTCCGAGGCGCCCGTTGCCTGGTCGTAATCAAATAATTGGATGGGCATCCCCTGGTGCTGCAGATACGTGCGAAGCACTTCGCGGTATTCGGGGTGCACCGTTTTTGAAACCACAATGCTGTCGCGGCCGGTGATGCGAACAGCCATCATTGCCGCTTCCGGTACGGCCGACGAACCGTCATACATGGAGGCGTTGGCAACCTCCATGCCGGTCAACTGACAGACCATCGTCTGAAATTCAAAGATCGTGGTGAGCGTGCCCTGCGCAATTTCCGCCTGGTAAGGGGTGTACGAGGTGAGGAACTCGCCGCGTGAAACCACCGTATCGACCATTACCGGCCGGTAATGACTGTAAACGCCGGCGCCTAGAAACGATGCATAGCCGTTCGCATTTTCGGCCGCTTTCTCGCGAAAATAATCGACGATATCGTACTCCGACTTGCCTGCGGCGATATCGAGCGGACGATTCAGTTTTACATCGGCGGGCAGATGGGAAAAGAGCTCATCGATAGACTGAACGCCGCATACGTCCAACATCTCGCGGCGTTCCGACTCGGACTTCGGTAGATATCGCAAATCAGCCTTGGGCTCCTACATAGGTTTGATAATCCGCTGCCGGCAGAAGACCGTTGATCTCTCCGGGCGTACTGAGGCGGATCTTCACCAGCCAGGCGCCGCCATGAGGATCTTCATTCAACTTCTCAGGACTGGTCGCGAGCAGTTCGTTAATCGCCACAACTTCCCCCGAGACAGGAGAATAAATATCGGAGACCGCTTTCACCGACTCGACCGAACCCAACGCCTTGCCCTGGGTAATCGCGGATCCCACCTTCGGCAGATCCACATAGACAATGTCGCCGAGCTCGTGCTGCGCATGATCGGTGATGCCGACGGTTCCCACGTCTCCCTCGACAGACACCCACTCATGTTCCTTGGTGTAACGAAACTTTTCTGGATACATTCTTATTTGGCTCGCTTGTAAAAGGGAGTTGCAACCGTTACCGCTTCGACGGGCTGATTACGCACCATGATCTGGATGGTCCTGCCGATCTCTGCTTTTTCCGACGGAAGATAGCAGAGGCCGATGTTCTTATTCAATGTCGGCGCGGGACCGCCGCTGGTCACCCAGCCGGAACACACGCCATCGACTTGAACCTCGTAGCCATCGCGTCCAATGCCGCGGCCCACCATCTCAAAACCGACCAGCTTTCGCTTGACTCCAGCCTCCTGTTGCTTGAGGAGCGCCGCTTTCCCGATGAAATCGTCTTTGTTCCATTTGACGATCCAACCGAGGTCGGCCTCCAGAGGGCTGATGGAGGCGTCGATCTCGTGCCCATAAAGCGCCATCTTAGCCTCCAACCGGAGTGTGTTGCGCGCGCCCAGGCCGCACGGCCGGATGCCGAACTCGGAGCCGGCTTCGAGAATCTTCACCCAGATAGACTCGGCTTCCTCCGGAGCGATGTAGATTTCAAAACCGTCCTCGCCGGTGTAGCCCGTGCGGGCGATCCGGGCCCAGACACCGGAGACTTGTCCGTCGACGAAATGATAATACTTGATAGCCGCCAGCTCCGTGCGGGTCAGCTTCTGGAGCGTATCCAGGGCTTTCGGCCCTTGAATGGCAAGCTGCGCGTAACGATCGCCGGCGAATTCCACGGTTGCACGCATGCGGTTCTGCAGGTTGATGTGATCGAAGTCCTTCTCCTGGTTAGAGGCATTCACGCAGATAAAGAAATGATCTTCATCGACTTTATGTACCAGAATGTCGTCCACAAAACCGCCGTGGTCGTAGAGAAGTCCGGAATAGTGAGCTTGTCCAATTTGCAACCGTGACGCCGCATTGCTGCTTACATAGTTAACCAGGTCCAATGCTTCCGGTCCGCGGATTTCAATTTCTCCCATATGGCTGACATCGAACAGACCGACGGAGCTTCGGACAGCATGGTGCTCCTCGAGCACGCCAGTATAGAGTACCGGCATCTCCCAGCCGCCGAAGTCCACCATTTTGGCCTTCATACGGCGATGCACAGAATTTAAGGGAGTGGTTTTCAGGACCGCTGACTCACTCATTGGAAACCCCCAATCTAACACGAAACGTGGGTTAAAATAGATGATCCGCTGCGTGCAATCAGCCGTTTTTTTCAACACGGCTGTAAAAAGTGCTGGTGCTCAGAACGTAACGTATTCAAAACACGCAGTGGTCATTCAGTTGCAGACAACCATCTGAGGAGGATTGCACATGACAGCCTTGAAACTGGGGAA
Organism: Bryobacteraceae bacterium; assembly: GCA_035526665.1. Classification (GTDB taxonomy): domain Bacteria; phylum Acidobacteriota; class Terriglobia; order Bryobacterales; family Bryobacteraceae; genus DATLBY01. The sequence continues at coordinate 2,571 of DATLBY010000037.1, forward strand.
ATCGACGGCCGCGATGGGTGCCGCGATCCTTATTGTGTTTGGAACTACCGGGTGTGCGACCAAGAAGCACGTACGGCAAGTCGTTGCCCCTGTTGAAGCCAGAGTGTCGGTCAATGAGAAGAAGACCTCTGACCACGCTTCCGCCATAGGTGAACTCGAAAATGGAGTGTCGCGGGCGGATGAGCGTGCCATGGATGCGGAACGGAAGGCGACCGCCGCGGGCCAGAACGCAGACAAAGCGAACCAAGCCGCTGCCGAGGCGGCGACGCGGGCCGATAATGCCCGTGGACTCGCTGAGAACGCCCGAGGGCTTGCTGAAAGTACCCGAAGCCGACTCGGCGAAGTAGTCGAGAACATGGACAATTACAAGCTTGTGACCACGGAGAGTGTCCTGTTCACTGTCGGCAAGAGCACGCTTTCCAAAGCTGCCAAAGAGACACTGGATCAAGCCGTAGGTAACATCGTAAACAACAAAAACTATGTTCTGGAAATCCAGGGCTATACAGATAAGACGGGCGGCAAGGCGGCGAATCTGATTTTAAGTCAGAAGCGCGCCGATGAGGTTGTCCGATATCTTACCGTTCAGCATCAGGTTCCTCTGCGAAAGATCCATGTATTGGGAATCGGCGCAGACGATCCTAATGCCGACAACAAAACACGCGCTGCCCGCAAGCAGAATCGGCGGGTCGATGTAAAGGTATTTGCTTTAGATCTTGGGGCAGGAAAGGATGGGACGCAAGCAGCGACTCCGCAAAGAAGTACGGAACCGGCGGCAACTACGCCTCCCAGAACCAATCCTTAACAATTAACGCCCGGATTCCCAACAGGCGGCGGCGCAAGCTGCCGCCTTTTTCTTATTTCACCGATTTCAGCAGATCAAAGGACAAAAGCTCCGCGCGATCGGCCAAGCTCTTGGCAGTAACTAGATCGTTTGCGTCCTTCGCCTCGCGGGCTTGGCGCGTGAGCACATCCACACGCTCCAGATTCCTGCCTTGTTCAGCAGTTAACGGCCGTCTCGCCAGCACCGCCAGGTTCCTTCTTGCATGATCCAGCGCCATATCGATCCGGCGAGTGGTTTCGTCGCGGTCCGAGTTAGCCACCATTTCGCCCAGTGCCTCGCCGGATGGAGTCCTGGGCGAGGACGGGGCCGGAGCAGTGGACTCGGACTTCGCGGGAGGAACGGAGCGCTTTCGCGTCTCGGTCCGCTTGGCGGCTGGAGTTGTAGTGCGCGGACCAGGGGGGAGCGAAGCAGCGGGAGGCCGCGCCGACTTATGACACGATTCAAGCGTGACCGCAAACAGTAGGGCGCGACCCGCCCACAGCGCCCGATTCTTTTTCATATCTAGGCCACCTCCTGCTGCATCCCCTGCTGATGGCTTGCGGGGAAGTGCAGCCGGAAGCACGTACCGCGCCCCACTTCGCTGTCAAAATTAATGGTGCCATTGTGCAATTGCACTACCCGGAACGTAACAGCTAAGCCGATTCCTGATCCTTCAGGCTTAGTACTGAAATACAAGTTGAAAATCTTGTCCTGCACTTCAGGGGGGATTCCCACCCCCTCGTCCGTGATACTCACCACGTAATCATCGAACTTGCGGTAGATACGCATCTCCAGCTCGCCCGCATTCTTCATGGCTTCGATCCCGTTCATCGCGACGTTCAACAGAGCCTGTTTCAACAGGTCCCGATCACCGACGATGAGCGCGGGTTCGGGGCGGCTCTGGTCGAGTTTGATTTGAACATGCCGGTTCTGCGCCTGCGGAGTCACGAGATCCGCCACCTCC
>DATLBY010000038.1:0-18442 GCA_035526665.1 Bryobacteraceae bacterium
GGCAATGAGAGTTTTGCGTCCGCGCTCGCCGGAAAAATAGTGGATGTAGCTCAAAACCGCATCGTTCACCTCCAGCGGCAGCTGCGAGGCGGTCGTGACCATCTGCTCTTTGACTTTCGGCTTCAAGTTCGGATCCACCGGGAAAGTGAGCTCGATAATATCTTCCAGGGGAGCTTTGTCATAGCCGGGCTGATTGGAAAGATCTCCTGAGCCCAGACTGTTCACGTCATACCGGTGGATGGATGCCACCAGATCTTCCAGCCTCTTCTCCACCTTGTACCGTTCCGCGAAATTCTCCGGCGTCGCCATCAGAAGGTCCACCGCCCTGTCGAATTCCTGGCGGGCTCCGTCCACATCACCCTGCTGGAAGAGCTTCTTCCCGCTCTGGTAATGATCTTCGGCTCTGCGAACCCTCAGATCGGCCTGGGAAGGGCGGGGAGGGACTTGAACGCTACGGTTCAGAAAACGGGGTGTCTCAGCCAGATAGGGGTTGGGAGCTACTTCAGGGGCCTGAGACAGCGGAGGTACCACGGCCGGCGCGGATTTAGGAACCGGTGGCAGGAACGACATTCTGAACTTCTGAGTATTTCCTGTGGAGGTACAACCAATGCTTACGGCGAACGCGAAAACTGACGTGCAGATCAAGAGGTAGTTATGACGAACGGTCATTCTTGCCCTTACCTGTTTTGAAATTTAATTACATCCGAGTCTCTGACTTTAACCCATTTGAAAGCATGGGTCAAGTGGACACACCGCCGGGTCGAAATGAGGCAAACACGGGTTAAACGGTACATAGGGCCCTAAAGTTCTGAAAACAGGTGCCGGAACCTTAACCTAACGCTCCCGCCGCGTGGCTTGCCCGTGCCGATGTTTCTTTCGGACCTCGAAAATCGCGGTCTAGAAAACGAGTAACGGTTAAAATCCAGGCTTTTTTTTCCAGGCTTATTCCTCTTCCTCCGCATCGCCGGACTTCGCGGCTTTGGCTGCCGCTACGATCTTCTCTGCCTGAGGAGCAGGTACATAGTCGTAGTGGTCGAACTCCATGTGGAAGGAGGCGCGGCCCTGGGTCATGGAAATCAGGTCGTTCTGATAATTCAGCATTTCAGACATGGGGACGACGGCCCGGATGACCTGGGTTGGACCCTTGGTGTCCAAGCCGGCAATCCGACCCCGGCGGCTGTTCATATCGCCCATCAGATCGCCTGCGTACTCGACCGGCGCTTGCACCTCCACCCTCATGACCGGTTCCAGCAGCGACGGCTTGGCCGACTGCATGGCGAGCTTAAAAGCTTTGCGCGCCGCCAACTTGAAGGCCATTTCCGAGGAATCGACGTCATGGTACGAGCCGTCGTAGACCGTCACCTTGAAATCCACCACCGGGTAGCCGGCTAAATAGCCGTTGGCAGCGGCCTCCACGATTCCCTTTTCGATAGCCGGAATGAAGTTCCTAGGAATCGCGCCGCCAAATACCTCATTGGCGAACTGGAAGTTCTCTCCTCGGGCCAGCGGTTCCACGCGAATCCAGCAGTCCCCGAACTGGCCATGGCCGCCGGTCTGTTTCTTATGGCGCCCCTGTACTTCCGCCCGGCCTCGAATGGTTTCCCGGTAAGGAATCTTGGGCGCATGCAGCGCGACGTCCACACCGTAGCGCTTTTTCAGACGGCTCACAATTATTTCGACATGCTGCTGCCCACTGCCCGCCAGCAGGAAGTCTTTCGTCTGCGGATCGCGGTAGAACCGCAGCGAGGGATCCTCCTCTAATATTTTATGGATCGCATTGCCCATGCGATCTTCATCGTTGCGCGATTTAGCTTCGATGGCGTACGCGATGGAAGGCTCAGGGAATTTCACCGGCGGGTAGCTGATGACAGAGCTCCTGGCGCAAAGCGTATCGCCAGTAAGCGTATCTTTTAACTTCGCCACCGCGCCTATATCACCGGCGTGGATCTCAGGAACCTGCTGGATAGTCTTGCCCATCAGGATGCCAATATGGGCCATCCGTTCATCCGTACCGCTGCGGGCGTTCACCAGGTGATCGTCACTTTTCATTACGCCGGAGCAGACCTTAAAGTAGGTGACCCGCCCGGCGAACGGATCGGCGAGCGTTTTGAAAACATAGAGAGAGACAGGTTCTGTGTCTTCAATTGGACGAAGAATGTCCTTCCCGCCTGCCGTGGCGCTCAATGGACCGCGTCCGGTTGGTGCGGGGAGATGCTCCACAATAAAGTTCAGCAACAGATCCGTTCCCATGTTCTGGAAGGCGGCCGCGCACAGTACGGGCGAGATACGCAGGTCGCGCATGCCCTGCTGCAAGCCCTCCACAATGTGAGGAATCGGAAGCGTACCTTCCGCGAAAAACTCTTCCAGCAGCGCGTCGTTGCCTTCGGCCACCATCTCCACCAGCGCTTCATGACCCGCCTTGGCGGCCTCCTCCATGTCCGCGGGAATCTCGCTCTCGGTGCCTTTGCCATCGCCTCCGGGCGTGTAGTGGTACGCCTTCATGTTGATCAAATCGACGATGCCGCTGAAATTCTTCTCCGAGCCGATCGGCAGGTGAAGCGGAATCGCAGTGCGTCCGCAGGTGTTATGAATACTCTCCACAGCACGGTCGAAACTGGACCGCTCACGATCCAGTTTGTTCACCAGGAAAGCACGAGGAATTTTGTACTCCTCGGCAAATTCGAAGACCTTCTCGGTCTGGACCTCGACGCCGGCGATCCCATCCACAACTATCAGGGCCGAATCCGCGGCTGCAAGCACGGCGCGTGTGTCCTGTATAAAAATATTGAAGCCGGGCGTATCTATCAGGTTGATCTTGTTCTTCTTCCATTCGGCGACGGCGAGTGCCGATGAGATGGTAATCTTCCGGTTTATCTCCTCTTCATCGAAATCAGTGACGGTATTGCCTTCATCCGGCTTGGTGAACCGATTGACGGAGCCGGAAGAATACAGCAGGGCGGATGTGAGCATGGTCTTGCCCGAGTGACCGTGCCCTACAATGCCGACGTTGCGAACGTCCTTGCCTTCGTAAACCTTCACAGAGGTACAGCCTCCTTTTTAGACGAGGTGATGTTATCACACAGAAGGATCGGCTATCAGGCCGCAGGATGCCTGAGGCAAAATGTATTTTTTGAGAGCCCGGGCAGGCAATCCTGCTATGATTGCTTGCGTCAGGAGCTCTCTATACTCATGTACTCAAGAAGAGATTTCAGCAAACTTGCACTCGCGGGAATTCCAGCTGCCGCCCTGTGGGCCAAGCCAAATTCCAAAATCAACGGCGTTCAGATCGGATGCCAGAGCTACAGCTTTCGAGACAGGTCCCTCGACGAGGCCCTTAAGGCGATGGTGGATATCGGCCTGAGCGAATGCGAGCTGTGGCAAGGCCACGTGGAGCCAAAGAAGGGAACGCCGCCCGAAGATGTTAAAAAATGGCGCGTGGCGCCGCGGACTCTTACCGAATTGCGGGATGTAAAGAAGAAATTCGACGCCGCCGGAGTAAATATCTACGCCTTGAATTACAGCTTCAACAAAGCCTTCAGTGACGAGGAGATCGAGCATGGGATGGAATTTGCCAAGGCCCTGGGGACAAAGTATATTACCGCCTCGTCCAAGGTGAGCCTGGCAAAAAAGATCAATGACATTGCGCACAAACACGGCGTGATCGTGGCCATGCATGGGCACGACAAGACCAGCGACCCGGACGAGTTCTCAAGCTCCGACAGCTTTGCCCGGGCAATGGATGGGAATTCGAATATAGCAGTGAACCTGGATATCGGCCATTTCACCGCCGCCAATGAGGATCCGCTGGCTTACATCGACAAGCATCACGACAAAATCGTGACGCTGCACATCAAAGACCGCAAGAAGAACCACGGCGACAACATGCCGTTCGGGCAGGGAGAGACGAAGATCAAAGAGGTGCTTCAGCTCTTGAAGAACAAGAAGTACCGCATTCCTGCGAACATCGAGTACGAATACAAGGGTGTGGATACGGTTGCGGAAGTGAAGAAGTGTTACGAGTTCTGCAAGGCGGCGCTGGCATAAGCCACGCCGCCTTGCAGGGAGGAAACCTAGTTGTTGAGGTGGAAGGTGCCGACAAAGGCGCTGCGCTTGTCCGGGCTGCTCCAAGTGGTGCCTAGCTCTTTCCCCGTGAAGGTGTGGGCCAGAGCGAACGCCGGCATGGCGTGATCGAGCTTGGTCAAAGGCGCATACCAGGCTTCTTCATTCGAGCAGAGATGATCGCGGTGATCGATGGCACGCGTCCGGATGGTGGCCAGGGTGCCTGCCGAGAGCGTAGCCTTGGCTTCGTGCATGCTGGCGCCTTCGAACTTGAACTCAATCGGCTGGTAATCAACGGCTCGCACGTCCTGTAGCAGATCGCCTCCCATGCGTTGGGCGAAGCTCTTGAGCGCGAGACGCTGCTCCGGGGTGGCCTTCTCATCGATGATTACTACTGACTTTACCGGATAGGCGTTCCCATTGACATTTCCGAGCGTGCTAGAGGCTTTGACCACTCCGATGACGGATAGGCCATCCAAATTGACGCCTTGAAACTGTCCTTTATTGATATGCCAGCCGAACACGGCGAGGTTGCCTACCAGGTCGACTTCCGAGTTGGCAAAGCAAGGGCCGGTGAATACATCGGCGGTGCGCGCTTCGATGTAATCTCCCTGCACACTGGTCTGAACGGGAAAGCCGGCTCCGAAAAGCGTGGAAGCGGCCAGCAGGAGAACTGCAAAAACTGTTTTCATCCTCAAATATCCTCCAGAGGGTTTCTTTCCTATAATAGCGCGATCCGCCGGGTTTGTACCCCCCCTGTGGGTAAATAACAGGGGGGCCGGGATGCGCCCCAACTGGTGATTCAGTCGAGCGCGCCCCATCCAGGTTTAAAAAACGTCGTTACAGGGCTTTATAGCAGGCGCGGATTTCGTGGCACTCGTAATCGTCGGCCAGTTTGCCGTCGGGTCCGAGACAGGTCTGAGTTTTATGGCACCAGAAGAGCCGATCGTTGCCGTGAGGGACCGTGGGGTCCCACTCGGCATCGATAAACATACCCTTCCAGCGAAGGTGATTGCAGCGATCTTCGTCGATTCGCGTCAGTCCGGCGCGTTCCATGAGCAATACCTACGCTTTCATACCAGCGGCGTGGAGCAGCGCGCGTTTCACCGCAACGCGGGCCAACTGGACCTTGTACTCGTTTTGGCTGAGCGGTTTTGCGTCCGCGACCGCAGCTTTGCCGGCCTCCTCGGCGACCGACTCGCTGATCGTCTTTCCGGCGAGAAATTTCTCCGCGCCGGCGGCGATATGGGGGGTAGGCGCAACATGACCCATCACGATTCGGGCACTGCCGACGGAATTGCCCTTCATCGTCAGCGCAACCGATGCCGTGGCCAGCGGCCAATCGAGCGCATCCTTCTCGCGCACCTCATAGGTGGCGTTCTTGGCCCCTTTGCTTGTAGGCACCACGATCTCCGTGAGGATCTCGTTGGCCTGGAGGGCCGTCTCGCGTCCCTGTGCGTTCTGGGGCACGAGGAAAAACTTCTCGATGGGGACTTCGCGGTTGCCAGAAGGTGAAACCAGTTTCACCTTAGCGCCGAGGGCCACCAAGGCGGGTCCCAGGCTGGAGGCGCTGACAAAGTATGCGGGCGCGGCGGGGAAGATGGCGTGGTAGCGGTTCTCGCCATTCGGCACCAGGCTCTTGCCTGAGGCATCCATCGCGAGCAGACCGTGGCCGCCGCGGTAGTACCAGCAGCGCGGGCGCTGGCAGAGATCGCCTCCGACGGTTCCCATGTTGCGGATCTGAGGACTCGAAACTCCGCGGACGGCTTCGATCAGCGAGGGATATTCGGAGCGAACGGCTGCGTTCTCCATCAGCTCATCGAAGGTGACGATGGACCCGATGCGCAGCCCGGCGCCGGACTTGTGGATGCCGCCGAGCTCCTTAATTCCTTTCACGTTGACGACACGTTTAGGTGTCTCGACATAGTCCTTCATCAGGCTGATGAGGTCAGTGCCGCCGGCCAGAATACCGGCTTCTCCCCATTGGGCGGACAGAAGACCGGTTGCTTCCTGGAGCGTGGTTGGATTTGCGTATTCGAAGGCTTGCATTATGCGTTCCTCCCGCTGTTGAGCGCGGCGAGCACGTTTTTCGGTGTCATGGGGGCTGTGGGAACTCGAACTCCGGTCGCGTTTGCGACGGCATTCGCAATGGCTGCGATACCGGCGATGGCGCACGGCTCACCCAGACCGATGACGCCCTTCTTGTCGTGCTCCGGCGTGATATCCATCTGGACTACGATTTCACCGATGTCTTTAATCCCGGCCAGCTTGTAGAACTCCATGTCGGCGTTCAACACGCGGCCCGTTTGCTGGTCCATAATGCGCTCTTCCATGAGCGCTGCGCAGACGCTCATAATGCAAGCGCCCAGCACCTGGCTTTCAGCGGTTTTTGGATTGATGACCAGGCCGCAGTCCTGCACCGCGACCAGCTTGTTCATCTTGACGATGCCCGTCTCCATGTCGACCGAGACGTCGGCCATCTGGATCCCGGAAGCGCCGCCGGTGTTCAATCCTTCGGTCCGCTTGGTGTCATTCTCTCCCATTTCGGAGATCGCATTGACTCCCAGTTTCTGGCATGCCTGCTGCCAGCTCATGCCCTTGTCAGGAGAACCCTTGATGCGGAGGCGTCCATCAATTGCCTCCAGCTTGTCCGCCGTAGTGTTCAGCGAGGGAGCAATGGTTTCCATTAGCTTGACAAGCGCGTTGATCGTCGATTTACGCGTGGATGATGAGACGCCGCCAACGGTGGTGGATCCGCCCGATGGACCGGAGGGCGGGTAGGAGTTGTCGCCGATCTTCACTTTGATGGCGCTGAGCGGCAGGCCCAAGGTTTCCGCCGCGACCATTCCGATAATGGTTCGCGTACCGGAGCCCAGATCCTGACTGCCGAGCTCGACTTCGACCGAGCCGTCGGGATTGATTGTCGTTTTCGCCTTACTGGCGTGGCCCGCGCCGCCCCAGGTGGCAATACCGAGACCAAGTCCGCGGCGAATGCTGCCGGTTCCTTCGCCGCGCTGATGCCAGTTCTTGCTCCAGTCGATCAGGGTCGCGGCTTTTTTGAGCTGGGAACGATAGACATCGGGGCGCGCGGTGAGATCGGCGTTCTTATCGAACAGCTCGACCGGATCCATCTTCAGCTTGGCCGCCAGATCTTCGAGAGCCGAGCAGGTGAGATAGGACGCTTGAGGATGATTCGGAGCACGCCAGGCTCGCGCCATGCCGGCGTTGAGCGATACTGCGGTGTGGTTCAAACGAATGTTGGGAATCTTAGTGAAGACATAGGGGATGGGCGGCATACCGCCTCCGCCGAATCCACCCGTTGCCCAGGATTGCGACTGCCACGAGGTGATGGTGCCGTCTTTCTTAGCGGCCACCTTAATTTTGGCGAAGGCGGACGGTCGCACGCCGGCGATGGTGAGCTCGGTAGCGCGATCCAGGAAGAGTTTGACGGGTTTGCCGCCGCTCGCCTTGGAAAGCTGCGCGCATTCGACGCCCCAGCGATCGGACGGGAACTTGCTGCCGAAGCCGCCGCCCATGTAATCCATCTGCACGCGAATGTCGGTGGCTGGAATCTCGAGGCCCTTAGCCAGATCGCCGCCGACGGTGGAGACGGCCTGGGTCGATGGCCAGAATTGGAGCTTTTGCCCGCCCCAGGCGATGACCTGCCCATGAGGTTCGAGACAGCAGTGAGTGATCACCGGAATCGAATAGGTGTTCTCGATGACCGCGTCGGACTCCCCGAAGCTCTTCTCGGGATCGCCGGTCACCTGCTCGCCGGCCGCTTTGGCGCGATTGCCGACGTTAGCCAGATTATCCTCACGGACCACGTGAGGCATCACTTCGTAATCGACTTTAATTTTGCGGACCGCGTCGCGGGCGATAGGTTCGGACGTAGCAGAAACCACAGCGATCTCGGTGCCGGCCCATTGAATTTCGGTGCCGGCTTTGGAGATGACGCGAACCGCGGTCACACCCTTCAGCCTTTCGGCTTCACTAGTGTCGACGCTCTTGATGCGGGCGTGCGCATGCGGCGAGGTCAACATGGCGGCGAACAGGAGACCCGGGGGATTGAGGTCCGAGGAATATTTCGCACGGCCGCTGGATTTGGCGTTTCCATCCAGCCGGCTGATTCTCTTACCGAGAACCTTGCGTTGATCCATCGGCGGCCAACTGTAATCAGGCATTGCGACCTCCCTTGAGCTGCTTGGCGGCTTCGAGTACGGCTTGACGGATGCCCACGTAGGTTCCGCAGCGGCAGAGATTACCTCCCAGTCCGTCCTTCACTTGTTCGTAGGTTGGATTCGGATTCTTGTCGAGGAATCCCTTGGACGCCATGACGAATCCGGGGGTGCAGTAGCCGCACTGCTGCGCGTCATTGTTGACGAAGGCGGCGACGATCGGGTGCGGGTTGGCGACCTGCGCCACTCCTTCCAGCGTCTGAATGTCTTTCCCCTGTGCGTCAACGGCTAGAATCGTGCAGCCGTAGACCACTTTGTGATTCATCATCACCGTGCAGGCGCCGCACGTGCCGCGATCGCACACGCGCTTGGCGGCTGTCAGATCGAGATGATTTCGCAGGGTGTCGAGCAGCGTTTCGCGCGGCTCGACGGTTGTCTTGTACGGCTTACCGTTGATTTGCAAGGTTATGGGAACCTCGCCGGGGCCGGAAAGATTAGCGGGCGGGGCTGCGGCGGCTTCCGTTTCAAGAACGCCGGTGCTCAAGGCGCCGCCGCTGAGACCTACGCCGCGGATAAAACCGCGTCTGGAAAAACCGCTGCCGGGTTTTTTGGGCTTGTCGGGATCTTTAATAGAGCTCACTAGAATCCGCCTTTCGGTACTGAATAGCGACTATATCAGATGAATGGAAATGACGACAAGCATCCTTGCCGGGGGCCGGGAGGCTAGCGCCCGGGATCTTTTTCTCCGTGCACCAGCTGACCTGAACACTCTCCTCGAAACCAGTCGAGCGGTCCGGCAAAGCAGGCACAATTCAGATCGGGCCGGTGCGACGGTTCGATCCGTTCCTTAGCGCACTCGCCCACTCCTCCGGCGATGCCCAGTGCAACCGCAGTTCGAAATTTTTGCCGTGCTTCCGCCGGGCGTACTCGCTCCAATATTACTCCGTGCAGCAGGTATGCCCTTTCCCATTCCGGCCACTTGGCTTCAATCTCTCGGAGACGTTTCTCGGCTGCCAGCGAATCGCCCTGCACCGCCAGTGCCAGTGCCAGTCGCAGAAGCAAATCCGGGTCGCCGGGCGATTTTTGGATGGCTCGGTTTAAAAGTTCGATAGCCTGGCCGGCTTGTCCTTGCCGAAGTAAAAGAAAAGATGCCTGCCGGGCGAACTCGGTATGTGATGGATGCTGCTGCAAGCCCTTTTGGAGGATACCCGCGGCCTCCGGCGTCTGGCCCACCGCATCCAGAATGCGCGCGCGCATGAGCAGATAATCGGCTCCTCGCGAGGCCGCCGGCACACGTTTGAGCATCTCTAACGCGGTCGGCATACCATCCATGGAAAACACAGCCCAGGCAAGATCGATGCGCGCCTGCTCATCTTCCTGCGCCGCCCGCTCCAGCAATTCCTTAGCGGGCGCATATTTTCCGGCTGCCATCAGCGCAGCGCCTGCCTTGCGTAAGAGGGCGGGATCGGCGCGCCCTGACAGCAGCTCCCGAAATTCGTGCACCGCCGCATTCAACTCGCCTTCAGCCAGCAACAAAGTTCCCAAATTGAGCCGCAGTTCAGGATCCCCCGGATGCGTGGCAGCCTCGCGGCGGAGGCGGTCGATGTCGCGCCGTATCCGCTCCGCCGCCGGCATGGACGCCATCTCAATCAAGCCGGCTTCTTTACGGGGCCCCCTGATGGATTGGGGCCGCACCTTCTGAAACGTATTCAAAAAGCCTTGCGCCTCGTCTACCCGGTCCATTTCCATCAGGCAACGGCCTAAATAAAGCAGAATCTCCGGATCGCCGGGCACAAGCGCAAGGGCCTGTTTTAAAACTTTCTCTGCATCCGCGTGCCGATCAATCGCCGTATAAGTAAGCCCGATCTGCGCTAGAATGCGAGGATTTTTGGGACTGGTCCGATCCGCCGCCAACAGGTCTGGCAAAGCTTCGGCCGGCCTTCCCAACCGGTAAAGCAGCCACCCCCTGGCAAGCCGTGCGGGAGCGAAGTTTGCGCTGGCTCGCACGGCCGCCGTCAACTCAGCGAGCGCACGCTCCGGACTCGAGCGCCACAGCAGTTGCGCCAGGTCATAATGCCCGACAGCGTCGGCCGGGCGCCGGCGAACATACGACTCGAGCGCCTGCAAACCCTCGGAAGGACGCGCATCGCTCAGTCCCAGGATTAACGCACGGTCGCGCACGGCGATTTCGTCCTCGGGCCGCAGATTCAGATAGCGATCATAGGCCAGCGCAGCGTCGCCGTAATAGCTTGCCGCTTCTGCCGCATGAGCCAGGGCAAGCTGAATCTCAGGCCGTTTCGGCGCTCTCTCTCCAGCTTGTGCCAGCAGGAAAACGGCGCGAGCGTAGTCCTGCCGGGAAGCGTGCGAGAGCCCAAGCTCCACAAGTGCGTCCGCGTCTCCCGGCTGAATCCGGAGCGCCGCTTCCAATGCGCGTTGTGCCCTGTCGTGATGGTTTGCCCGCGCTGCCGCGCGTCCCAGGTTCATCAGAACATCGAAATCCTGTGGATATATTGACAACAGGCGATTGAAGGCGGATTCGGCCTGATCATAGCGCTCCATTCGGGCGCATGCCATTCCTAGGGCGAAGAGGCGTCGTGGATCTCCTTTCGCTTCCCGGTCCAGACGGTCCAGAATCGCGGATGCGGCAGCACTCTGGCCGGACGACTGAAGGGCTTCCGCTCGAAGCAGCCGCACCACTTCCGATTCATCCAGCCGTTTTAGATGCTCCAACGCCTTTGCACCATGCTTTTGATCGATCTCGATGCGCGCTAACTGAAGGCTTGCATTTAGGTGCCCCGGATTTAGCCGCAATAGGCGCTCAAACCACTGCCTTGATTGCTCGGATTGGCCGCATGCGACAAAGTGATTGCCAAAATTATTCAAAAGAGCGGTCGAGGGCGGGCCTTTGGCGAGTGCCTGGCGGTAAAAGCGCTCAGCTTCTTCACAACGATGTTCCCCGTCGAGCCGGGCCGCCTCCCGCAAGAGGCTCTCTTGCGCGCCAGCGCTCGAAACGAGGGCGGCCGCACTCCACAGAGCTAACACGCGTCCGGCGGACATCTGTATAGTTATCCTATCCTCACGCGCAGGATACAAAACAGAGGCGCCAACTCCTCCCATGCCGCTAAGGCGTGAAGGAGAGAGCTGCGAACGAGCCACGACCTCTCGGCGAGATTTTTTAAAACTCCAGCCGCAAACCTAACTGAGTCTTTCTGCCGAAGGTATTCTGCAGTTGATCTTTTGACCTTCCGAAGGTACTCGAATAAACGTTGGTATCCGGGTCGGACCATGTAATGCTATTCAGGGCGTTGAAGGAATCCGCTCGCAGCTCAAAGCGCAGCCGCTCCGTGACGTGAAAACCCTTAACCAGCGACGCATTCACGACCAGTTGCGAAGGCCCGGTGAGCCCGGAGTAGAGCCATGGATTCGATCTCGGCGTATATGGGGGCAAGGGAGAGAGCACCGATGTGTTGAACCAACCACTCGGTCCGGGGTTGGATACCCGGGGGTCCCCATTCACAACCAGCCCGCCGAACTGGATGTACCGGCCGGATCGCCAGGTCGCTACCGGGGTAAGATTCCAGCCTCCCACCAATGCGTCCAGCAGACGGGGCGCGCCACTTAGGAAGTGACGGCTCTTCCCAAAAGGCAGCTCCCAGGTTCCCGCGAGCGTGAGCCGGTGTCGAGCAGCCGGCGAATCGATCCAGGAATACTCCTTCGAGTAGATCGCCCGATCGTCGTAATAGCGTTGATCCTGCTCGTAATGATAGTTGTAGCCAACCAGAAGAGAATAGCCTCTCGAAAAGTTCTTCTGGGCTTTGATCTGCAGCGACTGGTAGCGCAAATTCCCGCCGGGCTGGCCGTCGATGACATTAATTGCACCATACTGCGGATATGGTCGCATCAGCGATAATATGCTGACGTTCTGCTGATACCGAAGGGATCCCGGAAACTTTTCCACCGGGAGAACATTGAAAAACGGGTTGGGTACCGACTTGTTCACGGCCTCCTTATACCGGTAAGCGATATTAGGATCCACCATGTTGATGTTTCGCGTCGTGTCATAGACAAAACTGGAAAGGTTCAAGTAGTAGGTGACATCGAGCACGATGCCTTCCGGCAGCTGACGTTGGAACGAGAAGTTCAAACGGTCGCTGGTCTGGCGCGGGCGGTCAGCTCGATAGAAGCCCACGCTATCACCAAGCCCGGTGTACCGTCCGAGTGTTTTCTGATAAGCAGGTATTACTGGATAGGAGGCAGGAAACGGATTCTGCAGCGTCATCTGCGGAACACCCTGCACCAACGGCGGTGCTCCTGTATAGCTGGTAAATCCCGGCGTGGTGAGATTATTGAAGTCCGTAGTGCCCTGAATCCACGGCGTTACATATCTGCCGTAGGCCGCCCGCAAAGACGACTTGTCATTCAGCCGGTATGCGATTCCGACGCGCGGCGACCAGGTGCCGCTGCTCGAACTCCACTGGCCGCGGTTACTGCTGTCGGTGAACTGGAATGCTCCGTTCAACATCCAACCGCCCTGATAAAACTGCTTGACCTCATTGGGCATGGCCGGCGCGTTTGCGCCCTGAAACTCGGGAATCGGACTACTCAGGTCGATAGGCCGCACGGACCGGTCTTTCTCTTCCCGCCAGGCTTGCTCAAATTCATACCGCAGGCCAAGATTCAACGTCAGTTTGCGGCTTATTTTCCAATCGTCGTTTACGAAACCGGCGTAAAACCTCGAGGAAGGAGCCAGGAAATTGATCGCCGGCATGGACGTTCCGCTGGAGTCCCAGTCGCTTGGGCCGCCTCTGGTGGGAGCTATTGCGCCAATTAGAAAGGTGGCGAAGCCGTCCCCGGAAACCTTCGTGTTGGGGTTTACATAGGTATCGGCGGTGGTGTCTGCCGCGAACCCAAACCCGGGATTACTTAAAATGAGCCCTTGCGGCGACCGATTGCCGCGGGTTTCGAAACCAGACTTTAGATAGTGGGATCCACGCTGCTGAGCAAGTTTCAGGTCGATTCCGTCAGCAGTCGGCCTCTGGTCCCAGTAACCGCCGCCCGGCCCCATGTTGAAGTTCCTGGAAGATCCATCGATTCCCGTAATTGACATGCGCGGCAGCAATACCGGGACAGAAGGATCCTGGAACACCTGTTTGAAGAAGGAAGAGTTGGGCCAAATCTTCGCCCAGCCATCCACTGTGAAGTTGGTTGCGGGCTTGGCGGCGTCGATGAAGTCGTGATACTCCCCGCGAATATTGATCACCGTGCGTGGGTTCAACGTATAGGTTACATCCCCCGAAATCGATTTGGAATCCCGCTGACTGCCTCGATCCGATACGAAGTAGTCCGATCCGGTAGGATTCGACGTTGTGATATGCGTCTGGAACCAGCTGAAGCGGCCAGATGCCCGCAGCTTGTCGGTAACCTGATAATCCACGCGGTCCGTAAAATTTTTGAAGGGAAATTTGATCGGCAACGCCACCGAGTAGTTGTTTACGTGATACGGTCCAATACCTTCTGAATTTGGCTTCCAGAGACGGCTGGTATAGGCGACCGCAACAGGATCCAGCTTTGAAGCGGGTATGATATTGCCGGGATAGGGAGTGCGCGTCACCACGCTGCCATCCGCCGAAACCTGCGTGCTCCAGGGATCGTAAATAGTCCGCAGCCCTCCGGCAACGTTCAACGATTGGGAAAAGTTCCCGGCGCGCTCCAGCTCGGTCGGAAGCGTTTGGATCAGGGTCTGAGGATCTGTCTGCTGCCATCCCTCGTAGCCCACGAAATTGAAAAGCCTGTTCCTCAATATGGGGTGGCCGAGGGTGCCGCCATACATATGGTTGCGTCCAAGATTTACGGTCCGGTAGACGCGATTCTCCAGCGCATTTGCCCACGGGTACTGCCCCTGATAAAAGGCATTGCCATGATACTCATTGGTTCCCGATTTGAGAGTGAGACTGATGGCGGACCCCGCGCTGTGCCCGTACTCGGCGTCCACCGCGTTTTGCTGAACGTTGACCTCCTGCACCATGTCCGGCGAAGGTACGTAGCCTGTTTTATATCCGATGGTCACCGAAGCGCCGTCTACCTGCAGGTCATTGGTAAAGTTTTGGCCGCCTCCAACCCGCTGCTGATTCGGCCCCCAACTGTGATAGGGCATGTATTCGGAGCCAAAATCGTTCTTCTCCACGGAGGGATCGAGTGTCGCGAGCAGAAACGGCGTACGGTAGAGCTGCGGCACCGCCGAGGTCAGTTTGCTATCTACCGTCGTCTCGAGCTTCCCGGTATTGAACTGGACCATGATGGCTTCCGCCGTAACCGTCACCGTCTCACGGACGTCTCCGGTCTTCATGAATGCATCCACGCTCACGTCGCCTCTCTGCTGCAGAACGACGTTTTCCTGCACGAAGCGGCTGAAGCCCGGGAACTCGACACTTATCGTGTAACTGCCGGGCTCTACAAGATCGAAGATATAGTGGCCGGACTCATTGGTCTGACGGATGGTGGGCACACCGGTCTTCACGTTTGTAAGAGTGACGTTTGCGGCGGGGATGGCAGCCTTGCTGGGGTCGGTAACTGTTCCCTGAATTCTGCCGCGGTATTCCTGGGCAGTTCCCTGAACCGCAAAGAGCGCTGCCGCCAGGAATAGCAGGAATCGGTTGCTTGCGGATGCAAGTTTCACTGAAGCCTCCTTACTTGTGCGCACGGGTGTTTTGAGCCAGTCTAGGCTTATCATAGTTGCACAGGGAATGCAAGGGAAGAAGTAAATCCCGTGATCCGTCGATAAGGGCAGCGGGGCGAACCATAGGTGAGGCCGGGTGGCTGTGAGAGGTGCTCCAGGAACGCTTTAAGTCAAGGGTGGGTTTGTGTAAGCGGGTAAGAGGGTTGGCACCTGGTGGGTGCAAAGTTGCCGGTACACTCGGGGGAATGCGCAAGCCAGAAAAGCTGTCACCCGCCGAAGCCGAGTTTTTGTTTGAGATCGACCCTGAACCCGCCCGGGAAACGATGACGTGTTGGGGCGGGATACCGTTGTTGGTGCGAACGTTCCGCTCGTTGGGCTTAGGGCAAAGTGTGAAGCAACACGTGCAAATCAAGCAGCGGCAGCGGGGTTATGATGAGGCAAGTTTTGTGGAGAGCTTCGTCATCCTCAACGCCGTGGGCGGAGAGTGCCTGGACGATTTTGAACGTCTGCGGGAAGACGGTGGGTTGGCCGAGATGCTGGGCCATGAGATCCCGTCGCCAGAGGCGGCGCGCAAGTTTCTGTACCACTTCCACGATGAGGAGAAAATCGCCGAGGCCAAGCAGCAATTGCCGCTGGGACAAGTTGCCTATATCCCGGGTGAGAACGCAGCGCTGCAAGGACTGGGACGAGTCAACCGCGATCTGATTGCCGAGTTGGGCCGGCGTTGTCCGGAGCAGAAGATCGCCACCGTGGACCAAGATGCCACGATCATCGAGAGCCACAAGCGGGAAGCACTGTGCAGCTACGAAGGCGAGCGAGGCTACCAACCGATGCTGGCGGTGTGGGCGGAAACAGACTTGGTTCTGGCCGACGAGTTCCGCGACGGCAACGTAACCGCGATGCAGGGACCCTTGGCGGTGGCCAAAGCTGCGTTTGCCGCGCTGCCATCGACAGTAAAAGAATTCTATTACCGGGGAGACTCGGCTTGCCACGAGCACAAGCTGATCGGCTGGTTACGCAATGAATGCAGAGAGGATGGGCCGCAGGGCTTGATTGGATTCGCCATTAGTGCGCGGATGACCAAGCCTCTGCAGCAAGCGGTTCAGGCAGTGGAGGAGAGTGCCTGGATTCCTTACGGCAAAGCAGACGCAGAAGTGATTCGCGAATGCGCCGACGTGCGATTTGTGCCTGGCGAGCATTACGAGCACAAAGATGCTCAGCCTTTGCGCTATCTGGCGGTGCGGATTCGCAAGCGGCAGGAACAACTGTTGGCCGACGGGGCGACCGTCAAACATTTTGCAGTGGTGAGCAACATAGAGAAGTGGTCGGCGGCCAAACTGCTGGCCTGGCATCGGGAAAAGGCGGGGACCATCGAGGGTGTGCATGATGTGCTCAAGAACGAACTGGCGGCGGGGGTTCTACCCTGTGGCCGCTTCGGGGCCAACGCCGCTTGGTTGCGCATGGCGATTCTGACGCACAATGTGCTGACGGCGTTGAAGCGACTCGCCCTGCCGGCAGAGTTGTTGCCCGCACGGCCGAAGCGCTTGCGGTTTCTGATCTTCCACACGGCGGGACGGCTGGCGCATCATGCGCGCAAAATCGTGCTTCGGCTGTGCACACGAGCCGAGCGACTGGCATCGTGGTTAGAAGCCATGCGATTGCTTCCCCTCCCCCGAAGCGCGTAACCTGTCACGCTGATCTTATCGACGGATTATACGAGACCATTTCCGCCCATCCAGCGGAGCTGTCCCTGTCGGTTGCGCTCCAAACTTCCTGATTCTCGCCGGTGAATGTCGTTTGCCGGAATCGGTCCGCATTCTCACTACTGCCCAGATCAATCGCGCTTTTAGACTGTGCTTGCCCTACGTTGTTCCAGTCTGAACGTACTTATCGACGGATCACGGTAAATCTAAATCTAAATTTAAATCTAAATCTAAATCAAACTGGAGAACTACCTGGGCTCTGGAATTTTGACGATTTGGTCGGATTTCACGTTCATCAGCGTTTGCAGGATTCCGCTGGGCCAGCGAATCTCGAGAGATCTGATTCCGCTCTCCGGACCTAAACCGAAATGCACGCGCCGGTCGTTTGAAGCTAGAAAGCCACCGCTGGGCGTCACATGGTCATAGAGCACCCGGCCGCTGGATGTGGTCAGTTTCAGCCTGGCCCCGATCCCGTCCCGATTACTCTTGGACCCTGTAGTCTCGATCAGCAGCCAGTGGTTTCCATTGCCGCCCGAGTTCAGCAGAATTCGCGGTCTGCGATGAAGCGACGTGACGACGATGTCGGGAAATCCGTCATTGTTGAGATCCGCGATCGCCGAGCCCCGCTGATACCCCACGCGCAGAAAGTCATCACCCATTTGACCGGAAACATCATTGAAAGTCCTGCCGTCGATGTTTTCGAAAAGCGTGTCGTGCTGCGCGGAGCGGGCCGTCAGATTATCCACGTCGCCGTTGGCTGAAAACAGATCCTTCCACCCGTCGTTGTTGTAGTCGATAAATCCGCTGCTCCAGCCGGAATAGGGTTCGCTGAGCCGGACAATATTCCAAGTGTTGGAAATGTACTGAAAGGTTTTCCCCACGCGATTTCGAAGTAGCCCCCAGGTCTGCCCCATGAGATCGTTATAGAAAAGATCGGGCCAACCATCATTATCCAAGTCCTTCATGTCACACCCCATCGCGGAGACCGTTGATCCGTTTTCGTTGTACGCTACACCGTAGCGAAGTCCAGCCTCCTTAAAACGACCGTCTCCCTGATTCAGGAAAAGTAGGTTTCTCTCAGTGTCGTTGGCGATGAAGACGTCCATCCAGCCGTCGTTATTAACATCCGCGATCGAGATTCCCATACCTTTGCCCGGCGCCTTTCCAAAACCCGACGTCTCCGTCACATCCTGGAAGTTTCCGCCGCCGAGGTTCCGGTACAACCGCTGCGGAACACTCGCGTACGTCTTCGGACTGCAATACATTTCCTGATTTCCGCGCAGGCAGCGCCGGTCTATTGCCGGCGTCCAGACCGTGTAATCGGAGACCACCAGATCCAGCAAGCCGTCGTTGTCGAAATCGATCCAGGCTGCCTGTACGCTTAGAGTTCCGGCAGCTTTCGTTTTCAACCCCGACAGTTCCGTTACGTCGGTGAACGTTCCATCGCCATTGTTGTGGTACAGGATGTTGTCCGCGGCGTTGCTGAGGAAAAGATCCGGATAACCATCGTTATCGTAATCGCCCGCTGCCGCGCCGAAGCTGAAGCCGAGAGTCTCACCCGCTAAGCCGGCTTTGCGAGTGACGTCTTCAAAGGCGCCGTCCCCTTTGTTCCGAAGCAGGCAGTGATAAAACGACGGGTCCACCTTCTTCATCTCTGGGAAAGCTGCCCCATTGGTGAAGAAGACATCCATCATTCCGTCGTTATCGTAGTCAAGAACGGCGACGCCGCCGCACATCGACTGCGGGAAGTACTTCCTATCGGTGTAGCCATTGTTAGAGATATAGGAGAATTTGGATCGCGGAGCGACGTCGGTAAAGTGGGGCCG
>DATLBY010000039.1:0-16918 GCA_035526665.1 Bryobacteraceae bacterium
CGTCAAAGATGGAAGGCGGAATTTCGAACTGGCAATGCCGGAGAGCTATTTTGACGGCGGGCATGACACAAAGCGCCGCGGGCACATCGCGCATGGGCGCTGAAGCGAACACGTAGTGGCGGCTATGCTCCGGATCCATTAGGACGATGTGGCGAACCCCGAGCGCCTGATACTCGTTGCACTTTTCGAGCACCTGCTCAAATGTGTCGTCAGGCGACATAATTTCGATGGTGACCGCCGGGACGTCCTCGACCACCTTTCCGGGCTTAATCGGGCGCTCCAAAACCATGACGTCGGGAATACGGTACCTGTCAGGCGCGATGCGCAGCCGGGCCTCGGGCAGCACGAGCGCGTTTTCGCAGCGATCCTTCAAGAATGCAACCAGAATCCCTTGCAACAGCGAGTGCAGAATTGTAGCCGGGCTTCTCTCCAGCGGAATCCCGTTTAGGAATTCGCGATCGGGCTCATAGGTATGGGACAGGTATCCTTCCACGTTGGCCATGCTTTCGCTCATTACAACATGTTCATTTGTGCCTCCATTGTCTCCAACTCTACCTGTGTAACGTGACAGAGTGATGTTCCAAGCCATTGGAGTTACACTCTTAGCTGGAGGAACACCCGACCTGCATGGCGATACAGGCGAGCGGCGAGCTGAGCGCACCGATTGCAGTCCCGAATTGCAGTCTCGACCCCGATCAACTGATCCGCGCGTTCCGGTTGATGCATACCTCCCGCCGGATTGACGACCGCGAAATTCTGTTGAAGCGTCAAAGCAGGATCTACTTCCAGGTCAGCGGCGCCGGTCATGAGGCTATTCAGGTCGCCGCGGGAATGGTGCTTCGGCCCGGCTTCGACTGGTGCTATCCGTATTACCGGGACAGGGGCCTGGCGCTCGCGCTGGGTGTAACGCCGGAAGAGATGCTGCTCCAGGCGGTGGGAGCGGCCAGTGACCCGGCCTCCGGCGGCCGGCAGATGCCCTCGCACTGGAGCTCTCCTTCGCTCCATATTGTGACGGCCTCCTCACCCACCGGCACACAGTTTGTACAGGCAGCCGGCTGCGCCGAGGCCGCCGCATATATGAGTCCGGTGACCGATGAAATTACGCTCGTCTCCACCGGCGAGGGCGCCACCAGCGAAGGCGAGTTCTGGGAATGCTTGAATATCGCCTGCCTGAAGAAGCTGCCTCTCCTGTTCCTGGTGCAGGACAACGGATTCGCGATCTCCGTTCCGGTGGAACAACAGACTCCCGGCGGCAATATTTCCGCACTGCTCTCCGGCTTCACCGATCTTCACAGAGTCGAAGTGGATGGCACGGACTTCATTGCTTCCCATAACGCGGTGCTGGAGGCGGCCAATTACTGCCGTGCCCGCAAAGGGCCGGCGCTGGTGCATGCGCACGTCACGCGGCCTTACTCGCACTCCCTGTCGGACGACGAGCGGCTTTACAAAACCACGGCGGAGCGCGCGCGCGAGGCCGATCGCGATCCTCTGGTGAATTTTCCCGATTGGCTCATCGCCGAAGGCCTGCTGGACCGGCACGCCCTGCAGCGAATGGTTTTCGAGGTGGATCAGGACGTACAGGAGATTACCGAGCGAGTGTTAAAAGCCGCTCCCCCGGCGCGCGGCAGTGCCCTCGAGTTTCTCTATTCCGACACCGTTGATCCCACCTCGGCCGCCTTCGAGACGCCCGCCCGGCTGGAGGGCGATCCGCGGACCATGGTGGACGAAATCAATTTGACCCTGGCCGAAGAGATGCGGCGCCAGTCGCGCGTGCTGGTCTTCGGAGAGGATGTGGCCGACTGCAGCCGGGAAGAGAATCTCTCTGAGGTGAAAGGTAAAGGCGGAGTATTCAAGGCCACCGCAGGACTGCAGCGTGAGTTTGGCAGCCGCCGCTGCTTCAACACGCCGATCGCCGAGGCCGGCATCATCGGCCGGGCCACGGGCATGGCCACCCGCGGCTTGAAGCCGGTGCCCGAAATTCAATTCTTCGATTACATCTGGCCCGCCATGATGCAGATTCGCGACGAGCTCGCCAATATTCGCTGGCGCTCGAACAACGGCTTCTCCTGTCCCATCGTGATTCGTGTCGCAATCGGCGGATATCTGAATGGCGGCGCTATCTATCACAGCCAGTGCGGAGAGGTGGCATTCACGCATATTCCCGGTCTGCGGGTGGTGATGCCGTCGAATGCGCTCGACGCCTGCGGGCTGCTCCGCACGGCCATCCGCTGTGACGATCCCGTGTTGTTCCTGGAGCACAAACGGCTCTATCGCGAACCCTACAACCGGTCGCCGCACCCAGGTCCCGATTACCTGATCCCGTTCGGCAAGGCGAAAATTGTCAAGCCGGGCTCTTCCCTGACCATCGTGACTTATGGAGCCTTGGTGCAGAAGTCATTGCAGGCGGCGTTGCAGATGGAGCAGCGGAATCCACAGGCTAGCGTCGAAGTGATCGACCTCCGATCCCTGTCGCCCTACGATTGGCCGGTCATCCGGGCCTCCCTCGAGAAGACCAACCGCATCGTCGTGGCTCACGAAGACTGCCTGTCGTGGGGGTACGGCGCCGAGATCAGCGCCCGGATCGCGAATGAACTCTTCAGCTCCCTCGATGCTCCAGTGGGCCGTGTCGGCGCGCTGGACACATGGGTGGGTTACCATCCGCAGTTGGAGAACGAAATTCTACCCCAGGTAGAGGATCTGGTGCGCGAAGGCGAGCGCATCCTCGCCTATTAGGGGCCTTACAGCCCGCTTCGCTTGACTGCGTAATCGATGGCTGCCGCGGGCACTTCAAATTTGGCCATTCCCTTATTGCCCATGAACCCCAGATCTTTAATGCCCACAGGGCTGGTATAGAAGGCGTCTGCCACCATCTTCCGAGCCCACTCGAAGAACCGGATGCCTGCATCCAGCTCGGGAGACTTGTTCTTGCGGTAGGCAATCAGGTCGAGCATGGCCGTCTGCTGCTCGTCCTTGGCCGTGACGAAATCCGAGCCGTAGCGTTTGCTCATCTGGCGGTCGAGCCAGGCGATGCCGCCGGTATAGATGGACGCCATCTCAGGATTCTGGCTGGATAAGAGGTCGATGAACTCCACCGCGCCGGAATCCAGAGCTCCCTTGGAGACTTCGTCGGCCGGAATAATAAGATCGGCGAGCCGCTGCATGGTTTTGAACTCGTGCGCCGTCAGGATCTTTGGCTTGTAAACGCCGGCGGCCTTCTTCTCTTCGGCCGCCGCATGGTGTACGTGCTGTGCCGCTTCCGCCGATACGCCGCCCAGGGTGGCCGATAGCGCGATATTGCGCAGTAAATCCCGCCGGGATGTGCTGTTTTCAGACATTGCCTTTCCTCAATTCCTCCGCCAGGTATTCGGCCGTGCGCCAAGCTAAAGCAATAATCGTGAGAGTGCAATTTTTGTCCGGATTGCTCACGAAGGGTCCGGCGTCTCCCACGAACAGGTTCTTCACGTCATGCGCCTGGCAGTATTTATTCAGCGGGGACGTTTTCGCGTCATCGCCCATGCGTACCGTTCCCAACTCGTGAATGATTGTGCCGCCCACCGAGATGCCGCTCGACTCGCGTTCCGGATTCCTCAGCCCCAGCACCGTGCCGCCCATTGTCTCGATGATTTCGGTAAAGGTCTTGTGCATGTGCCGCACCTGTTTGATCTCGTTGTCGCTCCAGGCGAAATTGAAGCGCAATACCGGGATGCCCCAGCGGTCCACCACCTCCGGATCGATGGAGCAGAACGTTTTGTCATTGGGGATCATCTCACCCCGCCCGGAAAGGCCGATCGTGGTCCCGTAGCCTTGGCGGATAGCCGCTTTCAGCGACTTGCCATAGCCCTCGTGCGTCCGGCAGGCGCCGTGAAACGAGCCGACACCCGGCATTCCGAAGCCGCCCCCCAGCTCCACGTGGTAACCGCGCGGAAAGTCCTTCTCCTTCTTGTCCCATTCCCACCACGGAATGTACATGTGCGAGCCGCCCATGCCGTCGCTGTCATGCCGCGGCAGATTCTCCAGCGCCGGGATGTGACCGGCGAGCCCGTATCCCGTACTGTCCGTTAGGTAGCGGCCCACGGCTCCCGATGAGTTCGCCAGACCGTTAGTGTGCCCCGGACCTTTAGAGTTCAGCAGGAGCCTGGCGGATTCGCAAGCGCTGGCGGCCAGCACCACGGTCCGGCAGCGGATCTGCCGCTCGCTGCGGGTTTCTTTGTCGATGTAGGAAACCGCCTTTACCTTTCCCGCTCCGTCGGTGATCAGCTCACGCGCCATGGCATTAGTGAAAATCTTCAAACGTCCGCTCTTCATCGCCGGAAAGATCTGCACTTGACTGGATGAATAATTAGCGGCGCTCACGCAGCCGCGGCCGCACTGTCCGCAAAAGTGGCAGGCCGGCCGGCCGTTGGTCGGCTTCGTGATCACTGCGAGCCGCATGGGGATGCACGGGATTTTCAGCTTGTCGCAGGACTTCTTGATCAATACTTCGTGCACTCGGGGCGGTGGAGGCGTCTGGAAGACCCCATCGGGTGCGCTCCGGATGCCCTCTTTCGTCCCGGTCACGCCGATGAAGCCTTCTGCCTTGTCGTAATACGGAGACACATCCTCGTACCCTATCGGCCAGTCGGTGCCTAGGCCATCGCGCGAGTACGGTTTGAAGTCATAATCGGCGAAGCGAAGCGAAATGCGTCCGTAGTGATTGGTTCTACCGCCGATAATTCTCGACCGGAACCAGCGAAACTCGCTGCCCGGAGCCACGGTGTAGGGCTCACCTTCCATATCCCAGTAACCGTTCGGCGCCGAGAAATAGCCCCACTGTTGTTTTCCGAAATACTGCGCGCCGCCTTCGCCGGATCCGCGATGGTCCACCTGGTGCGGCCACATGTGTTCCTTGAAATCCTTGGCCGGGTTGAGCATACGGCCGGCTTCGATAAGCGCCACGTTGACGCCCAGATCGGTCAACACCTTTACCATTGTTCCGCCGCCGGCGCCGGATCCGATCACCACTACGTCGTAGACGGGGCTGCTTCGCTGAATCTGCATACGCTGACAGCTTATCTCATCCCGCGGTGGGCGGGAAGCTGGATCCCCAAACAAATTGCTGAAAGAATGTTGCTGAAATTGATATGATAAGGAATGCCAAGAACAAAGACCGCCGAAGCAGGAGTGTCCGCGGCCTCGGAGCCCCGCAAAAAGCGGGTTGCCGTATCTAAACCTGCGTCTGGCGTGCACAAACACGCAACTAACAAAGAAGTAAAAAAGCCGGAAACTGTTCGCGCTGTCACCCGCGAAGAGATTGCGAGCCTCGCCTATTCCTTTTGGGAGTCTCGCGGCTATGAGGACGGATTCGCGGAAGGGGATTGGTTGCGCGCCGAACGCGAGCTACTGATACTTGCGTAGAACGGCCAACACGCGACCCTGCACATGGAGAGCAGCCGGCGGCACGATGATCGGCTGCATCGCGGAATTGGCGGGCTGTAACCGCACCGATCCGTCGGCCTCTCTGTAAAGTCTTTTCAGAGTGGTTTCCATGCCATCTACAAGGGCGACCACGATGTCGCCGTTCTTCACTTCAGACACTCTTTCCACCAGCACGAAATCCCCGCTGCAGATGTGGTCCTCGATCATGGAATCGCCCCGCACCTCCAGCGCGTAGGTTTCGGACTTACCCAGAAAATCGGCGAAGTTGAGCGCCTCATTGCTCGCCACCGCTTCCACCGGCGATCCCGCCGCAATACGGCCGAGCAGTGGAACTTCCAGGCGGCCCACAGGGGTCTGATGGTCTCGCCGTTCCTCCAGGTACTTGCCGGAAACCTCCAGCGAGCGGCTCTGGTTAAAGCTTCTGCGCAGGTAGTGTTTGGCTTCCAGAGCGGAGACATGTTTATGCACGGTAGCCAGGGAGGCTAATTCGAGTGCATGGGCGATTTCGTGGTAGCTGGGGCTATAGCCGTTTTTCTCAATAAAGTCGGCCAGAAAATCGAGGACCTGTTTTTGTCGTTTAGTCAGCGCCATGGATGAGCTTCGCTCACCCCATTGTTGGCGAAGAAAAGGGGAAAGTCAAGAGGGTGAGCAAGTAGCCCTTGACGGCATTCCCGGCATCTCCTCGCGATCCGCTGTAGTGGAAGCAAATTCCGCCTTCGGCTACATACGGGAAACTAGGGCTTGTCGTGTAAAGCACTTCGAAACGATAAGTTTTCTTGAATAAAAAGGAGTTTTGCAGAGGAATAAAATGATAAATTAGGAATTCCGGCTATAGTGTGAGTGAGGCCG
The DNA here is from genome assembly GCA_035526665.1 of Bryobacteraceae bacterium. Lineage (GTDB taxonomy): Bacteria > Acidobacteriota > Terriglobia > Bryobacterales > Bryobacteraceae > DATLBY01. The sequence goes on from DATLBY010000039.1 coordinate 6,265, forward strand.
TGCAATTCCGAACAGAAACGGTGGGAGTGGAAATAAAGATGGAGCAGGAATGGTAGTGGATAAAAAGCTACGCCCCGGGCACATGCCTTTTTCAAGGTAGAGGCGACACCGGGGCCTTCAACCAGATCTTAGCGGGATTAGCATGAAAAGTCAAGCCGCATTCGCTTGCTCAGCGGTGGAGATCCGTGATCTTGAAAAGACGCTCTCGTTCGAGCGATTTGGCGCGTATGTTCAAATAGCTAAAGGGGATCGAGCCATTGCGCTGAAGCTGTACGAACGTAACACGTACCTTTCAGAATCCCTCTAAGGGCTGGTTCAAGGCTTTGAGATTCCATTTCGCAACTCAATAGACTTGCTACTTTCGACAGCATATGGAGAAAATTGGTATTCCACCATTGCAATGGAGTTTGCGCAACGGAGTCAAGTTGCGGAGGCCAAGGACAAGTTGCGCAAGAGCAATTCAGCGGTTTCACATGGTCGCGTCATCGCTCAACTTACGCTCGGGTTTTGGACGGCCTTAATAGGCCGACGTTACGAGCATACGCTCTGGACTCAGCATTTACACAGGTCCTTCCCTTATGCGCTCGAGAAGTTAACGCTTACAACAGGCGAGAAGAGGATCGTTAGGCTCCGCCGAAACGAAATATCCAAACGTGTCGACGCCATAAAGACCCTCAGAAACCGAATCGCTCACCACGAGTGTATTTTGCGACTAGCGCTACCAGAAGCATATAACGATATCCTAGACGCGATTGGTTGGCTCTGCCCAACTACAGCTTCATGGGTCAGCAATTGTAATTCGTTTCGGGAGCGCTATGATCGCTCACTGCCGAGCCTGCCCAGCGTTTCGCAGCCACGTTCGTAGCGATCTCTGCCCGTTGGGTTGCTTAATTCCGTCCGCACATGGCCGGAGTTCTGCACATGCCGGCCGGGCAGCCGCCCATCTGCGGCTGAGGCGCAGAGCCGCCGGCGTGCGCGGCGAACGTGGATAATTCCTGGTTCAGGTGCGATTGGCCGCAAGACGGGCAAGCCAGCGCCGTGTCGCTGCCGCGCACCAGCTTCTCAAACTTGGTCCCGCAATCCTCACAGCGATATTCGTAAATCGGCATATAGTCAGTTCCTATCGAAGAGTGTCAATACAATCTTATCAGTGACGGCCCGGATCGCCGGCGCCTCCGCATTAAAGTTATTCACCAGAATGGAGAACGCATAGCGCCGGCCGGCCGCGGGCAGCACATATCCGGAGAGCGCTGTCACATGGCTAATGGTTCCGGTCTTAGCATGGATCTCAGGACCATGTGCCGTCCGGAATCGCTTCGCCAGCGTCCCGTCCACGCCTCCTACCGGCAGAATGCCCGTCCATTCTTCCCGGAGTTTCGACCCATACATGTAGGTGAGGAGCTTGGACACCGTCATCGGTGTCACCAAAGTTTTTCTCGAAAGGCCGGAGGCGTCGTCAAAATGGTATTGCTTCTCCCCGATCCCGGCTTCCGTCAGGAATTGGCGCAACTGCTGCAGCCCTTCGCTCAGGCTGCCGTTACCGCTCACCACCCGCGCCACCTCGCGCAGCACCAGTTCGGTATGCAGATTCTGGCTTTCCTTCGCCAGTACGCGCAGTATTTCGATGAGAGGCTGGGATGTCAGCTCCGCCAGCATTTCACCCGCGAAAGGCGCCGGCGGTTCTCCCGGGCTCCGGTGGCGTACCGCCGTTCGGCCGCGAACGATCACTCCCCTGGCTTCGAGCGCCTCTTTTAACGCATGGGCCGCAAACAGCGCCGGGTCTTCCACCGCCAGGACCTCGTTCGTCCCCGCATCGTCCAGCGGAAGAGTTCCGGATACGATCAACTCGCGCGATCCCGGCAGGCGCTGGAACCGCAGCTTCCTGTCGCCGGATGCAATGGTATGGACGCGATTTTGAATGGTCAGGTGTTCCAAAGGCGGGGATAGCGATAGCCTCGCCGGTGCCCCTGTCGTGTGGCCCGGAGCGATCTGCAAAGTGAACGCATTGTCGTTCAGTGTCAGCGCACTCACCGGCGCGCCATACTCCCACACCGCATCGTCAATCGACCAGCCATCGGGATACGCGTCCCAGACGAAAGCAGTGTCGTCGCCCACGATGTCGCCGTCAATTTCCCTTACGCCGTGTTTTACAATCTCGCTGGCGAGTTGATTCACCGCCGCCAGCGGGTCCGGTCCGAACTCGTCTTTGCGATAGGGCAGAACCCGGGCCGACAGGTTGGGGTCGCCGCCGCCGATCATCCCCAGGTCGCCGTGGACCCGGCCACTGGCATCAGGTGCTGGCGCGACGATCCTGGTATGGAACTGGTGGGATGGGCCCAGACGCATCAGCGCCAAAGCGCTGGTAAAAAGCTTTGTGTTGGAAGCGGGCACGAAAAACGAATCGGCATTCTTCTCGAACACCGCTTTCCCGGTAGCCAGATCGACCACCCGAATTCCCCAAAAAGCCTGGCTGGCGGCGGGCGTCGAGCGGGTGAGTGCATCCATCCTCTGCGCCAGCGGCTGCGCCCGGGCAAAAAACGGCAGAAGTACAAAAAACGCGAGACTCCTCATGGTTGCTCCGGATTATACTTCGAAACGTGGGAATCCTCGCCATTTTTGTGCTTGCCGCACTCTCGGCAGGCGCTGGTACGCCGCCGAAGAAGAGCGCCGCCGAATATCCAGTGCACCAGGACTCGGACAAAGCGGCTATTGGCGCCGAATTCTGGATTCATTCATTCGCCGCTGAAGGCCAAACCTTCCTTACCAGTGATTATCTTGTCGTGGAGGTGGCTCTTTTTCCGGCAGGCGGGCAGGAGCTGATGGTCAGCGCGTCGCAGTTCCACATCCAAATCAATGGCAGGGACACACGGCTGGCGCAAGCGCCCTCGTTTGTGGCCGCATCGATGAAGTACTCCGATTGGGAGCAGCGGCCTCACATGACGGGACAGTCGGGGCCGATTATTCTGGGTCGTCAGGCGCCAGGGGAACGCTTCCCGGGCGACCGGCGGCCTCAGGAGGGCCGTCTCCCCGGCCAGGTACCGGCGGATGCGCCGGAAAAACGCGTCCTGTCCGCGCCCGAACTCGCGGTGGCGGCGGCGCTCCCCGAGGGATCTACCTCGTATCCCGTCAGCGGTTATCTGTACTTCGCATATAAAGGCAAGCTGAAATCCGTGAAGACACTCGATCTTGTATACCAGACACCCTCAAGTGCGATGACTCTCAAATTGAGGTAGGTCCGAACCTCGCAGTTTCGCCTCTAGCCAAATCAGCAGAAGCAACACTAAGACCATCAGGCTTCCTACCATCGGGAGCATCACCACCACACGAATGCCCCAGCTCTCCGCCACTAAGCCCAGCAGCCACGGCGCTAACATGCCGCCCGTAAGCGCGAAGGAGAAAATGCCGTTGAACAGCCCGGGATGGTAGCTGGGGAAGCGCGCGCCAATCTTCTCCACCACCAGCGGATAGATGGTGGAGAAGCCGAAGCCAACCAGCAGAGCGCCGCTGCACGCGCCGAACAGATTATTGGTGAAAGCGAGAATGACGCAGCCGAAAGCGGCGGCGACTACGCTGCCCATCAGCAGCTTTCCATGGCTCAGCACTGGAAGCAGGAACTGGGCCAGCACCCGGCCTATCAATAACGCGGCCCAGTAGAGAGCAAGAACGAACAGAGAAGTTTTGGGACTCACCCCCAGACGCTGGATCAGGAAAAGCGGAAGCCAGCCTGCGATGGCCCACTCATTGCCGAACTGGAAAAACAGCAGCAGACTGAAGAGAATCGCCGGAGCACTCCGGAACTGCCGCGCCAGCATACGCGAGGCTCGGCCGTCCGCGGGTGGCTGCGCCGGGAATGAAGTAGTTACGAATGCAATGGCATAAAAACCGGGAATCAGCGCGACCAGGAACAGGATGCTGGCGACGGTGTACGTATTGAAAGCGCCGGCGATCAGCAGCGTCACCAGAAGGCAGCCGGAGCCGAAAAACGTGCCGGCTAGATTTACCGTGGCCGCGGGATCCCTGCGGTACAACGGAGAGATCGCCTGAAAAATCGCCGTGTTTAACAAACCGGAAGCAATACCCATGCCCGTGAAGCCGCCAAATCGCCACCATTCGCCAACCGGGGGTGCAGTGAACGAAAAATACAGGATCACTGTGAACGCCAGTCCGCACGCGATCACCAGAACGAACGAAACCCCCAGGCGCCGCAGCAGTACAGGCGCAAATTGCACGGATGCCACCAGGCCGATGTTCAGGGCAAGAAAATACCTGCCGATCACGTCGAAATCAGACCGTAGATGGTATCCCCAGGAAGGCAGTATGGCCCCGAGAAATGCGAGGAGCAGGCCGGAAACCAGGAATGCGGAAAGAGCTTTGCGGGATGCCGCTGTGTGAAAATCCTTGGCACCCCCGGTCGAAAGCACCTGAGTATTGTAGCGCTTCTGAAAGCGGGAGAAGTCGTATGATATTATCCCAAAAACTGTACAATTAAGGAGCCTGCTCTCACCAATTCAACAACTTGCAGGTTGGTTGGTCAATTGCTTTAGTAACGGCGGGTCTAGTTTCGAGGTATTTGCTCTTTTCGGTGTCAGTTGTCTCTCCTTCGTGTCTAAAAGGCGCTCCCGAGTGCAAAGGGAGCGCCTTTTTCGTCTGTTAAACTAGTTTATTCAGCTACATGGCAGGCATTTACGCGCGCTGGATAAACCGCTGGGAGACAAAACTTGCCACCCGCGATACCAATCGGATCATTCGTCCGATGGAGTGGGGCTGGGACTGGCTTCCCGAATTCCACGGCGATCCCTCCGCCCCGGATCCGGCCATGCGGCAGTACTCCTCCGAGGTCCTGGCCGATTCTGATCGATTCTTCGCCTACGAACCGCCGGTTGATTTCCGTCTGGACTCCGGCCGGCTGAGCTTTACCAGCCCAGTTTCTACACCTTACGAAGGTAACAATCGTGTCCTGGGACGCTTCTACCCCGCAGCCAGGGGCGGCAGCCGGGCCGTGGTGGTGCTGCCGCAATGGAATTCCGACGCAAACGGCCATCTTGGATTATGTAAACTGCTGAACCGGTATGGCATTACAGCGCTCCGGATGAGTAAGGCCTATCACGATGAGCGTATGCCGCCCGAGCTGGAACGGGCCGACTATCACGTGTCCAGTAACATAGGCCGCACCATCAGTGCAGCTCGCCAGTCCACCATCGATGTCCGTTGCTGCCTGGACTGGTTGCAGCAGCGAGGCTACCAGCGCCTGGGAGTGCTGGGCTCCAGTCTCGGCTCCTGTATTGCGTTTATTGCGGCCGCCCACGACCCCCGGATTCAAGTGGGTGTCTTCAATCACGTCTCTATGTATTTCTCAGATGTGGTGTGGACAGGGTTCTCCACACAACATGTGCGGCGAGGGTTGGAAAGCGCCGTCAACCAGGACCAGTTGCGCGCCTACTGGGCCCCGATCAGCCCTGCGGCCTACCTCGACCGCATGGTGGGGCGCGACCTCAAGAGCCTGCTGATCTGGGCCCGGTATGACACCACATTTCTTCCGGAGTTCTCGCACCAGGTACTGGAAAGCTTTCGAGTCAGAAAATTGAATCACGAAGTATTTGCGTTGCCCTGTGCGCACTACACCACCGGAGAATTCCCTTTCAACCTGCTGGACGGCTTCACCATGTGCCGGTATCTCGACAGAAATCTGTAGTTTTCTGGCCGTTCCGACAGGATTGTTGACAGGTTTACCGATCCGACGTAGGATGAAAATATCACTGAAAAAGGAGGTGGTCCAGTCTAATGGAATCAGAAAGTAATAGTAGACCTAGATCAATGCGCGAGGTGGCCGACTGTTGAGTCGACCGTTCTAACGTAGCAGGTTTCGCACAGTGGCGAGCCGCAGTTCCTGTGGACCGGCCACACCGCGCAAATCCGTGGTTACTAAGGGCCCCGGCAGCATCTTCACTTACTGCCGGGGTTTCGTATTTTGCCCCGTGTTATACTGACCAGAGAATTCAAAGTAAAGGAATACCTGCCATGAAAGCTGGGATTCACCCCGCTTATAATGAAGTGAAAGTTACCTGCGCCTGTGGACACTCGTTTCCCACGCGCTCCACGCATAAAGGCGATCTGAGAGTGGAAATCTGCGCCAACTGCCATCCGTTTTTTACTGGGAAGCAGAAGCTGATCGATACCGAAGGCCGCGTCGACCGCTTCCAGAAAAAGTATGCGAATTTGATGCCTAAAACGAAGAAAGAAAAAGCGGAACAGAAAGCTGCTCAGTAAGAATACGTTTTACCTCTGGTCGCCGTAAAACGCGACCAGGGCTCCCTACTCACTCAAACTCCCCCGGATTTCTTGTTCGCCTCGATCATCCGCTGGTCGCGCTCTCGACGTAACTTGTCGTACTCGGGCTGCTGTTCTTTGTTGAGAATAGCTCTGACCTTTTGTATCTGCTCCTCGTGAATCTGCTTCATTTCAGGACGGTACCGCTCTTTCACTTCCCTATAGCGCGCCCGCGTTTGATCCAAAATGCTGTTTAGCTGCTGGGTCTGGCCTGCATCCAGCTTCAAACGGTCCTGCATCTCGGTCACGTACTTCTTGCGCCACTCTTCGGGGTTGTTCGTGGCGACTTTTGCGATGACGGTTTTTACCGTGTACAACTGATGTCCGAAGGCCCCCACCAGAACGCCGCTTACAAATACGGCAACAATCGAGAAAGTGACGGTCCTGTTGGGTCTCTTCATAAATTCTCACGATGATGGCTTACTTCTGCTTCGACCGCAACCTCATCGACATGTTCGTTGGCCAAGACATCCACGTAGCTAGCGGTGACCGGGGATTGCGCCAGCGGCGTCACGATCAACCCGGACAGGATGAGACAACAGACGCCGGCTCCGGCGATCAGGCGGCGGGCGAATAGACCGATCCCGTGATTCACCTTTTGTTTGGCTTCGATGCGGCTCCACAGGCCGGGCATGAAGTTCGCTTCCGGGTCAGGATCTGGAAGGGCATTGCGATAGGCTGCGAAAGCCGCTTGCAACTCGCTGGGAAGCTCTACATCCCGGTTCGTTGATTTCCCGTTTTGGAACATTTGCTTACCTCGTTAAATCGGCCTTTGCCGACCCCTGCCTGGATGCATCGTATGCTTTGATGACGCGCTGCCTGGCTCGAAACAGCCTCACCTTCAAAGCATTCTCACTGACATCGTAAACTTTTTCCAATTCCTTTAGAGAGAGACCTTCTACCTCTTTCAACGTCAAAAGGATACGATCCTCCTCAGAAACTGATCCTAGCAAATCCTGCACGAACTCGCGAACCTGCGAACGCCGCTGCTCCTCGTGCGTCACCTTCCCACCGGCAGCAGCATCAGCCAGTAATACCTGCTGTTCGGAAAGATCCGACATTCGGGACTCGTGCCTTCTCCGCTGTCGCCGCAAGTAATCGTAGGCGGCGTTCACGGTTAGCCGGTAGAGCCACGGCTCAAAAACCTCTGCCGTCCGCAACTGGTCCAGGGAGAAGTACAAGCGCAGAAACACATCCTGCGCGACGTCCTCCACATCCTCCGGACGGCCAATCAGGCGCGAAATCGTACCCATGATGCGCTTGCGATAGGAGGTGACAATCTCGTTAAAAGCGCCATCGTCTCCCGTCCTTGCGCGTTCGATAAGCTCGAAATCCACCAACATGCCGTCCACACGGCCGGCGGTTAAAAGATAAGGCGCACCGGCAAACAGCTAGGTTACAAGGGTTTGGCCGCAAACGCAAAGACTGGGGAACGGTTTGCACTGGTGTGACTGTTGCTGGGGTATTTGGGGCAAAGGGAGGCAACTGCACGGGAAAGACCCTCTCCCCCGCGTTTTCGGGGCCCAAGCGAGGACCACCCAACAGGCAGGCACGGGCAGGAGAACGCGCCCCGGCCGCTTTCTCCCGCCCGTTTTTCGGCAACTTAAAACGTGGACTACTTAGGGGCCTGTTTTTTCAGATGGAAGGTCGAACGCACATTCGGACATCCCGTGTTGTTCGTGCCTATTATCTCTACGATTACTTCACCGCTGGCGCCGCTGAATCCACCCATACCGCCAACCACCGCCATCGGGCCGCTATCCGGGTGCGGGCCGTCGGCCACTAAACCCCGGCCATCTTTCAGCAGGTGGAGCCAGTTAGCGACGAAGGCCGGTCTCTTGCCGGCAATAATCTCCGCAAGAGTAGCGGCCATGGTCCCATGTTCTATAAAGTCGCCGATACTGCCGGAGGCGTTGGGATCATTGGACTGGGCTCCCGGCAGAAGGGTCCCGCCGCGAAAAATCGTGCCATTGGCGATGAAGCTGTCGCCCCGCACGAACTGATCTTCCGATATCCCCCGGTTGAAGTTGAAAGTGCGGCAGTCGATAGCCACATCCAGGGTCAGGGTTTCCTCTGTATCGGCCTGCACCGCCGGTGCCAGAGATGGAAAGCCAGGCACGATACCTGTAAGACCTACTAAAACGACCAGCCCTATAGCGAACAGGCTGATTTTGGTAATACGTTTCATATTCTGCTCCTCTGTTTTCAGGCTTCCGCCTGAGCTCGGTTTAGCGTGCTGCGAGAAGAATAATGACATCAAGAGGAGCTGGAAGTATTGATGGCGCAGTGATAAAGTGATTACGAATTCATCACTGTGTCATGATGTCCCCTGGTTCTGTGCGACCGGGTGCTTCCGGCCCGCCAGTGGGCATCGCGCTAGGAAACCGGCTTGAGCAGCCCTGAGGCAAACCCGGGAGAACGGTCCCGCCGTCAATATTATTTTGCCGGTTTCACGTTGGACCTGGACGGTGGTTTTCTGCGGCGTGACGGGCAGGAGGTGACGCTCAGCCCCAAGTCATTCGAGGTTCTGGTGTATCTGGTAGAGCATCACGGACGCCTGGTGACTAAGACTGCGCTGATGGAGACGGTCTGGCCGGACGCGGCCATCACGGACAATTCGCTGGCTCAGCGTTTGCTCGAAATCCGGCGCGCCTTGGCCGACGATTCCCAACAGTTGATCCGGACCGTAGCACGACGCGGTTATGTCTTCGCCACGCCAGTAACGACTCCGGTATTGGAATTGCCACGCGCGTTGCCCGTAGCGCCGGGCCGCGCGCCTCGGAAGCCACTGAACCGCCGCATCCTCGGCGGACTATTTGTCTTGCTGGCCTTGGCCACCGGGGGATTGTTTTGGGTGAGGCTGGGCCGTCCGGCCAAGGATACAGTTGCCTACACGCAAATCACAAACTTCACCGATTCGGCGGTGTCGCCGACCTTGTCGCCGGACGGCCGGATGGTTGCATTTTATAGGAGTGACAGCTGGTTCCTCACGCCCGATCAGATTTATGTGAAGATGCTTCCCAGTGGTGAGCCCGTCCAGCTAACTAACAATTCCAAGTGGAAATATGGCCTGGCGTTTTCACCGGACGGATCCCGGATTGCCTACACCGTGTCAGAGGGAGGACCCTCGGGTTGGAAAACATTCACTGTAGCAACGCTGGGGGGCGAGCCCAGCCTGCTTTTGTCCAATGCCGCGGGACTCACCTGGCTTGACGACCACCGGTTCCTATTCTCCGAAATCAGAACCGGCGAGCATATGGGAGTCGTGACGGCGGCGGAAGACCGCTCCGGATATCGCCAGGTATATTTTCCGGAGCATGAACGCCGTATGGCGCATTTGTCCTACGCCTCTCCCGATCGCAAATGGGCTCTGGTGGTGGAAATGGATCCCACCTGGCAACCCTGCCGCGTCCTTCCGCTGGACGGCAGTTCGGCCGGGCGGCAAGCCGGCCCGCAAGGAAAGTGCACCTCGGCGGCGTGGTCGCCGGATGGCAAGTGGATGTATTTCGGCGTTGAGGTCGAGGGTAATCACCATTTATGGCGCCAGCGCTTTCCGGCGGGAGAGCCGGAGCAGATCACATCCGGTCCCGCGGAAGAGGATGGGGTAACCGTGGCGCCGGACGGCCGCTCGCTGATCACCTCGATCGGCATTCCGAGGAGTGCAATCTGGATTCACGATTCCTTGGGGGAGCGATCCATTTCTTCAGAAGGTTACGCGATATCCGAACCCGGGTGGTCCTCTTCCGTCCGATTCTCCTCGGACGGCAAGGCGCTGTTTTACCTGATGCGGCGTGATTCCCCGGCATCCCCGAGCGAACTCTGGCGAACCGATCTCGGATCGGGAAAGAGTGAGCGGACGCTGCCCGGTTTTTCGATAACGGAATACGACATTACAAGCGATGGCAAGCAGGTGGTCTTCTCGACGCAGCCCTCCGGGAAAGCCTCGCAGCTCTGGCTGGCTGCATTAGACCGCAGTTCGCCCCCAAAACTGATTGCCTCGTCGGGTGAGAGTTCGCCGTATTTCGGACCTGAGGGGCAGATTGTGTTCCAGATGAGGGAGGGGAACGCCAACTATCTCGCCCGGATGAAGCACGATGGCTCGGATCGCTCCAAGGTGACCCCCTATCCAATCTCCGGCATCTATGGCGGTATTTCTCCGGACGGGCGGTGGGTAGCAGTGAGCGTACCGGCAGCGGATGTCAGGACCGGGGCGATCATGGCGGCGCCAACCGGCGGGGGCGCTCCGCGGCGGATCTGCGAAGGCTTCCGCCCTGTCGCATGGTCTCCCGACGGCAAGTTCTTCTACGTTGGGGTGAAGCGCAGTTCG
>DATLBY010000040.1:0-6201 GCA_035526665.1 Bryobacteraceae bacterium
GAGCATGATCTCGCGATGCATGGCCTTAATGGAATAGCGGCTCTCGACGAATTTCGCCGCGAGAAAATCGAGAAGCTCGGGATGGGTAGGAGGTTCGCCCAGCTTGCCAAAATTAGATGGTGTGCCGACGATGCCGCGTCCGAAGTGATGCTGCCAGATCCGGTTCACCATGACACGGGCAAAAAGCGGATTAGACGGACTGGCGATGAGCTCCGCCAATTCCGCGCGTCCGCTGCCGGCTTTGAAAGGTTCGGCCTCGCCCTTTGAGAGGATTGCCAGAAACCGCCGCGGCGCTATCTCCCCCGGAGTACTTTCATCGCCGCGAATATACACTTTGCAATCCGCGGGCTTCTTCAAATCGCGAATGGTGTGCAGGAACGCGTACTGCGGTGGTAGGTCTTTCTCCAGACTGGAGAGCCGCGCTTTCATCGACGACAGATGAGCGCGCCACTCCGGAGCAAGAAAGCGGTCGAGGTCCTTCAGACCGTAATAGTAAACGCCGCCTTTGAAGTCCAGGAAATCCTTCTTGTAGGGTTCTGAGGCCAAATCCCGCCAAAGGTAGTATTTCTCGATAGGAAGGGACTCGAGGTTAGTGTACTGACGTGTCTTCTCATCGCGAACACCGGCCGCACCGCCAAGCTTCACGTAATTGCGGTCGTCCATGGCGTGCTTATCGGCAAATACCGACAGCACCAAAGTCCGGAAGTCATCGCAGACTTTTTGGGCCGCCTCGCGTCCGGCGCGAGTGGAGAGCAGTTCGTCCCACTGCGAAAGAAACTTGTGGTCGCGGTTGGGACTCTTCAAATAAGCGATCCAGCGGTCGAGTGTCGTTTTGTCCAGGTCCGGGTCCGGGGCTGCGGATTCCGTCCCGGCGATCGATTCCCACGCGGCCATCATGTAGCGCGAAGTTTTCGTCGCCAGAATTTCGCTCAGTTCAGTCCCATGCTTCAGGACGAAATCGTCCACCGCGTTCTTCTGAGCCTCGATCTCCTTCTTCTGCCGCTTGTAGGATTCGACAACGGCGTCCGGCGCTAGCGGATATTCGTATTGTTCGGTGCTCTTGAAGACGCCCAGCAGCGAGTAGAAATCCTTGGTCGGGATCGGGTCGTACTTGTGATCGTGGCAGCGCGCGCAGCCGACGGTCAAGCCGAGGAAGACCTGTCCGGTCACATCCACGCGATCGTCACCGTCGGCGGCGAACGCATAGAAGCCAAGCCCTGGTAGATACCTGTCGGGCGCCCCGCCGTTCACCAGATCGCCGGCGATCTGCGCCTTTGCGAAGAGGTCGTAGGGCATATCGGTGTTGAACGCATTCACCACCCAGTCGCGATATCGGAATGCATTCGGATAAGGCGTGTCCTTGCTGGCGCCGAGTTGGCCGTCGGCGTAGCGGGCGAGATCCAGCCAGTGACGCCCCCAGCGTTCGCCGTAATGCGGCGAGGCCAGGAGACGATCGACCACTTTTCTGAAAGCATCCGCTGAGGAGTCGCTTAAAAAACTGTCAATCTCGCTGGGAGACGGAGGAAGGCCGATGAGATCGAAGGTCGCACGCCGGATGAGCGAGCGCTTGTCGGCGGGCCGTACCGGCTGCAGCCCTTTCTCTTCAAGCCGCGCAAGAAGGAAACGATCGATATCTGTCTTCGGCCAAGCTGTGTTGCGAGCCTGCGGCGCCGCCACCTTATTGATCGGCCGGAATGACCAGAAATTTCGCTGTTCAGGCGTAATGATGTAGCTGCTTTTCGTCGCTGCGAGGGCGGAAGCGTTTTCCGGCCACACCGCGCCCGCCTTCACCCAACTGGCCAAATCATCAATCTCGCGTGCCGCGAGCTTTCCTTGCGGAGGCATCTTAATGGACTTGTGAGTCTGCCGGACTGCCTGGATGAGCAGGCTTTTTTCCGGATCGCCGAGAACTACCACGGGACCGTCTTGCCCGCCTTTGAGCAGGTGTTCGCGGGAGTCGAGTTGCAGCCCGCCCATCGCTGACGATGTATGGCAGGCAAGACAATTTTTGACTAAAACAGGCCGGATGCTTGTCTCAAAAAAATCCGCAGGCTGCTGCGCGGATGCAATGCAGTATCCGGAGCAGGCGTACATGCAGGCCAAGGCCCAGCGTGCCGTCGGGTTGGCTCTCACCGGAAGAGACTTTACCAGACGCCTGAAGTGATGTCAATCCAGTCTACACTTCGGAATTTACGGCGTGAATCAGAGCCTTGATGTAGCCATAGCCGAACGCAAACGCCTGCAGCTTGCCGGGATCCTCAGGATGAGTAGGCATATGGTCGGGACAAATCGAACCCGCGAACTGCACATCTCGCAGAATTCTCATCACCTTCAGGAAATCCATTTCGCCTTCATCGGGGTACACTTCCGCGAAGTTATTCAGCCCTCCACGAATGTTTCGCATATGAATTTGATGGATCCTTCCGCGCTCGCCTAAATACCGGACGATGGGCAGCACGTCCGTGGAGGGATTCTTCAAACCCTCGGCGGTTGTGCCTAGACATAGCTGAAAGCCGTTATACGGGCTGTCTACGATGGATGCGTAGCGCTTAAAGGCTTCCAGGATCGAAGGCGAATCCCAATTTTCGGCACCCTGGTAGCCGAACGGAAGTCCGGGCGGATCATAGGGGTGGGCCGCCATTTTCACATCGTACTCTTTGCAGACGGGGATCACTTTCTGCAGGAAATGCGTGATGCGCTCCCAATAGTCAGCCGAGCTTACTCTTCCGGCCTTTCCCACGGGGAGATCTTTCCAATTCTCTTCCAGCTGGAAAGCTTCATAACTGGCGCCGCCTCGTCCCGGGACTTTCGCGTTCCGGCGAATGGGGATTAGCGTCCAATGATGAGTGATTACTTTCACTCCAACTTGAGAAGCCTTCTGAATATTGGCCGCGATCGTGTCCAGTCTCCGGTCGCGCTCGAGACCTGGGCGAAGCATGATGTACTCGGAATCCATGCGGATGGCCTCGAAAATGAAGCCTACTTTGTCGCAGTTGTCCTTCATTCGCTTCAATTCATCCGCATCCCAGGCTCCTTCGGAAGACACCTTGCGCAATTGCGCGGTGAGATGCTTTACGCCGCAGCGCAGGTTATATTCCAGGTTCGCCCGTCCGGTCACGTCCGCCCCCGGACCACCCGCCACGCTGTGGTAGTCGGCGCCGACATGCATCAGCGTATTTCTTTTTGGTTGGGGGGCGGCGGCCAAAGCAACTTCTCCCCCGCGTGTTGCTACCACTCCACTTACAGCAGTCTTTGCGAAATCTCTTCGCCTCAGCATCGGAATACTCCTAAATATGGATTGCTCCAGGTTTCCGCCATTATCGCAATCTATCCGCAAAAAAAGTGAGAAGTTTTGTGTTGGGCATCACTACAGAGATAGGTATAAATTCGTCCAAATAGCATGACGCCAGCGATTATCGGGCTGCTGGCGGCTGTCTTGTGGTGTTCCCCCATGCGCGCGGAGGCGGCGCCAACATACTCGGCCGCCAGCATCGTCAATTCCGCCACGAACCGGCCGGGCCCGCTAGCCCCGAACACGATCGTTACAATTTACGGCACTAACCTGGCATACGTGACGCGGGCGTTGACGGCTGGGGAAATACAGGCCGGTATTCTCCCCACCACATTGTCCGGAACCGGCGTGGTGATTCTAGTTGGGAATCTGGGCGCCACGCCGTACTATATCTCGCCCACGCAAATCAACTTCTTGATTCCGAGTTCCCTAATTGCAACAGGCCTGGAGCTTCGAGTGGGCCTGAACGGCCATTATGGGCCCGCCGTTCGGCTCACGCTGGCGGAAGCCGCGCCGGGACTTTTCCAGTCGGATCCGGATTTCGCAGTCGCCACCCGGTTGGACGGATCGATTGTCACCCGGCAGAGTCCCACAAAACCAGGCGAGGACATCGTTGTGTATCTCACCGGTCTTGGGCGTACCAAGCCAAATCCCGGGTACCGGGAGATTCCCCAGAAAGCTGCTCCCATTGAACGAACAACCGAACTCCGGGTGAGTATCGGAGGTGTGCTACTGGCAAGCAAATCGGTTTATTATGCGGGGGTTACGCCGGGATTCGCAGGTCTCTATCAAGTGAACCTGCGGGTTCCAGTGGACGCGGCGCCAAATCCGGAGATCCGAATCGGATACGACGACCAGATGAGCCCGGAGAATGTTCGTTTGCCGGTAAAACTGGAGTAGCTGAACGAAACCCCGCCGCGAACCGGTCCGTCTACACTGGATTAGGAGCATTACGATGATTCGCCTGTTATTGGTATCCATTGCCCTCCCCATATTTCTAACGGCACAGTCTCCGGATTTTGTGGTGACTCCTGGGACGCGGATTCCATTGAGCCTGATTAATAGCGTCAGCACGAAGAGCGCCGCGGAAGGAGATCGAATTTATCTGGAGACGGTGTTTCCGATACTTGTGAATGGCAAGATCGTGATCCCGGCGGGAAGCTACGTGGCCGGTACGGTGACAGAGGTGAAGCGCCCGGGCCGGGTCAAGGGCCGGGGCGAACTATATGTGCGGTTCGATTCACTCACTTTGCCGAACGGGGTTACCAGAGACTTCCGAGCCCGGATGGGAGCGCTGGACGGGCGCGCCAGCGAAGAGTTGGATAAGAATGAAGGCAAAGTGAAGAGCGAGGGCAACAAGGGCGGCGACGCCCGGACGGTTGGCGAGACGGCGGCGGGCGGCGCCTCCATCGGGGCCATCGCCGGCAGCGTGGCCGGCCACACCGGAATGGGCGTCGGCATCGGAGCGGCCGCTGGAGCCGCTGCAGGATTGGCCGGCGTTCTGCTATCGCGCGGGCCGGAGGCAGTCCTGGCTAAGGGCACAACCCTCGAGATGGTGCTGGATCGTCCGCTGAACTTTTCCGAGACGGAGATTGAGGCTTGGGCGCCCTCCCGCCGTAACATCGGTGAGGGAGGCGGCCCTTTGCCGGGCCGGCAACACCAATCTGTACCCGGTACCCGCGGCCGGTTGCCCCTTTAGCCTACTGTTTGACGGAGGCTTCGATGGCCTCCAGTTCCTTGCCGGCCTCGGCCCACTTGCCTTGGGATGCAAGCTCCCGGTAGCGTTTTAAGTGCGTGCGGATAGATTCGATCTTGGGGTCGCCCGTTGCCGGAGTCGGCTTAGTTGCAAGGGTGACGGCCGGCTGCGCCGCTGCCGGAGCGGAGGTCCCTGTCAGGTCTGCGAGCGCCTGCTCGTAAGTATCGCGGTAAATCAGCGTGTTCCCCATGGCGATCACCACCTTCTTGAGCTGCGGCATGCGCGCCTGCGAAGACTGGATGTAGATGGGCTCGACATATAAAAATGTGTCGTCGATGGGGAGCACCAACATCTGACCCCGCAAGACCTGCGAGCCCTGCTGGTTCCAGAGACTAAGATCCTTCGAAATATTCTGATCGGAATCGATGCGCGCCTCAATTTGCAGCGGCCCGTAGATCAGGCTTTGCTTGGAAAGTTGCAGGACCACGATTTCGCCCAGGTGGGCGGCGTCGCAGCGCGCAGCCATCAGCCCGATGAGGTTGTCTTTGGTTCGAGGAGTGAACGGCTGCAGCAGCAGATACTCGGGCGCGGTCTCTCCAGGAAGAGTCGCCACTACGTAGACAGGCTGCACTGGTTCCGGCTTTCCCGTTTGACCGTAAACGTTTTTCGCGACATCCCAGACATCTTCTTTGTTGTAAAAGGCGTCTGCATCCTGCATGTGGAACGTCCTGTACACATCGGCCTGTACCTTAAACATGAGTTCCGGATGGCGGGCATGCGCCCGGAGGTCGGCGGGCATCTCGGAAGCGGGACGGAAGAGGCGCGGGAAGATCGCCTGCCAGACAGCGATGATTGGGTCAGATGAATCAAAGACATACAGCGCGATGTGTCCGTCATAGGCGTCGACGGTTGCTTTTACCGCATTCCGCATGTAATTGAAGGTTCCCAATCCCCCGAATTGGGTCATCCGGGAGTATGGGTGTGCTGCTGATTTTGTGAAGCCGTCCACCATCCACACCATCCGTCCATCCGCGGTGAGGACGAGGTACGGGTCGGTGTCCCATTCCAGGAAACCGGCGATGGTTTGGAGCCGCTCGCGCACATTGCGGTGAATAATCATCCGGCTCTCATCCTTGAGATAACCGGTTAGCAGAACATTCCAGTTACCCTGCCACAGGGCGGTGGCAAGGCGCATGCCGAAGCCTGCGATGGG
>DATLBY010000041.1:0-9487 GCA_035526665.1 Bryobacteraceae bacterium
TCGAGGTTCTGGTCGGGAATTCACTACCGCAGCGACATCGATGCGGGGCTGACGATCGGCAGGAAAGTGGGCGATTTAATACTCGAGCGAGCGGCGGGCGACGGCTCGTCACGCTGAAGATTGTTCGTTCATCGGGGGGGGTCGTATCGCGGCCGGAAAACTCCTCGGCCCCCCGGATTCTCACTTCTGCATGCTTGGGCCCAGTCCTCCTCGGAAATTCCCTTATCCATCTCCTGAAGAAATTGTCCGCGGGGCCAACACGTCCTGCCGGTTCCAGATAACCCGGTCATACCTGGTCAAAACCGCCCGATAAGAAATTAGAGGCAGTGCTATCTCGCGTTGGGAAGTCTTGAGCCGAGCAGGTTCATGGCGATAGCCCGCGGGTTCCAGCAGAAAAGAACCGCAATGTTTGAAGTCCTCCATAAGCTATTTGATGCAAGCGGATTCATGCCGCGCCGCCAGTGCGGCAACTGGACGAGCGGTGAGATTCTATTCAACAACCTCGCCGATGGAATCATCTGGCTTTCCTATATGGCGATACCCGTTGTCATCATCTATTTTCTGCACAAAAAGCAGGGGAAGGTGCCGTTTCCGAAGGTATTCTGTATGTTCGGAGCGTTCATTGTCCTATGCGGCATGACGCACTTGATGGACATCGTGATGTTCTACAATCCGATGTACCACCTGGCCGGCCTGATTAAGAGCTTGACCGCGGCTGTCTCGCTGGCCACTGCCATTGTGCTCATGCCGCTGGTTCCGCAGGCCTTAGCCTTGCGCTCCTCCGAAGAGCTTGAGGGCGAAATAGCGGAGCGCAAGCGGGCCGAGGAACAACTGCAGGCCTCGCTCCAATCCTTGCGGGAAAGCGAGGAGCGCTTTCGCAGGTTGGCGGAAGCAACCAACGAAGTCTTTTGGATCTTTGATCCCAAAAACTCCGAGGTCCTCTATGTCAGCCCCGCGTACGAGAAGATATGGGGCCGCAGCTGCCAAAGCCTCCATCACAATGCGTTCTCCCGGATTGAAGCTGCGCATCCGGACGATCTTGCCGAAGTGCGGGCGAGCGCGGAGAGCCAGGCAGCCGGCCAGTCCACCGACGCCGAGTATCGAATCGTGCGGCCCGATGGCTCCATCCGCTGGATTTGGGACCGTGGGTATCCGGTACGCAATGAAGACGGCGAAGTTTATCTGGTGACCGGCACCGCGCAAGACATAACCGAACGCAAAGAAGCAGCCGGAAAGCTGGAAGAGGTGTACAAGCAATTGATCGAAACCTCGCGCCGGGCCGGCATGGCCGAGGTAGCCACAGGGGTCTTGCACAATGTGGGGAATGTACTCAATACAGTCAACGTCTCTACCTCCCTAGCCTCCGATATGCTACAAACATCGAGGGTCTCCAACCTGGCGAAGGTAATGTCCCTTCTGCAAGAACACACAGCGGACCTGGACACGTTCCTTACACTGGACCCCAAGGGCAAACAGTTACCTGGCTACCTTGGCCAGCTGTCTGATCAGTTATCTAACGAACAGGCGGTCATTATTGACGAAGTGGAACTGATTCGGAAGAACATCGAACACATCAAGCAAATCGTCGCCATGCAGCAAGGTTATGCGAAGGTCTCCGGCTTGGTCGAAAACGTCGCAGGCGCAGACCTCGTGGATGAGGCTCTGCGGTTAAGCACTGAGACACTGGCCCAGAACGGAGAGCGGGTAGTCCGCGAATTCAGCTCGGATTTCTTCCTCTCGGTCGACAGACATAAGGCATTACAAATTCTGGTCAACCTGATTAGCAACGCCAAAAGCGCGTGCGGCCAATCCGGCCGGCCGGACAAGCAGATCACAGTACGGCTGACCAACTGCGACAATCGGGTTCGCATTACAGTAATCGACAACGGTGTCGGCATCGCTGCCGAGAATCTCACCCGGATCTTTGCCCACGGCTTTACCACCAAGAAAGACGGCCATGGTTTCGGCTTACACAGCGGCGCGTTGACCGCTAAAGAAATGGGGGGCTCGCTGGCAGCTTTTAGCGAAGGCGTCGGCCGCGGCGCTACGTTCATTTTGGAATTGCCAATTCAACCATAGCAAGAGAGCCAATCGATGGATGTCACGAATGGCCGGATTCTGATCATCGATGACAATCGTGCAATTCACGAAGATTTCCGGAAAATCTTCGGGATGTGCTCACATGAGCCTTCCGCCCTGGAAGAAACGGAAGCCGCGCTCTTCGGAGACGTGGCTCCCAGCCAGCACAATGTGCAGTTCGAACTCGAGTCGGCGTTTCAAGGCCAGGATGGTCTGTTGATGGTTCGGCACGCTGTCAGGGAAGCCCGGCCGTACGCCGTCGCGTTCGTCGATATGCGTATGCCCCCGGGTTGGGACGGGATTGAAACCGTGTTCCATATCTGCCAGGAAGATCCGGATGTGCAGGTCATAATTTGCACCGCCTACTCCGACTACTCCTGGCGCGAAACAATTGAGAAGCTGGGGCAGTCTGACCGGCTAGTCATTCTCAAGAAGCCTTTCGACACCATTGAAGTCTTGCAACTTGGCTATACGATGACGGAAAAGTGGCGGCTTAACAGGGAATCCAGGATAAGGCTGGACGATCTCGAGCGCCGGATTCAAGAGCGGACGTCGGAATTGGCATACCAGGTCGAGCGGGCGAACGAACTCGCCAAAGAGGCCCTTCAGGCCAGTAAGATCAAAAGTGAGTTTCTGGCCAATATGAGCCATGAAATTCGCACCCCACTGAATGGAGTGATCGGCATGACGGCGCTGCTGCTCAACACCCAGCTTGACCCCCAACAGCGCGACTATGCCGAGACCGCCAGGCGTTCCGGGGAAACCCTGCTCATGGTAGTCAACGATGTCCTCGATTACTCAAAGATCGAGGCGGGCAAAATGAGCTTGGAACGCGCCCCCCTCGATCTGCATGCGCTGGTCGCCGATGTCACCGGCCTTCTGTCTGAGCGGGCCCGCGATAAAAATATTCACTTACTGGTCTCCGTCGCCCAAGCGTTGCACATGGGACTTCAGGGCGATTACTTCCGGCTGAAACAGATTCTCATCAACCTGGCGAGTAATGCCATCAAGTTTACCGACCACGGTGAGGTGGTGATCGGTGCGAAACTCGTCGAAGAGACCGAGAGCGCGGCGATCGTCGCCTTCGACATTTCCGACACCGGCATCGGCATTGCGCCGGAACAACAGGCGCGGCTGTTTCAATCCTTCTCGCAGGCGGATAGCTCGACCACCCGGAAGTACGGCGGCACGGGACTGGGATTGGCCATTTGCACGCGCCTGGTCAAGCTCATGGAGGGCCAGATAGGAGTGGAGAGTGAGACGGGTAAGGGGAGCCGGTTCTGGTTCACCGCGCGGCTGGCAAAGCAATTGCGTGCCCAAACTGGTCTGCCCAGCGACACACACTTGGCGGCGCTGCGCCTGTTGCCGCAACCCGCCTCCGTATGTGCCGGCGCCGCCGACCGGTCTCATGTCCGGATCCTGGTGGCTGAGGACAACCTCGTGAACCAGCGCGTGGCTCAGGGCCTCCTGCAGGCTCAGGGATATTGTTCCGATACAGTATCCAACGGGCTGGAGGCCGTGGCAGCCGTGGCTCGCAATGTGTACGCAGCGGTTTTGATGGACTGCCAGATGCCGCAGATGGATGGCTACCAGGCGGCTGCCGCGATCCGCACAGCTGAGGGTACGGAACGCCGCACCCCCATAATCGCCATGACCGCTCATGCTCTGGAGGGAGAGCGCGAGAAATGCCTGGAGGCCGGTATGGATGACTACCTCGCAAAACCCGTGCGGTCGGCGGAGCTGTACGCCGCTCTGGAGCGTTGGAGCCGGAGCACGCCGCGGGAACGCATGGCGCTTCCCGAGTGAGTAGCTGCTTTTGCGCCTGTACGGCTTTTTTAGCCTCGCCGGAGGAATCTGTGGGTCACTGGTCGCCGCGGACGCTAACGCAACTGGCAGTAACGAAGAGTCACTGCAGCCGCACCCGGATTTCAAAGACTTTTGGCCAGAGCTTGCCCGTCACAAACAGCCTGCGACCCGCGGCATCGTAGGCAATGCCATTCATTACGGGATGCAGTGGCTCTGTGGGAATCGGCGGCATGCGCGATTTCAGTTCGGCTAAATCGATCCAGGCGGTGACGTATCCGGTATCCGGTTGAATGATTGCGATTCGATCCTGCGGCAGAACGTTGGCGTAGATCCTGCCGTCGACGAACTCCAGCTCATTCAGATTTTCGACACGCTTGCCGCCGTCGAACACTTCGAGACGGCCCAACTCGACGAAAGTCTCGGGATCCAGGAAGCGCAGTCCCGAGGAGCCGTCGCTCATAATGAGCCGGTGATCGTCGTGAGTCAGGCCCCATCCGTCGCCTGGGTACATGAAACTCGAGCGTGGCTCGAGGGACGCCATGTCGTAGGTCACGCCGGCGTTGTCTCCAAAGTGCCGTCTGGCGTCTTCGAAAAATGTGCGCAGGTGCCATATCGGCGCACTTCCCCTCCTTCTTGGAGTCAACTGGACCAGCCTGCCGCGCCACTCGGCCAGGCCTTCGCCGAAGTCGCGGGGATTTACGGACCGCTGTTGCATGACTTCGCCGGTCTCCAGACGAACCTTTCGCACTGACGATCGCCCGGTGATGCCAGTGCTTTCGTAGAGGAATCCGTCAACATAAATCAACCCCTGTGTGTAAGCATCCGCATCGTGCGGATACTCGCCAACGATCTCGTATCCGCCAATGCTTCCAACAGCCGGCGTCTCGCGTACCGCTGCGGGCGCCGGTGCCGCCGTGGCCGGGCGGAAGTGTTTTAGAACGATGACTGCGCTCGTGGCCAGAGCCAGCAATCCGATGACAATTATCCCGATTCGTTTCGATCTCATCCAGTCACTTACTTTGCAGTGCAAAGTATATGACGGTGTCGCCCGGTGTGCAAGTTCTGTTGCTTATCGGCCTCGCTCCTGGCTTTGACGTTCCCTAGGCGGCCAGAGGGCACAAGGATCCGACATTGGTCTATCAGATCGATCTTCGGCATCGCCCGTCTGCTCCGGGTCGGAAAAGAGAGAACGAATCTTTATTTAAGACCCGGTCAGACGCGGGCGGAAGCCGACTGCGGCGCCTGGGCGTGACCCAGTTGCGCCAGGATCGAGAGCTGGTCGTAATAGGCCGACCCCGACACCACCTGACCCTTGTCATTGAACCGCATAATCTCGCACAGCGGGAAGGTCACCGGTTTACCGGTGGCGCCTAGCAGTTCGAGGGGTCCGTCGTTCACGCCGCGAGCAATAAACTCGGCAATTACTACGTCGCCCGCATCGGTGTATTGAGGTTCGCTGACCTGGGCGTTGGAAAACGCCGTCAGCCAGCCTTGCATGAATTCTTTGAAGCCGGCTCGCCCCTGGAATGTGACATTGCGCGCACGATCCTGGTAAGTTACATCCTCGGCCATCGCAGCGACAACGGCGTCGAAATCACGTCTGTTGAACGCCTGGTGCGCCGCTTTAAAAGCCTCCACGTTTCTTGATGCCATAGCTGTCTCCTCTTCCCCGGAATGCCGCTGGGGCATCCGGGCTGGACGCAAGTATACACCCGCGGCGAGCTTCCCAGAAGCCCTCCTTAAAGCTGCGATAAGGCATCTCCGGCCGTGCCGCCGGTGATATACTCGGCCCCAAATGGCAAATCGAACCTTTCGCGCCTGTCTACTCGGCCTGGCAGCCGTCGCGTGTTTGCAAGCCGACGTCCGCCTGCCTGCCCTCATTGGCGATCACATGATGCTGCAGCGCGATCTCCCCGTGCGGCTCTGGGGAAATGCGGACGCGGGTGAACCCGTGAACGTCAGCCTGGCCGGCAAGCAAGCGAGCACCGTGGCCGATGCGCTGGGACGCTGGAGCGTTTCACTCGCTCCGCTGGCCGCCGGTGGTCCGTTCGATCTCACCATTCAGGGTAAAAACGCCCTACGGATTAGCGACGTGCTGATTGGTGAAGTCTGGGTTGCCTCGGGCCAGTCCAACATGGAATGGCCGATGGCGCGGGTGCAAAATGCCGAGACGGAGATCGCCGCCGCAGCATATCCCAGTATCCGTGTGTTTCAGGTCGCGAAGAAAGTCTCCGACACGCCGCTGCCGGACGTCACCGGAAAATGGTCCCGGGCCGACGGCGATTCGGTGCGCAACTTCTCCGCCGTCGGATACTTCTTTGCGCGCCATCTGCATCAAAAGCTCGGAATTCCTATTGGCGTGATCCACTCTTCCTGGGGCGGAACCCCAGCCGAGTCCTGGACCAGCGCTCCTACCCTGACGCGGGATCCGGCGCTTACACCCCTGCTTCACGATTGGGCGCTGAACCTCTCGCGCTATCCCGAGACGTTCGCTCTGTACGAAAAAAGGCGGCAGGAGTGGGCCGATGGCGATAAAAAAGCTCCCCAGCCGCAGGCGCCGCGAGGTCCAGGACACCCCTGGACGCCCGGCGGTCTCTACAACGCGATGATCGCGCCGCTGACTCCCTACGCCATTCGCGGAGCCATCTGGTATCAAGGCGAGAGCAATGCGGACGTCGCCCGCGTGGGGCTCTACCAGCGTCTCTTCACCACCATGATTGAGGACTGGCGGCGAGCCTGGGGCCTGGGCGAATTCCCGTTCCTGTTCGTACAGCTCGCAAACTTTGCGAAGACCGGGCAGAGCGACTGGCCCAATCTGCGCGAAGCCCAGCGGAACACCCTATCTCTCCGCAACACTGGAATGGCAGTCACCACCGACATCGGCAATCCCGACGACATTCACCCCACGAACAAGCAGGACGTGGGCCTGCGCCTGGCTCTACAGGCCAGATCGGTTGCTTACGGAGAGCGGTTGGTGGCCTCCGGGCCGATGTTCAAAACCGCCAGCGTCGAGCCGCATGGCATGCGCGTCTGGTTCGATAGCGTGGGCGCCGGACTGAAGCTCAAGGCAGGCGGCACGGACTTGCAGGGATTCACGATCGCCGGCGCCGACAGGAAGTTCGTCCCAGCTACAGCTCGCATCGAAGGCAGCACCGTCCTGGTATCCAGCCCTGGCGTGGCGCAGCCGGTGGCGGTCCGCTACAACTGGGCCGACAATCCGGATGGCGATCTCTACAACACGGAAGGACTCCCCGCGTCGCCCTTTCGGTCCAAAGCGGATTTTTGAAACGCCGCAGCTACTTGTAGCTATAAGAAGTGTTAACAAAAGGTAGTGCCAGAGGTGGCGCCGTAACATTGCGCCTCCCTGATGCCGTCTTCTTCAACATATGGTTTGCCGCGCAGGGGCTTTATTTGCAATCTATTCCAGTGTGTTATGCGCCGCCGATTATGGCGGCATAGTGCGCTCGGGTACAAAGACTCTGCCAGGCGCGGCCATCATCGCCACCCACGAGGGGCAGATCATCAGTACCTCGACCGACGAAGACGGCCATTATTCCCTGCCCGATCTCGTTCCAGGCGTCTGGACCATCGAGGTGCAGCTGTTCGGCTTCACTCCCGCCAAGGCAGAGGTGACGGTCGGACCGCAGCCGGTCGAGAGAGACTGGATACTCGAATTGAAGCCGCGGGTCGCCCGGCGGATGCCACCATCGCGTCCCGGCGGCTTTCAAAACGTCACACTAGCGCAAAGTGCGAATCAGGCAGAGCTGGCAAACCTGGTGAATAGCAATCCAGACGCGGCAGCCGGCGGCCAGTCCGAGGCAGGCGATTCGTTTCTGGTCAGCGGCAGCGTCAGCCGCGGATTGCAGGAATCTTCGCAAGAGGAAGTATTCGCACGCGCCCGCATGGAACAGATGCGGCCCGGCGGCGACTCGGCGGACGGCGGCACTCCTCCCGGATTCGGCGGCGCTGGACCTGGGGCTGGCGGACCAGGGGGCGGCGGCTTCGGTGGTGGACGCGGCGGTGGCGGGTTTGGTGGTGGGCCGGGCGGTGGAGGGTTCGGAGGCGGTCCTGGAGGTGGGCGCGGCGGCTTTTCCGGAGGTGGTCCGGGCGGCGAACGCCGGGCCGGCAGATCCGAGGACCGGGCGCGCCGCACCGACTGGTCGGCCAGAAATGGCACCATCGGAAACCGTGTAAACCGTGGCCGCAATCAGCTGCGCGGGATGGCGTTCCTCTCCTTGCGCGATTCGTCGCTGGATGCGCGGCCTTTCTCGCTCACCGGCCAGAACTCGGAAAAGGCATCGTATTCGCAGACGCGCTACGGCCTCATGATGGGCGGTCCGCTACATATTCCGAAGCTTCTGAAGGGCGACAAGACATTCTTTTTCTTGACTCTGAACGGCGCGCGCGCCTCTAATCCCTACGACGGATTAGCGACCGTGCCGACCGAGCTGGAGCGCAGCGGCGACTTCTCGCAATCCCGGACCACGGCGCCGGTGCAGATCTTCGATCCGTTAACGCGCCAGCCGTTTGCGAACAACAAAATACCTGGCAGCCGCCTGGATGCTACCGCCCTCGGCCTCCTCCAGTTCATGCCGCTTCCGAATCAGCCGGGCAGCATACAGAACTACCGTTTCGTCACTTCCATCCCGCAGAACACTTTGAACGTCGGTGCCCGACTGAATCAGACTCTCACCCGGAAAGACCGGCTGGACGTCAACTACAACCTGCAGCGCCGTGATGGAACGACCGTGCAGCTATTTGGTTTTGAAGATACCTCCAACGGCAATGGCTTCAGCTCCAGCCTGGGCTGGACTCACACCTTCGCCCCCCGGGTCTTCAACAATGTGCGCTGGGCTATCAGCCGCAACCGCAGCCAGGTGATTCCGTTTTTTGCCTTCGGTGAAAACATCGCGGCGAAGCTGGGAATCGAGGGCACATCCACCGACCCCACCAATTACGGCCCGCCCAACCTGACGTTCACCAACTTCGGGGCGTTGACGGACGCCAGCGCCACGCTCCGGCGCGATCAGACATCGGCCGTCACGGATGGCGTCACGGTCGTAAAGGGTCCGCATAGCGTCACCTTTGGCGGTGAGTTCCGCCGCGTCCAGCTCAACGTGAAGACTGATCAGAACGCGCGCGGCACGTTGAGCTTCAGCGGTCTGTCCACCAGCGGCTTTGACGCGCAGGGCGAGCCGCTGCCTTTTACCGGCTTTGATTTTGCCGACTTTCTGCTGAGCTCTCCCCAGTCCAGCTCCATCCGCTATGGCAGTTCCAGCAACTACTTCCGGGGCACCGTGTATAACGCTTTCGTCAGCGACGATTGGAAAGCACGCGCGAACCTGACCATTAACGCCGGGCTGCGCTACGAGTTTTTCACCCCGCTCACCGAGAAGTACAACCGGCTCGCGAATCTGGATGTGGCCCAGGGTTTCAGCGGCGTAGCGGTAGTAACTCCCGACCAGAGCGGCCCCTACACCGGCGGCTTCCCCAATGCCCTGATCAATCCCGACAAGAACAACTTCTCGCCGCGCATCGGCATCGCCTGGAAGCCGAATGCGAAGAAACCGCTGCTGGTCCGCGCGGGCTATGGAGTCTATTA
>DATLBY010000042.1:0-12973 GCA_035526665.1 Bryobacteraceae bacterium
CTCCAGCCGTACCAGTCGATCCATGCCCAGCGGCCATACCGGTAAGGCGCCCAGCCTGAAGCAACCCGCGGCACCCAAACCATGCCGTACGGCGGTACGTCCGCCCAGTGACCGTGATTATCGAGGTCTTCGGCACCGTAAATGTCATGACTGACATACCGGTAGCTATCAGACCTCTCCAGATCCCTATCCCGTTTCCGGTTCCAGTTGTCCCAATCGTCTTCATGCGCGGCATTCACGATCTGAAACTCGGGATCGGCGGCGGTACCACGCGCCAGCATGGTATGGCCCGAGCGCAAACGCTCAGTGCCGCGCGGTGTGAATATCTCAGCCTCCCCGGATCGAACGGTGATCTCGGATGTGCCGTCGTCGCGTACCGTCACACGGTAAACTCCCCGTTTTACCGGGCGCACGGACACGTTGGGAGTGCTGATCTCCACCTCGGCATCCTGCTCGCGCAGCACTCGAAAGGTCGTCGTACCGCGAGCGAGCTGAATCTGATACCGCTTGTATTCGAGCTCTGAGAGACGAATCTCCGAATTTGGACCCAGCCGGAGCATGTTGGCATAATCGAACTGAATCTCTGTGCGAGATGCCGCGGAGGTCAAAATCGCATCCTGAACTACCACCGGGGCGTTCACCGCTGCGGCCACAAGATCGCCCGAATCTCCGCGGCGCAGGGAGATATCCCCTTGGATCAGGCTGATACGCGCGACTCCCCGGCCCGGTCCGTCCTCCTCGGCAGGCGCGGGAGCACACCAGAGCAGCATTCCAATGGTCGCGAGACAACGCGCAGCGTATCTTCTCATTTGAGTCCCCCGGACCGTTCCGTGCATTTGGCGAACCACTCTACAACATGCTGATTGTAAATCTCTGGCGGAATATGCCGATTGGTTGAAAAGCACCAATGCGCAGCGTTAACCACCAACCGGTGATCTGTATACTCAATTGCATGCCCAGTAGCGTCCACCCCCCCACGGTGTCTCTTCTGATCGCCGGCGAGGGTTCCGGGAAAGGCGCTCCCAGCATTGAGTTTCCGGACGATATCCAATGCGAGCGCATTGCCGTCACTCGCGGCAGTGGTGGCAGAGGAGTTGCTTTAATGAATGCTCTCGATCGGGCAACCGGATCTATTGTTCTGTTCTATACCCGCGACCTGGCACCGGCTAACTGGGAAGACGCGATCGTCCCGATAGCCGCCGGGACAGCCGACGCCGTATATGGTCCGGGCAATCTGGCAGGCCAGCTTCCCTATGCCATCAGAACCTCGCTGATCGATAGCATTCCGCTACGTAGTGCCGGCACGCTCCTGGAAGCTGAGATCGCCGTGAAACTGCGGCAGCGAGCCGCGCGGGTTGTTCGGATCGGAAGCAGCGCACCGCCGCCGGCCAGCAGCGCCTTTGCACGCGTGGCGGCTAGGCTCCGGTTTGGATTCGTTCGAGACATTTACCGGGACTCGGGAGCAGCCATTCTCGACACGCTCGCGAGCACCCAAAAATTCAACCGCTGGATGGCAGACACCATTCGCCAGTACAAAGGTAAAGCGGTTCTAGAGATTGGCTGCGGCATCGGCAACTTGACCAAGCATTTGCTGGTCGGTACAAGAACCTATACAGCTGTCGACATCGACCGTGAAAAGCTGATCCGGCTCCGAACCGAACTTGCCAAGCAAGCGAACCTCCATGTCCAATACTGCGATCTCACTAACCCTTCCGATATCAGCCCGTACCGGGGCCAAATGGATACCGTCATTTGCCTGAACGTGCTGGAACATATCCAGGACGATGCCGCTGGACTCCGGCATATCCACTCGGCGCTGCAGCCCGGCGGACGCGCGATCATACTGGTTCCCGAAGGCATGTCCGTGTACGGTAGCCTGGATGAGGTCCTCGGACATTGCCGCCGCTACTCGGCCGCCGAGTTGCGTCAAAAAGCAACGGAGGCCGGCTTTAAGATCGAAAACATCCTGGAGTTCAACCGGATCACCCGGCCGGCCTGGTTCTTCAACGGCCGGATTCTAAAGCGAACCACTTTCAGCCGTCTTCAACTCTGGATCTTCGATCAATTCGTCTGGCTATGGAAGCGCCTGGATGCGGTGTTGCCCTGGAAACCTACCTCACTGATTCTGATTGCCCGGAAACTTGACTCCTAAGCCGTTCCCTCTTCATACTTAATCACAGTTAACTGTCTTCAGTGACCTATGATTAGTTCCGGTCCGCAATCGGAAGATTCCCTCTCGCTGCCAGAAGTTCACGCGTCCGTCTCCACCTCCCAGTTATCGCTGTTTAAGCGGATGTTCGCTTTCGCCGGTCCCGCCTATCTGGTGAGTGTCGGCTATATGGATCCCGGGAACTGGGCTACTGACCTGGAGGGCGGTGCGCGCTTCGGGTACCAATTGCTATGGGTTCTGGTCATGTCGAACATCATGGCCATCCTTCTGCAGACGCTGAGCGCTCGCTTGGGGATAGTCTCGGGCCGCGATCTGGCGCAGGCCTGCCGGGAGCATTATCCCAAGCGGATCTCTTTTATTCTCTGGGTATTATGCGAAATTGCGATTGCCGCCTGCGATTTGGCTGAGGTTCTCGGAGCCGCCATCGCTCTCAACCTTTTATTCGGTATCCCCCTCCTGGCGGGTGTCTTGATTACGACCCTGGACACTCTTCTCGTGCTCTGGCTGACAAATTTCGGCATCCGGCTGGTAGAGGCTCTGGTGTTGGTTTTGATCGCCACTATCGGCGGCTGTTTTCTACTTGAGATTATCTTCGCTAAACCTCACATGGTGCGGGTGATAGGGGGACTTGTTCCCAAGCTCACCGACGAGAGTCTCTACATCGCAATCGGGATCCTGGGGGCCACCGTGATGCCGCATAACCTGTACCTGCACTCTGCCTTGGTGCAGACCAGGCGAATAGGAGTTGGGGAAGCGGAAAAAACGGAAGCGTGCAAATTCAATCTGATAGATTCCGTAGTCGCGTTGAACGCCGCGCTATTCGTGAATGCCGCGATCCTGGTTTTGGCTGCGGCCGTCTTCTACAACCGCGGTGTGGTTGTGACACAGATCCAGCAGGCGCATGAGCTTCTGGCTCCCCTGCTAGGCACCACCGCCGCCAGCGTCTTGTTTGCTGTCGCCCTCCTCTGCTCCGGACAATCGTCCACTCTGACGGGCACCATGGCGGGACAGATCGTGATGGAGGGGTTTCTCAACTTCCGGATGCGGCCCTGGCTGCGGCGGTTGATGACCCGCATGATTGCCGTGGTTCCGGCCGCACTGACTATCTATGCCACCGGGGACCAGGGAAGCTACAAGCTGCTGATTTTAAGCCAAGTGATCCTGAGTATGCAGCTTCCTTTTGCAGTGATTCCGTTGATTCATTTTACCAGCGAGAAGGCCCGGATGGGACCGTTCGCCAACCGCCCGTGGGTTCGTTCTGTAGCTTGGCTCATGGCTTTCGTCATAGTGGGTTTGAATATTCGTCTGGTATACGGGGTGTTGCGGGATTGGCTTACGGCCAACCCGGCGCTCCAGGGATGGATTCTGCTGGGTACGATTCCCATTTGCGCCGGACTGCTCGCCTTGCTTATCTGGGTAACTCTACAGCCAATGCTGCCGGCCTGGCTGGGCCGCCGGGGAGCTGGACCGGTTTCCCTGCCCAAAGCTGTTGCCAAGAACCTCGCAATGCCGAAGTACGAGCGTATCCTGGTGCCGCTCGACCACTCCAACCGCGACCATGTGGCAATTTCCCACGCTGCCGCCCTGGCTCGCATGCATTCCTCCACCCTCTATCTGCTGCACGTCGAAGAGGGAGTCACCAGCAAGATGTACGGCGCCTTGTCCTCGACAGCCGAGGTAGAGGCCGGACGCAGGTATCTGGATGAAATCATTGACAGTCTCCGCGCCGAATCGATTCACGTCGAAGCCGTAGTGCGCCACTCGGACAAACCGCGCGACGAGATCGTCGCCTATGCGAAGTTGATCCGGCCGGATCTTCTTGTCATGGGTGCGCACGGCCACACCGGGTGGAGAGACCTGGTGTTCGGCACTACCATCAACGCTGTGCGCCACAAGCTTGACATTCCGATCCTGGTGGTCCGGGACAGCGGCTAGAGATTGGGTCAGCTTTTGGTCCAGGCGTGTCCTTGAGACACAATAAACCGCATTCCCGCGCCGTGATTGCAATGGCTTAGGTTGGCATGGCGCTTGCTTATCAAAGTAGCGTCCGTCTTATTTATGCGGTTCTCCTGTGCACTCGCGCTCTTCATCATGCCGCTAGCGGCGCCTTCGGCGACGCTGGAGAAGCTGAGCCTGGATGAGATGACGTTGAAAGCGACGGCAGTCATTCGAGGACGGGTGCGGAGCTGTGCAGGGGAGTTTCGTGGATCGGTGATTTACACTCATTGCCGGGTTGCCGTTTTGGAGACTTGGAAGGGGTCGATTACCGGAGAGACGGATGTTGCAACGCTCGGAGGCACGGCCGGGGGCGTCGTTCAAACTTTTTCCGGCGCCCCCGCGCTGAAAGTCGCCGACGAATATGTGCTGTTCCTCTGGAAGGGTAAGTCTGGATTGACCCAAGTGATCGGGTTGTCCCAGGGCGTTTTTCAGATCAAGACCGATGCGGCCGCAGCCGCTTCCAGCAAGTCCGCTCATCTGGCTATCGCTGAACGGGCGGCGACCGGAGAATTGATGTTGGATGCATCCGGAGCACCGGTGCAGGATAGCTCCGTTCGCATGAAGGTGAGCGATTTAAGGGATCGCGTGCAGCGTGTACAGGCGGCGCAGCGTCCATGACGAAACGCGTCGCGCTGCTACTTTCCCTCCTGCTCGGATCTACGGGTATCTCACCCGCCTACTATTATTTTGTTCGTTTCAATTCACGGACCGGCCCTTACGCGGGGACGTTTCAGAAGTTCGATTTGACTTCCCTGCCGAATAAGACTGTTACGTTCTTTGTGTCGGAACAGGCTCCGGTACAGCTTGCACCCAACGACAGCTTCCCTGCCCTGATCAGCCAATTGCGGTCCGCGGCGAAAGTGTGGAACGATGTCGAATCCTCCGATCTCCGCATTAATTATGGCGGCCTGATTTCTGCCGGGACAACCTCGTCGACTCCCTCGATCGAGGTAGTGTTCGATGAAGTAGCTCCGGGGCTGGTCGCCACAGGTGTGCCGAGTGTTTTGTTGGAATCCAACGGATCGTTCACGCCGATCCAAAAATCAGTGATTGTGGTCCGTCAGGATCTGACGAAGAAACCGAGTTGGAGTGAAGATCTGTACGGGACACTGGTGCACGAATTCGGGCACACGCTCGGTCTTCAGCACACACTCACATCCAGCGTGATGTCCACCGGAGTAACCCGTGCGACCAGCAAAGCAAGGCCTTTGGCGGCAGACGACGTTGCTGGAATCTCTGTTCTTTACCCGAAGGCCGGCTTTGCCGCAGCGACGGCGGTGATCACAGGGCGTGTCACTCTGAATGGACAAGGCGTAAATCTCGCGTCGGTGGTGGCTCTCTCTACGAACGGTCCGGCTGTGAGCGCGATGACGAACCCGGACGGGACGTATCGCATTGAAGGGCTTCCGCCTCGGAATTATGTCGTGTACGTGCATCCGCTGCCGCCAGCGTTACAAGGCGAGACATATCCGGCGAACATCATCCCTCCGGCCGACGCGGATCGCCGTAGCCTGCCCGCTGGTGGTCCTTTTGAAACGCAGTTCTTCCCCGGTACGAAAGATCCGCAGAGCGCCGTTACATTTGCGGTCACCGCCGGCACAACCACGGAAAATGTGAACTTTTCGGTTCGGAGCCGTGGTCCGCTGCAACTCCACTCGGTGGCGACGTACGGCTACCCGGCAAATGTCGCTATCAAGCCGCCCTTCCTGAACCCGAATATTTCACGCCCCTACATTATCGCCGGGGGCGTGGGCCTGGTCTCCTCCAATGCCCCCGCCGGCGGTTTAAGCGTGAACGTGATGGGAAGCTCGAACCTCGGCGTCAAGAGCTATCCAAGCGCTGCCGACTCCTTCGCACAAATGGAAGTGGATGTCCGGTCGTCGTCGGCATTGGGTGAGGGACCCCGCCACCTTCTCTTCTCATTAAACAACGATGTCTATGTGCTGCCCGCCGGATTCTACCAAACGGAAAAGCAGGCGCCCTCCGTCTCCGCGGTGGTTGCCACTGGCCCGGGTGCGGCGCTGATTACCGGCGTTAACCTGTTTGCCGATACCCGGATTATCTTCGATGGCGTACCCGCGGCTGTGAAGGCAATCGACGAGAATGGCAGGTTGACCGTTGACTTACCCTCCGCGCCGCTGGGCTACCGGGCGGTGGTGGCTGCTCTCAATTCCGACGGTCAGAGTTCCCTGTTCCTGCAAGGCGATAACCCTCCGGTCTATACCTACGAGGATCAAACGACTCTGGCATCCGTGCTGAGCGTTCCGGCGATAGCGAATGCGGGAGTGAGCGGAGCCTTCGCCGGCGTTAGTCCCTCGGCGTTGCCGGCAGGCGCCGACGCCATGATTGATATCTTCGGCAGCAATATCAACTTTGTCGACGGACAAGTGAGCATCGGGTTTGGATCGAGCGATATTGTGGTGCGGCGGCTCTGGGTAGTGAGTCCCACGCACGCCTTTGCAAATATTTCCATCGCCGCCACGGCGCAGCCGGTAGTGACGACAATGACCATCACATCGGGGCTGCAGATTATTTCTCAATCGGCCGGTTTCCAGATTCAACCCTTGAATCCACGCCTCGTTACCATTGCCTTGCAGCTCAGTGCGGCAGGGACCGGGGCTTCGCTGGTTCCGGGCACGATTGCGACCCTCACGGTCGCGAATTCGCCCACTCCGATCAGCACGAACACACACTCCCTCTTTCTGAACGATCGTCCCGTTCCGATTTTGGGCGTGGCAGGCAGCGTGGTCACGTTCCAGGTTCCCCCTGGCCTGTCTTCGGGTCCGGCGGTTCTTCGGCTGGACGCAGGCGAGCGCGGGCTGCCGGTGATTGTACAGATCGACCAGGCCCCTCAAATATTGGGAGCGGCCAATGGCACGAATCAAACGCTGGATACCACTCGTCCGGCGCGCGCAGGCGACCTGGTGAACTTAATCGTCTCCGGCCTGGCAGAGCCGGGAACTTCCGTGGCATCCACCCGTGTGTTTGTGAAAGTAGCCGGGGTGGAAGTGAATGCCCTGCAGGTGCTAGCACTCGGCAATAACCACCAGGTCAGTTTTGTGTTGCCGGCTGTTGCCTCCGGTTCAACGGCGCTGTCCGTGTCGGTTGACGGACGGACGTCGCCTCCCTTTCATTTAGCCACCCGATAATCTGTCCACAACGGTCATTCAGCTGTCAAGCCTTGCGCTATACTCCGAAAAGCAATATCGTCCAGCGGGCGGGAGCATATGAGCTTGAGTCATCATTTTTCCGCGGTCTATCTGTTGCTCGCCACGATTTATCCGGCTTCCCTGTCCGGCCAATCCGATCCTTTCTCCCGCAAATTTTCCAGTGACGAACTCGCGGTCGAAATGAATCCCGGCGGTGCCGGCGCATACACCAGCCGGATCGTTTTAGTCATCCATCCGCTAACCAGTAAAGTGATTTCGCGCGCCAAGGCGCAGCAAACTCGATCGACGCTGGCAACGTGTTGACCCAATAGGAAACGAAAAGGAACTTATGGCAAATGGAACGAGCGGAGTCCGGGTGCTGGTTGGTACGCGGAAGGGCGCGTTTGTACTGAGCTCGGATGCGAAGCGGGAACAATGGGATATCAGTGGTCCGCATTTTGCGGGTTGGGAAATTTACCACGTCAAGGGTTCACCGGCTGACCCCGATAGGCTGTATGCGTCGCAGACCAGCGGCTGGTTCGGCCAGCTGATACAACGCTCGAATGACGGCGGCAAGACTTGGGAACCGGTGGACAATAAGTTTGTCTATGAGGGGATTCCGGGTACTCACCAATGGTATGACGGCACGCCGCATCCTTGGGAATTCAAGCGGGTGTGGCATCTGGAGCCGTCACTGACCGATCCCGATACCGTATACGCCGGCGTGGAAGACGCCGCCTTGTTCCGCTCCGTGGACGGCGGCCGCTCGTGGCAGGAATTGTCGGGCTTGCGGGGCCACGGTTCCGGGCCTCGCTGGCAACCCGGAGCCGGAGGCCTGTGCCTGCATACGATTCTCCTGGACCCAAGCGACGCGAAACGGATGTATATCGCGATTTCGGCCGCGGGCGCATTCCGTACCGACGATGGCGGCGAAACCTGGCGGCCCATAAACCGCGGTCTGAGATCCCAATTCATACCGGACCCGGATGCCGAGGTGGGCCACTGCGTGCATCGAATTGCCCTGCACCGGTCGCGGCCGGGCGTCCTTTTTATGCAGAAGCACTGGGACGTAATGCGGAGCGACGACGCCGGCGACTCCTGGCATGAGATCAGCGGCAACTTGCCAACCGACTTCGGGTTTGCGATCGATGTTCACTCGCATGATCCGGAAACGATTTACGTGGCTCCGATCAAGAACGACTCGGAGCATTACCCGCCCGACGGGAAGCTGCGCATTTACCGCAGCCGGTCCGGCGGAAACGATTGGGAGGCGCTCACAAACGGACTACCGCAACAGGATTGCTATGTGAATGTGCTGCGCGACGCGATGGCCGTGGACTCGCTTGATTCCTGTGGGATTTATTTCGGCACAACGGGGGGGCAAGTGTATGTGTCGCCTGACGGAGGTGATCACTGGTCTGCCATTGTGAGAGACCTGCCGCCCGTCCTTTCCGTAGAGGTGCAAACGCTTTCATGACCATCCGGATTACGCTGCCGGCGCATCTCCGCACTTTGGCCAAGACCTCGGCCGGGGAGATAAAGATTGAGGTGGAGAGCCCGGTTACGCAACGCTCGATCCTGGACGCGCTGGAGGCTAAGTATCCGATGTTGCAAGGGACGATCCGCGATCACGTCACTCAGCGCCGCCGGCCGTTCGTCCGGTTCTTCGCCTGTGAACAGGACCTGTCCCACGAATCGCCGGATACTCCGCTACCCGAAGCCGTGGCTTCGGGCGCCGAGCCTTACCTGATTATTGGCGCGATCGCCGGCGGTTCACTTGCGATCTAGCCGGTCGCGGAGCGCTTGCTCGCGGGCGGCCTCCTCGTCGGAGAAGACATCGGGCGGGAAGTCGGACGCCTCAAAGACTTTGCGAATCTCGATTTCGGCAGCCTGATGCTCGCCGTGGGGCGCGGGACAGCGTCTGGCCCATTCAATTGCCTCTTCCTTCGATTTCACCTGGATGACCCAGAAGCCTGCGATCAGATCCATGATATTGGAAAAGGGTCCGTCAACTACCGTGGTCTTGCCGCCGGAAAACTGCACGCGCGAGCCCTGCGAACTGGCCTGCAGCCCTTCCCCGGCGAGGAGCACACCAGCGTTTACCATCTCTTCGTTGAATCTGCCCATCGCCTCCATCAGATCTTTGCCGGGAGGAACTCCCGCCTCGGAATCCTCGCTGGCTTTGAGGATCAGCATGAATTGCATTGTCGTGTCTCCTGGTTGTGCTGGATGGCAGTGGCAATTATCACTGCCCGCCTAAGTACACTATATGGCGACAAAGCGTGTGAGCTGTGAAGGCGTATATGGTGCGCAGTTCTAGCGGAGGCTATGAAGGTCCACCGAATGGAGTCCGGAAGGCTGGAGCGAAGTCGCCAGGATCGCCTTGGCGCGCCGCTCGATACGTTTAGCTTCCGATTTGTTGCCCAATTTTCGAAGTACCTGGCTGTATTCCGCCAGAACCATTCCCAAATGAGGGTGCTCCGGGCCAAGCCGGGATTCCAGCAGTGGAATGGCCTTGCTATAGAGGGTGGCGGCCGCAGGCAGATCCCCTTGGCGAAAGCGAACCAATGCCAGGTTCCCAAACGTA
This sequence comes from Bryobacteraceae bacterium, assembly GCA_035526665.1. Classification (GTDB taxonomy): domain Bacteria; phylum Acidobacteriota; class Terriglobia; order Bryobacterales; family Bryobacteraceae; genus DATLBY01. Next base: position 9,905 of record DATLBY010000042.1, read on the forward strand.
CGGCCACCATCCGGGCCGGGGGCCGCGCTTGTTTGTTGCCTCACAGACAAAGAGTCTTCCAGGAGACGCCGGGCCTCTTCCAAATTGCCGAGCGCGGCCCGAACCATGCCCAGGTCATTGAGTACCGTGGCCAGGTTCGTACCCTCGAGATTCGGGAGAACCGCCCGCAGTTCTTGCTCTGCTTCGGCATAATTCCCAGTCTGGAAATAGATCTGCGCGAACAGCAGCGATACCCGGTCGCGATTCGGCGGCGTGACGAAGCTCCGGGACAACTCGGCCTCGCCTTGGGCTGCGCTCAACTTTCCCTGGGCGAGGTACGTCTGGGCTAGGTTGAAGTGTGGCCCGTCCAGATCCACTGCCCGTATCGCCGCCACTTCGTTCCACAGAACGAGAGCCCGTTTCTGATGACGCGCCGCCTCATCATAATTGCCGAGCGCAAACGCCTCGGCACCCTTCCGGTCGAGTTCGGATGCGGTCTGAACGGCATCCGGAACGAAAAGCCAAAACAAGAGACAAAGCATCATTCGGAGAGGATGCTCCAGGAAGTCCTTTGCATGCAACACGCGACAGGTGCCAGCGGCCGCATGGCGGCAAATGGCGGCATCTGGCGGCTTACGGCAGGGTAGATCTCATGCGTTGGCCGGGTTAGTATTGTCACTGATTCATGAGCGATCCTGCATCCTCTTTTGAAAAGGCATCCGACGATCTCCTGGATTCCTGGAAAGAAATTGCGTCTTTTCTGGGGAAGGGTGTGCGGACGGTGATGCGCTGGGAGAAGACCGAAGGGCTACCCGTGCACCGTCACTTGCACGAGCGGCGGTCGTCGGTATTCGCCTATAAGTCGGAGATCGAAGCTTGGTGGGAGAGCCGCCGGGCCGTTCTCGACCTTCCTCAGTCCTGCCCTACCCCGATTCGGCGGCCGCGCCCGGTCAAGTGGGCTGCATTGCTTTCTATCATTTCTATTGCCGGCGTAGCTGTATGGCTCCTGCTCCCCTCCCGGCTCAGGACACTGGAAACTCCCTTGAACTTCCAGCCACTCACCTCGTATCCGGGAGTTCAATACGCACCCAGCTTCTCCCCGGACGGCAATCATTTCGCCTTCGCCTTCGGTCCACCGGGCCAGGGTGACACTGACATCTACGTGCAGGCTATCGGGTCAGCGGAACCCAAGCGGCTGACGCAGCATCCAGACGTGGAGTTCAGTCCTGCCTGGTCGCCGGATGGGAAGTGGATAGCATTTTTACGGCGATCCCGGCAGTTTCGAAGTGAGGTTCTGCTAATCCCATCGCTAGGAGGTGCAGAGCGCAAGGTGGCCGAGTTGAAAGTAGCTCAATTCATGGACGCGCCACAGTTGTCCTGGTCGCCTGACGGAAAGTGGCTCGCGTTCGCCGATGCCGAGGCTGACCAGTATGGGATTTTTAGTCTGGCCCCGGAGACGGGGGAGAGGCGGCGCCTAACTAAAGCGCAGGGTCCGCGGGGTGATCTGGATCCGGCCTTCTCGCCCGACGGCCGTCATCTAGCCTTTCGCCGGGGTGAGAGCGAATCCCAGGCCGAAATCTACCTCCAGCCGCTCACCGAAGACGGCAGGCCGGCAGGAGAACCCGAGCGATTGACTTATAGGGGAGTCCGATCGACCAGCCCGGTGTGGTCGGGAGATTGCCGCGCCATCTTTTTTTCCTCGGGAATCTTCAATTCGGGAGCGGATAACATTTACCGTGTGCCAGTGATCCCGCGGACATCAGCACCGCCTCAACGACTGACAGCATCCAACGCCGAGGCGGCCTTCTCTCTGGCAACTTCCTGGCGTGGCGGCCTACTGGCCTACACTCTCAGGCAGTTGGACCTCAATATCTGGGCGGTCGAGAAGGAAGGTCAAGCCTGGAAGCAGCCCGGGCCGATCCCCCTGCTCTCATCCACCCGCAGCGAACAAGATCCGGCCTTTTCGCCGGACGGACGACAGCTTGCGTTTATTTCAGGCCGATCCGGGAATCTCGAACTTTGGCTTGCGCAAAGGGACGGCTCCCATGCACGAAAGCTCACCTCCTTCGAGGGTGCATATACTGCCTCGCCCCGCTGGTCTCCGGATGGGAGGCAGATTACTTTCTCCGTACTGTGGAAGGATGTTTGTTCGATCTGGACGATTGATGCCGGGGGCGGGCCTCCACGAAAACTCGCCGAACCCGGATGGTCATCATCCTTTTCGCGCGATGGCCGCTGGATCTATTACAGCACCGGAAGCCGCCGGTCCCCTGGAATCTTTAAAATTCGCTCCCAAGGAGGTGGTACTCCCTCGCAAGTCATCGATACCTCGTGGCAGAAAATGCCAGGCCTGCCTCAGTCGAGTTCGGAGAGAGTGGCCGACCCGGGGCCGGCCAACCAGCGGGGCTGGGAAATCGGCGACTTGGCGGCGGAGTCGCCGGATGGCGGCGTTTTATTCTTCAAACGTCCCGATGGCGTGTGGAGGCACGCCTTAGGGAGCGGACGCACGGAACTGGTGGCCAAAGTGGACTGGTATACCCCTTTCGCGGTCTGCGACGCGGGTTTATTCTTTCATGGGCCGGGCAATCCGTCCAGCAACCGCCGAACCCTTCAGTATTTTCGTTTCGCGGATGCCGCGACTGTGGAAGTGGCGCAGACGGGACCAAGACCACCCTTGGGCCTGGCGGCGTCGCCCGATTGCAACACTGTCCTGTTCTCGCAGGTTGACCACGACGTGATGAGCTTGATGTATGTCCGCGGCCTTTGGTAACCCTCCGGGCAGGCGTTAAGTAGCCCGGGGGAGTCGCACCCCCAGGCCCTCCCAGAACTGTACGTGAGCGTCTCCACTCATACAGCTCCTATGGTGAAAAACCGACTACGCTGGTGCTCCCAAAGCGCAAGCAGGTTAGGCTGACGATCAAGAACTTTCATCAGCCAAGTCCAGGCCCTACTCCGGTGATTGCGTAGCTTCTTGTATTTCCGACAAGCCCAGCGAACCAACGATTGGCCGACATGCCTCTCGATGGGCCGGAACGCTGAAGGCGTAAAGCGCCCATAGTAGTTGAACCATCCCCGAAGCTTGGGATTGAT
>DATLBY010000043.1:0-2899 GCA_035526665.1 Bryobacteraceae bacterium
GGAGTTTCGCGGCCAGTGGGTAGTGGATGCGAAAACGAAAGATGGCCTTGCGCTGCGGCGGCCGGTACGCCCGGTGACCATTCGTGACCTGATGACGCACACCTCTGGCATGAGCCTGAACCCGCCCTCCGGCATTCAGGAGCTGCACGGCGCGCTTCACAAGACGCTGGCGGAGACCGTGCTGGTGGAGTCGCAGCAGCCCCTCGAGTTCGATCCGGGAACAAAGTGGCAATACTCGAATACCGGCATTGCCGCACTGGCGCGAGTGATCGAGGTGCTCTCGGCCAAGCCATTTGAGAAGGTCCTGGAAGAGAAGATATTCCGTCCGCTGGGCATGAAGGATAGCTACATCTATCCGCCGCGCGAAACGCATCCCCGCATGCCAACCGCTTACATTCTGAAAGATGGGAAACCGCTCAAGTACACCGCCGATCCACTGGGCGAAGGCGCCATGAAGTTCCGTGAGGGGGCCAAATATCCCCTGCCCGAGGGCGGCATCTACTCCACCGCGAGCGACCTGTACGCGCTCTATCAAATGATGCTGAACCAGGGCGAGTACAACGGAGCGCGGATTCTCTCGCCTGCATCCGTGGCGCTAATGACCACCGTGCACACGGGCGATCTGAAAACCAGTCAGCCGGGAGCCGGTTGGGGACTGGGCTGGTTTGTTGTGAAAAATACAGCCGCCTCCGGATCTCTGCTTCCGGTAGGCACTTATGGCCACGGCGGCCGCTACGGGACCTTCTGTTTCATTGATCCGGCAAATAATCTGATCGGCATTTTCATGATCCACCGCGAGGGGGGCAGCGAGGAGCGGCAGGCGTTCACGAGTATGGCCGAGGCCGCGGTTACGCATCCACGATCCAACTGAGGTTCCCTATGAGGCGACGCGACTTCCTTTCCTTGTCCACGGCGGCAGTGGCGCTGCCGGCTCTCGGATTCCAGAGCGAGAAGAGTAAGCTGAAAATCACTAGCGTCCGCATTGTGAATACCCGTCCGAAGCGGCCGGTGCCCGCCTACACGCCCGCTCCCGGCTCCTGGTCGACCGGCGGTGTGGAAGTCGCCAACCCGATGTCGATCTATCCCGAGTACAAGGCCACGCGGTCCTTGTTTATGGCCGATCCGGGGATGGTGCCGAGCTTCACCGTCGAGCTTGGGACCGATAAAGGCATCAAGGGCTATGGAGAGGGAGGCCCCGGCGGCGGCCCGATTGTCACTGAGCACCTGAAAAAACTGCTCCTCAATGAAGATCCGTTCAACGTAGAGCGGATCTGGGACATTCTCTGGCGTTCCACCATGTCCTACGGACGAATGGGCGTGGTGATGAATGCGATCAGCGGCGTGGACCTGGCGGTCTGGGATATCATCGGCAAGGCGACCAAACTGCCGGTTTACAAGCTGTTGGGGGGCGAGACCAAGCCCCGGATTCCGTCCTATTGCACCGGGAACGATATCGAGCAGCACATTGAGTTCGGGTACAAGCGCTTGAAGCTCGCTATTCCCCACGGTCCGGCCGATGGCAGGGAGGGGATGCGAAAGAATGCCGCGCTGGTGAAACGGACGCGCGACCTGCTGGGGCCGGACGGCGACATCATGCTCGACTGCTGGATGGCATGGACCGAACGGTACACCGTGGAAATGGCCGAGATGCTCGAGCCATACAAGGTATACTGGATGGAAGAATGCCTGCAACCGCATGACTACGCAGGATTTGGGCGTCTCCGGCAGAAGATTAAATCGACGCGCATCGTCACGGGCGAGCACGAATATGGTCGCTACGGTTTTCGCTACTTGCTGGAACACAACGCCGCCGATATCTGGCAGCCCGACATTCACTGGTGTGGCGGCCTCACCGAAATGCGTCGTATTGCGGCGCTGGCTGCCGCCTACGACATCCCGGTGATTCCTCACGGCGGAGGAGCGCACGATTCGGTGCACATGATCATGGCGACACCGAACTCGCCCTGGGCGGAGCTCTTCATGCCCGCGCCCGGCGGTCCTAAAGAGGTCTACGACCGGTTTGCCGAGGATTATCGACTCACCCGCGGCCCGGAAGGCGTCTACACCCGGCCGTCCGAGGAGCCAGGCCTCGGCTGGGACTTCGAAGTCGCGAGCTAGCATCTCCGCAGTTCCCTGTTTATAAGAAGCGGGTGGTCTTGACTTTGCACCCCTCCATGGCTAAGCTAGGCATGTAGGACTGAATTAGTCGTATATTGGCAAATGCTCAAGCTCACCAAGAAAGCCGATTACGGGTTGATCGCCTTGAAGCACCTCACTGTGAAGCGGTCCAGTGCGAGTGCCAAAGAGATCGCCGATATGTACGGTCTGCCCCTGCCGCTGCTTTCCAAGATACTGCAGAAGCTGGCCCGAACTGGCTTCCTGCAGTCCGAGCACGGTACGAATGGCGGCTACCGGCTCGCGCGCAACCCCACTTCCATTACCGCCCTGGAAGTGATCCGCACCATCGACGGTCCGGTCTTTTTGACCTCCTGTTTCACCGATCATGGGGGCTGTGACCAGTCGCACAACTGCATTGTGCGGGAACCATTGCGCAAGGTGCACATGGGAATCCAGAAGCTGCTGGAAAGCATCACCATTGCAGAGATGTCGCGCGACGAACGAGCCGAAGTGACGGAACCGGGCTGCGGAAACGCTGCGATTTCCCCGCTGCTGGGAATAAGCGCAGGCCTGCCGGCTCCCCGGAGCTTATGAAGGATCTGAAAGACGAATTTATGAAATTGCCCATTTATCTCGACAATCATGCGACTACGCCGCTGGACCCGCGCGTCCTGCAGGCGATGATGCCCTACCTGACCGACGTGTTCGGCAATGCGGCGAGCCGCAATCACAGTTTTGGCTGGGCGGCCGAAGAGGCAGTCGAAAAGTCCCGCAAGCAGAT
>DATLBY010000044.1:0-3715 GCA_035526665.1 Bryobacteraceae bacterium
GACGTTCCTTTCTACATCCGCAGCGGCAAGCGTCTGCCCAAGCGCGTGACCGATATCGCCATTCAATTTAATGCGGCTCCGCACTCGCCGTTCTCGTTAGATGGCCGCGAAGGCCTGCCGAGCGCGCGTCCGAACCTGCTCATTTTGAGAATTCAGCCGGAGGAGGGAATCTCGCTGCGCTTCCTCTCTAAGCATCCGGGCGAGGGCATGAATTTGCGGGCCGTATCCATGGATTTCAACTACGGCACCAGCTTCGGCGCGCGCTCCCCCTCGGCCTACGAGACGCTGCTGGTGGACGTCATGGTAGGGGATGCAACTCTCTACACGCGCCAGGACATGGTGGAAGCTAGCTGGGCGGCGGTGCAGCCGATTCTGGACTACCGCGCGTCGCATGCATCGGAATTTCCCAACTATGACGCCGGAAGCTGGGGCCCGAAGGCGGCCGATGAGATGCTCGCCCTGCGCGGCCACGTGTGGAGAATTCCCTAGCCATGGCTGGTCCGCCCAATACAGGGGTCAATGTTGTACAGCCTGAGAAAATCCTCAAGGATCTGGGGAAGCTGTGGGTGGACCTTGGCAAACAGGACGAGAACGGAGTGCTCCGCGCTTGTGCCATGACGTTTATCGTGGTGGCGGAGGAGAAGCAGGATGCCGCGCTCATCGGTGAAACCATCGCGGCGCTGATGCACGAGCATCCCAGCCGCGCTATCGTCATCCGCGTGCGTGAAAACGGCGGTGGTTTCCTGGAGGCGCGCGTGTTGGCGCAATGCTGGATGCCTTTCGGAGGACGTCAGCAGATCTGTTGCGAACAGATTGAAATAACCGCATCCTCATCCAGCTTCGCGGACGTGCCCACGGTGATTCGCGGGCTGACGGTTCCCGATCTGCCCGTGGTGCTCTATTGTCCCAGCGCGCGGTTATGCCGCACCCAGGGATTTCAGTCGCTGCTGCCGCTGGCCACCAAGCTGATCATCGATTCGGGTACGCTGCCCGTAGAATCGCGCCTCTTGGAGTACTTGGCTGAGCTGCCGAAACACGGCGTGCGGAAGTCCGATCTGGCGTGGGCGCGGCTAACTCCCTGGCGCGACGCGATCGCACAGATCTTCGAAGATCCCGCAAATCTAAGGCGAATCTACGAGATTCAAGAGATCAGCATACTCTACGCCTACACTGACGATCCCATCCCGGTGTATTATCTCGCCGGCTGGTTTATGCACGTGCTGGGCGCCAGTGTGCATCTGAAAGTTGCGCGCGGCGTCGGCCCAGCGTATGCTTCCATAGCAAAGGTCGCTTTTATGGGTCTCCGTTTTGAAGCCTCGGTCGAACTGGTAAGTCCAACGTCGGTGGAAATGAAAGTAAATAGCGTGGAGCAGCATGTGGTCTTTCCCGAGACCACCGATTACGAGGTCCTGCGGGAAGAGCTCGCGATCGTGGGACGCGATCCGGTGTACGAGGACGTGCTGGGCCTGGCGAATCTTCTGGCAAGGCCAAGCGACGGGATCGATGTTTCGAAAGGGAGCTCATGAGTGGACATTGGACGGCCTACCCCGGGCCGGATCAGGCTGCGGAAGCATGTTCCCGGCATATTCTTGCGCTCCTGGAATCGGCCTTGTCAGGCGAAGGCGATGCGACCCTTGCCATATCCGGAGGGTCCACGCCCAAGTTGCTTTTTGCCCATTTGGCCAAATCGGAATTCGACTGGCGCCAAGTGCATTTTTTTTGGGTCGATGAGCGGGCGGTGCCACCCACCGATCCACAAAGCAACTACCGGCTGGCCGAGGAGCACCTGGTAATACCCGGTCATGTGCCGCACCGCAATCTGCACCGGATTGCGGGCGAACTGCCTCCCGAGAAGGCGGCGAAAAGATATTCCGATGAGATTCGTGAATACTTCGGACTGGATCCGGGGGAGCTGCCGCATTTCGATATCACTCATTTGGGAACCGGGCCGGACTCCCACACAGCCAGCCTTTTCCCCGGCGAGCCGTTGATCGAAGACCGCCAGGGATTGGCCGCGGCCGTGCTAAATCATGCAATTCCGCAATGGAGGGTTTCGCTGCTGCCTGGCGTCTTATTGGCCTCGCGGCATACGGCATTTCTGGTGGCGGGGGAAGACAAGGCTGAGGCTGTGTACAACATCTTCCATCAGCCGTACGATCCGTTGCATTACCCGGCTCAGGTAGTGACTCATCATGGACGGCGTGTCACATGGTTTCTGGATGAAGCCGCGGCCCGGCGGCTCGATTGATCAGTTGATCACGCGCCGCGCGCTGCTGGCGCTTCCGCTCCTGGGAGTTGGCGCCGGCTGCAGGCCGGTGACGCCTTTGGCCGCGCAGGCCGAGACAAAATTACCTGAAACCTCCCTGCTGCATTCTGAGCCGCGCACAACTCTGACGTTTGGCGGCGATGTGATGCTCTCCCGCTATGTCGGTAAACTGGCGCGGATGAAAAACGATCCCGCCTGGCCCTTCCGTGCGATCGCTCCCCTATTCGCCGCGGCGGATATTGCCTTCGTAAATCTCGAATCGCCCTTCTGCCCGACGCGGTCAGCGGATGCCGGGATGGTATTCAAAGCCCAAGCCTCCATGATGGAAGGCCTGATGCTCGCGGGTATCGATGTCGTCTCGACGGCGAACAATCACGCCCGGGACTGCGGTCCGGCGGGAATTGAGGGGACGTTGGATCTGCTGCGGAAGAACGGCATCGCCGCCGCCGGAACAGCAACGTCAGAGGCGAGGTTGCGCGAAGGTGTGGTGCTCGAGCGCAATGGCATCAAATTCGGCTTCCTGGGCTATACCTACGATCAGCGCAACGGCAACTATCCGCAAGACGACGAGCGTATTGCCGGCATGAACATTGGCCGCATGCAGGAAGATGTCTCCGGCATGCTGACCCGCGGCGCCGGCGCCGTTATCGTCTCCATGCATGCGGGCGATGAGTATCAGCCGCGGCCGAACAGACAGCAGAAAATGTTCGCGAGGGCCGCCATCGAGGCGGGCGCCTCTCTCGTGATCGGCCATCATCCGCATGTGGTGCAGCCAAGCGAAGCCTACCAGGGCGGAGTAATTTTTTATTCACTGGGAAATCTGATTTTCGACCAGGATCTGCCTGGCACCCGCCGTGGCCTCATTGTGAATGCCGTGTTTTCAGCAGCCAAGCTCGATAGTGTTTCTGCGCTAACAGTGAAAATTGAAAATACTGCAGCAAAATTGTAAGACTCGTCGAAGGCACATGCTATATTTCGAGCAACAACGATGTATACCGTCATGTTACGTAGCATCGTCTGGCTGGCCGCTGTTTCGTTCTGCGCGGCCGCCGGCACCCAGAGACTTCCCCAGAAAACAAGCGTAGGTTCGAAACTCAAAGAGCAGCCTGTGCCCGTTGTGTTCGAACCGAACCGGGGGCAGATAGATGGCAGCGTGCGCTTTGTCGGACGAGGGCGCAATCATACTCTTTTCCTGCGCGAAAAAGAGGTGGTGATGTCGGTCGCATCGGGCGCCGTACACATGCGGCTCGTGGGCGCAAATCCGAACGCGCGGGCCGAGGGCATGGAGCCTTTACCGGGGGTGAGCAACTACTTGCTAGGCAAAGATCCGGCGCGCTGGCGAACCGGCATTCCGCATTTCGCCAAGGTGCGTTATCGCGATGTGTATCCCGGCATCGATCTCGTTTTTTATACCAACCAGCGGGATCTTGAGTACGACTTTGTGGTGGC
>DATLBY010000045.1:0-7106 GCA_035526665.1 Bryobacteraceae bacterium
TGTCAGATATTCGCGCAGTTCTTTCCACGATGGCGTAAACGCCGCTGTATTCCTTTCCTATCGGGTAACTCCGGTGGAGGTAAAATAGTCTTTACTCAATTGGGGTTCCCAGCTCTTGAAACTATCTGAAATTTGCGTCCAAAGACCTGTTTTCGCCTTTATGCTGATCATGTTCCTGGTGGTGCTGGGAGTGTTCAGCTTCATGCAGTTGGGCGTGGATCTGTTCCCTCGTAGCGACCCGGCAACGGTCAACGTGCGCGTCAAACTGCCGGGCGCCAGTCCTGAAGAGGTCACCTCGCAGGTGATCCTGCCCCTGGAAGACGCCGTCTCTTCGGTCAGCGGCATAGAAGAGATGCGCGCCATGGTGACCGAAGGCGGCGGGAATCTGATCGTTACCTTCGTTCTGGACCGTGACATCGGCGAAGCCGCCGAGGATGTGCGCGAGAAGGTCCAGAGCGCCATGCGCAAACTGCCGCCCAACGTGCTGCCCCCTACAGTCGTGAAGTCCGATCCCGACAGCGACGCTGTGCTCACCATGGCCGTCAGCGGAAACCGGCCCGTCCGGGAACTCACCGAGATTGCCGACAAGAACATACGCCGGGCTTTGGAGACCGTGGACGGAGTCGGCGGCGTCGATATCAGTGGCGGCCGCTACCGCCAGATCAACGTTTATATGGATCTGGACAAGATGAACGCCTATAACCTGAGCGCGCAGGACGTCAACCACTCGCTCCAGACCGAAAACATCGAAGCTCCGGGCGGCCGCATTGTGCGAGGTCCCACCGAGCTTGGCGTCCGGACGCTGGGACGCCTCGAGCATGTGGACGAGTTCAACAACATCATTATCAAGAATGTGGGCGGCGCTCCCATTCACCTGCGCGATGTCGGCTATGCCGAGGACGGCATGTCGGAAAAGCGCAGCTTCGCGTATTACAAGGGCTCGCCCGCCGTGCTGCTCGACATACGGCGGCAAACCGGCACCAACACCGTAAAGGTAGTGGACGAGCTGAAAAAAAGGATCGCCGCGCTCAAGTCGCAAATGCCCGCGGGCGTTCACGTGGATCTCATCAAGGAACAGGCAGGCTACATCAAAGCCTCCGTAGCCGCGCTGGAAGAGCACCTGATCCTCGGCAGCCTGCTAGCCTCGCTTATCGTGTGGCTGTTCATGCGCGATATGCGCATGGTGTTCATCAGCGCCATCGCGATTCCGACGTCCATCATCACCACCTTTACGGTGATGAAGATGATGGATTTCACATTGAACTCCATGACGCTTCTCGGACTCACCCTAGCCGTCGGCATTGTGATTGACGACGCCATCATTGTGCTGGAGAACATCTACCGGTTCATTGAGGAGAAGGACATGAGTCCCTACGAGGCCGCTATCAAGGCCACACAGGAGATTGCGCTGGCGGTGCTTGCCACCACCATCTCTCTGGTGATCGTGTTCGTTCCCATCGCCTTCATGAACGGATACGCCCGGCGTTACATGAACCAGTTCGGCTGGACCATGGCAATCTCCATCATGGTTTCGATGCTGGTAGCATTCACCCTGACTCCGTCACTCAGCTCCCGGCTGCTGAAGCGGCGCGCCACCACCGGGAAAAAAGCCGAAAAGCATTACGATCACAACAGTTGGTTCGAGCGGATGTACGTAAGCTCGCTGGAATGGTCCATGGCCCACCGCTGGGTCATCATGACGCTGTGCGCCATCGTGTTGGGGTCTACCTTCGTGGTAAACCGCTATATCGGCCGCGACTGGATGCCCCAGGAGGATCAAAACGAGCTCGCGGTCTGGATTGAGCTGCCCGAAGGGGCTTCTCTGGAAGCGACAGAAAAATTGACGGTGGAACTGGCAAAAAAGCTCGAAGTAATTCCCGGCGTGGTTACCGCCATACCGCAGAGTTCCGCCTTTATTGAGCGGATCACAATCGGCTATATCACCCTTCTGCTCAAGCCCGCTGATGAGCGAGCCGACATCAACACCATGGGGCAGAAGGTGCGGGAGATTACCCGGCAGTACGCCTTTGCCCGCCCGCGCATCACGTTTCCGAACGCCCTGGGCGGCCGCGACACTTTCGCGCCGATCCGAGCGATGCTTCTGGGTCCGGATATGAACGGGCTGGTCAAATACGCCAAAGAGGCCAGCGCCGAGATGATGAAGGAGCCCTCCATCGCGGACGTTAAGGCCAACCTGAACCTCAACAACCCGGAGCTACAGGTGAATATTGACCGGCCGCTCGCCTCCGACCTGGGAGTGCGGGTCTCGGATGTGGCCAGCGCCGTCCGGCTCCTGATGTCGGGCGAGGACGAGATCTCCACCTATAAAGAGGGTTCGGAGCAGTATCCCGTCACAATGCGCCTGCTGCCTGCCCAGCGGGACGATCCTTCGGCGCTGAGCCGCCTGCTTGTGCCTTCGGCTAAACAGGGCTTGATACGCCTCGACTCCATCGCCAAACTGGAGCGCGGACTGGGGCCGAGCCGCATCGACCGCTTCAATCGCCAGTTTGCCGTGGGCATTTACGGCAATATCGCACCCGGCCACTCGCTGGGTGAAGGCGCTACAAAAACGCAGGAGATCATCAACAAGATGAGTCTGCCGCAGAAGTACCGGATGGTCTTCTCCGGCCAGGTGAAGATCCTGGAAGAGACCACGACCAACATGCTGCTGGCCTTCGGGCTCGCGTCCATCTTTATGTACATGGTGCTGGCGGCGCAGTTTGAAAGCCTCATCCACCCATTCATCATCCTGGCGACCCTTCCGCTGTCGATCCCGTTCGCGCTGCTCTCGTTGATTGTGACCGGCCGTTCGCTGAATCTGTTCAGTGCGCTGGGAATCCTGCTGCTGCTGGGCATCGTGAAGAAGAACGGCATTCTGCAGATCGATTATATGAACCGCCTGCGCGATTCCGGGCGCAACCTGCATGATGCCATCATCGAAGCCAACCGGGTTCGGCTGCGGCCCATCCTGATGACGACGCTCTCGATTGTCGCGGGGCTAATCCCGACGGCGATCGGTATCGGCGCAGGTGCTTCCCAGCGATCGGCGATTGCCGTGACGATTATCGGAGGCCAGACGCTCTGCCTGCTCCTGACCCTGCTGGTGGTTCCTGTGGGCTACGCCTACATCGAAGACGCTAAGGCCTGGTTCGCCCGGAGGCGCCATGTGGCCGGCCCGGCCCAGGCGCCAGCCATGGGCGATTAGTAGATTTTCCCTCTCCTACCCTTTTTTGCGTGGCGGCTCCACGGTTAACAGATCGTGGAACTCGTTCAATTGAAAAAGTTTGTAAAGGCCGAATCCTTTGGGCGTAGACGTGCGTCAGAGTTGGTGTCGGTTCGAAGACGGAGGGCAAAATGGACACCTTGAAAACAGCACCGAAGATCACAGGCACGAGATCTCATGAAGCGATGGGTCATGTGTACTGCCCCATCTGCACACACACAGTCGATGCGAAGGTCACCTTCGCGGGGAAGCACACCAGGGTGTCACCTGGCCAAAAATGTCCGCGATGCTCCTCATCGCTCGACGCGGGCTATATATTCCCGATGGATCGCGCGGCCTAAAGCCCCGCGGGTACCCAGACGATTGGTATATTAGTGAGAGACGAGGGCCGGGGTGAAGAAGAAAAACGCAGCGATAGTTGAGACTGATGTAATTGACCAGGGAATTCTGGATGCTGCCAAAGCTGCACTACGCACGGAGTTGGGGAAGCCTGCCAGCCGGTGTGTTATTTGCAACTCGGACTCGGCGCCGAATTCCACCGAGAGCCTATGCTGGGTGTGCCGGCGTTTGAAGATAAGCGCGTGGCGCGATTCAGAGAGCCAGGCGGCAGCTCAGGAGTAATTTTCGTAGAGGTGAGCGGCAACCGCTACATCCTCAATCCCCAGACCTACAGATTTAAAGATTGTAAGCCGGCCGCCAAAGCCGGCTTTTTCATTTACCGCCAGAGAGGCCAGGCTCTCGACCCGACTCCAATCAAGCGGCGCCAGCAGAAGATCCCCGGCTTCAATCCGGCACTGCTCGATATCATCCACCACAATCCGAGACGCACTTACCAGGTCGCCGGGCAATTCCCGGCGGTCCGAATAATTGCTTCCCATGGCGCAGACGATGGCGGATGGAGAGATCCAAGCGGAGTCGATTACCGGATCTTTCGAGGAAGTCGCGGTGACAACGAGGTCTGCTCCTGCGAGCGCCTCCTCTGGCGTGCGGCAGGCAACTGCGCTGTAGCGATCGGCAAATTCCCGCCGTCGCTCGCTCCGGCTCCAGATCGCGATTGACGCTGGGTTCCTAACGGCACGAATTGCACGCAGCTGGGTTTCCGCCTGAAAGCCCGACCCGATAATAGCCAGACGCTTCACCTCCGCGGGCGCCAGCAGGTCCACGGCTAGCCCGGTAGCCGCGCCGGTACGGATCTGCCCTAAATGTTGGCTTCGAATTCAGCCAGCGGCCTGGCCGTGGCCGCATCGTACAGCAGGAACGTAAACCAGGCGCCGTGTTTCGGATGCGTGGAGTAGACCTTGGTTCCAAAGTAGCGGCCATACGAGCCCGCCATCTGGTGCAGCGTTGCGCCGCCCGGCACAAACAGACGGCGGCGCGGCTGATTGACCGCCTCGCCGCGCGCATAGGCTTGGAAAAGCGACCGCATGCAGCCGATCGCAGTCTCCATCGGAAGCAGCCGTGCTACATCTGCTTCGCTGAAGTGCGGGATCAAGCGCGAGCCGCGTCGACCTTCTCGGGATCTATGCCCAGCTCGGCGAGACCTTGGCGAGCCTTCTTCGGATCGAGCTTCCCATCGCGCGCCAGCTTGGACAAGGCAGCCGCCGCAATGGACTCCGCGTCGTTTTCAAAGTGCCGCCGCAGGTGCTCGCGGTTATCGCTGCGTCCGAAGCCATCGGTACCCAGGCTAAGGAGCCGGCCCTGGAGCCAGGGAGAGAGCTGGTCCGGCACCACCTTCATGTAATCGGTAGCCGCGATGATGGGGCCGTCGGAGCCCTTGAGCGCTTCCACGATGTAGGGTGTGCGCGCCTTTTCGGCGGGATGCAGCCGGTTCCAGCGGTCGACCGCCAGCGCTTCGCGCCGCAGTTCGTTATAGCTGGTAACGCTCCACACATCGGAGAAAATACTGAACTTCTCCGCGAGCAGTTGCTGCGCCCGGAGGGTTTCGTTCAGGATGGGACCGCTGCCGAACAACTGAAGCGAGGCCTTGCCACCCTGTGCCGGGCGGTACTTGTATATTCCTTTCAAAATGCCGGCGGCCGAGCCTTCCGGCATGGGCGGATGCGCGTAGTTCTCGTTGCACACCGTCAAGTAGTAGAAGGCGTCCTCGCCTTCCTGGTACATGCGGCGTATACCGTCCTGCACGATGACGGCGATCTCATAAGCAAATGCCGGATCGTACCAGATGCAGGTAGGAACGGTGCTGGAGAGCACCGGGCTGTGCCCGTCCTGGTGCTGCAGTCCCTCGCCCAGCAGAGTGGTGCGTCCGGCAGTGCCGCCGATCAGGAAGCCTTTCCCTCGGGAGTCGCCAAACGCCCAGATCAGGTCGCCGATCCGTTGGAATCCGAACATGGAATAGTAGACGAAAAACGGAATCATCGGGACGCCGTAGTTGGCGTATGCGGTGCCGGCGGCCGTGAACGTAGCCATGGAGCCGGCTTCGGTGATGCCCTCTTCGAAAATCTGCCCGTCCTTGGCCTCTTTGTAGTACATGATCATGTCTTTGTCGACAGGATTATAAAGTTGTCCCTGGCTGGCGTAGATCCCGATCTGCGGGAAGAGCGAATCCATACCAAAGGTTCGCGCCTCGTCCGGAATGATCGGCACGATCAGTTTCTTGAGATCGGATTTCAGCAGGCCTTTGAGGACGGCCACAAAAGCGGAGGTGGTGGAGGCGGCGCGATTACCGGAGCCCGCGATGCTGTCATGGAAAACGTCCAGCGGGGGCGCCTGGATGGTAATCTTTTTGGGATTCCGCATGGGCAGGGATCCGCCCATGGCTTCGACGCGCTTCTTAATATATTCGCCTTCCGGGCTTCCCGGCTCCGGCCGGACAAATTCCAGCTTCTTGACCTTCTCCTCCGGGATGGTCATCTCGAAGCGCTTCAGGAAGTAGTCGATCTGCAATTCGGTCAACTTCTTCTGCTGGTGGGTTACGTTGCGGCCCTCGCCGCCCTCACCGAGTCCGTAGCCTTTGATGGTCTTTCCCAGAATGACGGTGGGAGCGCCTTTGTGCTCCATGGCGCGCTTGTAGGCGTTGAATACCTTCAGCGGATCGTGGCCGCCGCGGCGCAGCTTCTCCAACTGCTCGTCGGACATATCCTTGACCAGTTCGAGCAGCTCCGGATACTTTCCAAAGAATTCCTTGCGGACGTAGGCGCCGCCCTTGACCTTGAAGTTCTGGTACTCGCCGTCGACACACTCCTCCATGCGCCTGAGCAGAAGGCCACTGTGGTCACGCGCCAGCAGCTCATCCCAGTCGCTGCCCCAGAGGCACTTGATGACGTTCCAGCCGGCGCCGCGGAAAGCCGCTTCCAGCTCGTTGATGATTTTGCCGTTGCCACGCACCGGGCCGTCGAGCCGCTGAAGATTGCAGTTGACGACGAAGACCAGGTTGTCCAGTTTCTCGCGCGAGGGCAGAGTGATTGCGCCCAGCGACTCGGGCTCGTCCGTTTCGCCGTCCCCTAGAAAAGCCCAGACCTTTCGATCGGTTTGCGGAATGATGCCGCGATTTTCCAGGTAGCGCATGAAGCGCGCCTGATAGATGGCGTTAATGGGTCCGAGACCCATGGAAACCGTGGGAAACTGCCAGAACGACGGCATCAGCCAGGGATGCGGATAGGAGGACAGGCCGGGATGGTCGCGCAGCTCGTGGCGGAAGTTTTCCAGGTGCTTTTCGTTCAACCGGCCTTCGATGTAGGCCCGCGCGTACATGCCCGGAGAAGCGTGGCCCTGATAGTAGACAAAATCGCCCGGCTGGTCGCCATGCGAGGCGCGGAAGAAGTGATTCTGCCCGACCTCCACCAGCGTGGCCAGTGAGGAGTAGGTGGAGATATGGCCGCCGATGTTGTCATCGTATTTATTGGCGCGCACTACCATGGCCAGC
>DATLBY010000046.1:0-6711 GCA_035526665.1 Bryobacteraceae bacterium
ATCTGGGTTCCCGGCTGCTCGACAGGCGAAGAGGTGTACTCGATCGCGATCGCTTTGATGGAGCATTTGGGCCCGAACGCGGAGCACGTGTCTGCCCAAATATTCGGAACAGACATCAGCGACATGGCTCTGGACACGGCACGGTCGGGCATCTACTCCGAGGCGATTGTGCAGAATGTGTCGGGCGAGCGGCTGCGGCGATTTTTCACCAAGCTCAATCCTGGGTACCGGATCAATAAACGCATCCGCGAGATGTGCATCTTCGCCAAGCAAAACGTGGCCAAGGACCCGCCATTTTCGCGGCTTCATCTGATCAGCTGCCGGAACGTTTTAATCTATCTGGACTCGTTTCTGCAGAAGCGCATTATTCCCTCGTTCCATTACGCGCTGCAGCCGTCTGGCTTCCTGCTGCTGGGCGCCTCGGAATCGATCGGCGTGTACGCGGAACTTTTTTCTCAGGTGGATAAAAAGCACAAGATCTATCTGCAAAAACCGCATAGCTCGCGCCCGAGCTTGGAGTTTCACGTTTCCGAACCGGCACCGGCGGCAACGCCGCGCAGAGCTTCCGTGGAGTGGACGGAAATGGATGTGCGGGAGGCGGATAAGATTCTTCTGGCAAAGTACGCTCCGCCGGGAGTGGTGATTGACGAGCATCTGAACATCCTGCAGTTTCGCGGTCCGGTGAGTCCCTTCCTGCAGCCGGCGGGAGGCCCTGCGAGCCTGAATTTGATGAGAATGGCGCCGGATGAGATACAGCGGGAGGTGCGCAACGCGATGCATCGCGCGCAGGCGGAAAACCGGCCGGTCCGGCGCGAAGTGCTGAAGCTGAGGCAGAACGGCAAAAGCATTCGCGAGATCGGTCTGGAAGTGATTCCCTTTAAGACGGCTCACACGGGTGAGCCGCGGTTCCTGATCGTTTTTGAAGAGACGCCCCGGAAGGTTGTACCTCTCGTGGAGGCGGCGCCGCGCAAGAGAAAGGGCAAGGCGCTCTCACTGGAGGTGGAGCGGGAGAATCAGCATCTCCGGCAGGAGATTGCAGCCAACAAGGACTATCTACAATCGATCATCGACGCGCAAGAGGCGTCAAACGAGGAGCTTCGATCGGCCAGCGAGGAGATTCAATCGACCAACGAGGAGCTGCAATCGACGAATGAGGAGCTGGAAACAGCCAAGGAGGAGATGCAGTCGACCAACGAAGAGCTGTATACGGTGAACGAAGAGCTGGAGAACCGGAATCTACAGCTCAGCCAGGCGGGGAATGATTTAGTTAACCTTTTAAACAACATTCTCATTCCGATCGTGATGCTGGGAAGCGATCTTCGCATTCGCCGCTTCACTCCGGTTTGTGAAAAGGTGCTGAATCTGATTCCGTCGGACATCGGGAGGCCGATCAACGATATCAAGTTCAAGCTCGAAGTACCCGACATAGAACAATTGCTGCTGGAGGTACTGCAGACGCTGGAGCCGAGGGTGAAGGAGGTTCGGGACCTACGCGGCCATCCTTATTCCATGCGGCTGCGGCCCTACCGGACAGAAGATAACCGGATTGACGGGGTGGTCCTGGCGTTGATCGATATGGATCCCGGAGGGACGGTGGCGCAGGAGCAGGTGGCGGCGGACCCACGATGGCAGAGCGGCCAGAACCGGCTGGCGGCGCTGCTGGATGGGGACGACAAGCTGCGGGGAAACAAGGAGAGCATACGAAGCTTGGCCACCGGCCTGCTGCAGGCGCAGGAGGACGAAAGGCGGCGCATTTCGCGCGAGCTGCACGACGATCTCAACCAGAAGCTTGCACTGCTGCATGTGAACGTGGAACGCATGGAGGCCAAAGCCCCCCGGGGGTCAGCAAGTATCCGCTCGAACCTGAAGCTTTTCCGGGAGGCGGTCAGCGATCTATCCGACAGCATCCGGCGGATCGCCTACCATTTGCATCCTTCGATGCTGGACGATTTAGGCCTCGTAGCGGCGGCTCAGTCGTTTTGTGAAGACTTTTCGGAAAGCGAGAACATCCAGGTGACTTTCCAGCACGAGAACATCCCGGGGTCGGTACCGCAGGACGTATCGTTATGCGTGTACCGGATTCTGCAGGAGGCGTTGCGCAACATCGCGAAGCATGCGCACTCCAAGCGGGCGATGGTGGCGCTGGAGGGAGATGCCAGTTTTCTCAGGCTGACGGTGAAGGATGCGGGAACGGGATTCAACCGCGACGACCTGAAGCGCAGGCATGGACTTGGACTGTTGGGAATGCAGGAACGCGTGCGGCTGGTAGGCGGCGAATTAAGCATCGATTCGCACCCGGGAGAGGGCACGCGGGTGGAAGTACAGGTACCACTCGGACAGGCCCCCCAGATTGGTCCGGCGGCGATGACGAATGAGGAAAATGTCTCTTAACCGGTACCGGAAAAGGAGCATAGAATAGTAGCCGTGAAAAGTTCCTTGCAGCGGCCGCGGGTATTGCTGGCGGACGATCACACGCTGGTAGCGGAGGGGATCTCCCGGTTGCTCGAGGACGAGTTCGAGTTGATCGGGATCGCCGACAATGGCCGGCATGTGCTGGAAACGGCCAAGAGGCTGGCGCCCGAGGTGGTGATTCTGGACATTTCCATGCCGCAGATGAACGGCATCGAAGCGGCCAGGCAGCTTCGCACGCTGCTGCCGGAGACGAAGATTGTTTTCCTGACGATGCACTCGGACCGGGTGTATGTCTCCGAGGCACTTCGGGCCGGGGCGATGGGGTACCTGCTGAAAAAGTCCGCGGCCACAGAGTTGGTCCACGCCATTCGCACGGTGCTGGCGGGTGAGGTCTACCTGACGCCGCTGTTGGGCGGTGTAGCTGTAGCCACGGCACGGGAAGGCGCCAATTCGCAGCGGCCGCTGTTGACGCAACGGCAGCGGGAGGTTCTGCAATTAATCGCCGAGGGTCATTCGGCCAAATCGATGGCTGAAGTACTGCGGATTGCGGTGAAAACCGCGGAGTTTCATCGCGCGGCCATCATGGATAAGCTGGGGCTCAGAAGCACGGCGGAGCTTACGCGGTACGCCATTGAGCAGAAAATGATTAATACGTCAGGGGATGAATAGCCTGAATTTAACAGCTTCAACCCGTAATTTTCCCAGTTCACGGTGAACTAATGGTGGGGTAAGGTGGGAGATAAGCAGCAACAATGCTGCAAAACCCACATTTATACGGAAGACCAATGCTCACTCATAATGTTAATCCAAGCTGTGAGACGGCGATGCCGGAAGTAGTCCAAGGAATTGCGACAAGCGCCATACTCGAGGAACTGCAACGACTGGCTTGCTCGGTTCCGTTTCGCCGCTCCCGCCGGCTACGCAGTTTTCTGGAGTTCACGGTGCAGAAGGTGCTCCGCGGTGAGCTCGATGGCCTGAAAGAATATAGCATTGGAGTTGAGGTATTCAACAAGCCGGAAAGCTTCGATGCGCGGCTGGATTCGATTGTACGGGTGGAGGCACGGCGGTTGCGCGCGGCGGTGGAGCGGTACTACTCGACGGACGGAGCGGATTCTGAGATTATGATCCGGTTCCGGCCGGGAAGCTACGCCCCCACCTTCCGGGAGCGGAGCAGCCTGACACCCCTAGAGCAATCGGGCAAACTGACAAACGGAACTTCGCAGATGCTGGTGCTGGTAGGCGATTCGCACGTGCTGAACGGCATCCGGCAGGATCTCTCCGAAAAAATCGGGCTTTTGCAGACCGAGATCGGGCTGGCTGCGGCTGGTTTTGGCACGAGCCGGTCGCTGACAGGGGAATTCACCGTTCCGGTATTTTACGTCGGCCAGCAGCAGCCGTAGCCTGTTATCCAGCCAGGCGCTGTAGCTCGAGCTTGCGCTCGCGGCGCCAGCGCAGGCGTCCCTGGTACTCGGACCAGAGGGTGGAGAGCGAAGCCCAATAGTAGCCGGCTACGAAGAGCGTCAGGAACGGGATCGAGAGAAAATTTAACGTCTCGATGGCGAAGGCGATCATGGAGAGGAAATAGGTCCCGATCGCAAATTCCGCATAGGGAAGCCAGCCGCTGCGGCTCCTGTATTTCGCATTTTCCAGCTTCACTTTGGGCCCGCCACCGATAGCGTACTTCGGGGTACGGGCGAAGCTGGTTTGCACTCCGAAGAGCGCTTCTAGAACGGCCCTGGTATTAATGATGGTGAGCGCCACGCCGGCCGACATCAGCACCGGGAGCAGAAAGACGGCGCGCTTCCAGGTACGGGGAAACAGCTCCTTATGCGCGAGCATATAGAATGCCGAGATCGACCAAAAAGAGGCGATGATCAGGGGCATATCGAGGAGCACCATCTGGACCCATCCCATATAGAAGCGAATGATCATGACGGGCAGCATCAGGGCTGAGACCACAATCATCAGCGGATAGGAGATATTCGGCGTGAGGTGGAAGAAGGCTTCGGCCTTGACGCGCCGCGGCAGGTCCGCCCGGAGAATGGCCGGCAACAGCTTGATGGCGACCTGGGTGAGTCCCTTGGACCAGCGCGACTGCTGGACCTGGAAGCCGTGCATCTCGACCGGGAGCTCCGAGGGGCATTCGACGCCGGGGATGTAGACGAATCGCCAGCCTTTCAGCTGCGCGCGGTAGCTTAGGTCTGAATCCTCAGTCAGGGTATCGTGCTGCCAGCCGCCGGCATCGTCAATCATGCCGCGGCGCAGGATGCCGGCCGTGCCATTGAAGTTGAAGAAGAGGCCGCCGCCGGCGCGCGCGCCATGTTCCAGGACGAAATGGCCGTCCAACAGCATTGCCTCGATTTCCGTTAGCAAATTGTAATGCCGGTTCAGGTAGGTCCAACGCGTCTGCACCATGCCGACTTTGGGATCGGTGAAGCTGTGGATGGTGCGCATCAGGAAATCCTGGGGAGGGATGAAGTCGGCGTCGAACACGGCCACGAACTCCCCGGTCGCGCTGGTTAGACCTTCCTGCAAAGCACCGGCCTTGTAGCCATGCCGGTTGCTGCGATGCAGGTATTCGACGGGGTGGCCGAGGGCGCGATAGCGCGCGCAGAGCGCTTCCGTAAACGGATGAGTCTCATCGGTGGAATCGTCCAGCACCTGAATCTGGAGCAGGTGTTTCGGATAGTCCATCTTCACGGTCTCTTCAATCAGGCGCTCGACGACATATCTTTCGTTGTAGAGAGGAAGCTGAATGGTGACCGGCGGCAGCGTTGCAAACGGTTGGGGCGGAGCGCCAGGGCCTTTAGCCTTGTGCTTCAGATATCCGCGGATCATCTCGTAGCGATGGAGGCCATAGAGCGAGAGGATGACGAGGACAGTGAAATACGGGATCAGAATGGCCCAGTCAAACCAGCCGAGCTTGTGAATGTCGGAGAAGGTGGGGTCAAAATAGGCGTCGATTGCGCGGTTGAGCGCCGAGGACGCCAGCAGGAAGGCTGCCGGCGAATTTGCCGCTACCATATGGACCTCCCGATCCCCCGGATTTGGATCCAGCTATTCACCAAAGAACTATTTATCTGTTTTCTCAATTGTAAACGTACGGGCGGTCGCAGGACCGCGGCTTGCCTTTCGATATCTTCATTATAGCTGGCGCCCGGCAGCAGAACGCGGAGGGAACGGTGAGCATCCGAGGCGGCGGAATGGCGAGAACGCTCGAAAAATGCGTTCAGTGTGCAGAACTGCGCATTTTCGGTCGATGTAGCTATGAAGAAGCCGGCCACCGTTATACAGCGGGGCAGAGACGCGGACGAGCAAAACACTAAGGTACTCTAGTATCTAAGCTGTGGGAATTGCCGGTTTTCAGCACCGGCTCGCAAAAATGGATAAACATGTTCAATTAGCTGGCATTCTCCATATAATTTTTGGGGCCGTTGGCCTGATTGCCGCTCTTACACTGGTGATCGCCTCTGGCGGGTTCGGAGGGGTACAGACGGCGTTTGGCGATGACACCGTGGGGATGGCTGCCCTGATCATGGTCATATTCCAACTGGTGGTATGTATTCCCTGCATGGTAGGTGGGTGGGGATTGATGCGATACCAGGATTGGGCGCGGGTGATGCTCACGGTAGTGGCGGGGGTGAATATGCTGAATGTGCCGATCGGCAGCGCCCTGGGGGCTTACGGCCTGTGGGTGCTAACCAGCCAGGAGACGGAGCCTTTGTTTGCGCACCCCCCGAGGCGTGGCAGCAAGAACAGACCGGCGCTTAAGAAGAGCGCGGTTCCGCCGGAGGAATCTTCGCAAAAAACCAGCTCGGTTCTTCCTTCGGATACTTAAGCAGGCAGGAATTTCGATTTTCGCCGGTATCGCGTGGAGAAAGGCGGGAAGCACACAAACTGGTTGATGGTTTCGATAATCGCGGTGATTTGCTGTCCCTGTTCTTGCCGGCAATAATGGGAATGTGGTGGGGCAAACGGTTTCGGATGGCGTGAGTTGGTCGGCGAATCAGAGCTACGCATATAACAAGCTGAACCGGCTGTTATCGGCGGAAGAGACGGGAACGGCGAACTCTTGGAAAGAGACGTTTGGCTATTACGGCTGGGGCAACCGTTGGGTAGACCCGGGGCCGACGAAGACATACGGGCTCTCCCTGGACGGCAACCAGACCCGCTACAATCCTTACACCGCGAGTTACGACGCAGAGAACCGTCTGACAGGGGTCACGAGCGTGGGTAACGGCTCAGCATCGTATAGCTACGATGGCGAAGGCCGCCGGATCAAGAAAGTAGCTGGTGGGC
>DATLBY010000047.1:0-6722 GCA_035526665.1 Bryobacteraceae bacterium
CCCAGGAGAACGGCTACCGTCCGGCCGTCATCACGCAGCCGATGTACAACCTTTTGGCGAGGGGCATTGAACAGGAATACCTGCCGATGGCCAATCAATTCGGCGTTTCGACCATCGTGTATAACCCCCTGGCCGGCGGCATGCTGACAGGGAAGCAGAAAGAAGGCGCTCCGCTGCCTGGCACCCGGTTTGACAACAATCAGATGTACCTGGATCGCTATTGGCATCCGGCCTACTTCCAGGCGGTGGAACAACTGAGCACCGTGGCAGCGCTCGAGGGAAGAAATCTGATCAGCTTCTCCTTGAACTGGCTGCTGCACCACACCCCCATCAACGCCATGATTCTGGGAGCATCCCGCGTCGAACAATTACAGGAAAACCTGAGTTACCTGAGTGCCGGCCCCTTGTCGGAATCGGCTGTCCGGGCGTGCGACATGGTCTGGGAAAATCTGCGTGGTGTGACTCCCCGGTACAATCGCTAATCCCGCGACCTGCAATGTCTCTCAGTCCATACGCTTACGCTGCACCTTAGTACGGACGTTCTATCCTCTCGGCTGGCACTTACGGTACGTAAAACAGTAGCTAAGGTCTATTCACGTGCCTGCCTAGGTGCTTTACGCTGCCTGTATGCTTCGTTGCCGTAATAACGCAAACCATAAGATCCAGTCCCAATCGCCCCAGGGGGAGACGCAACGCCCGCTTTTGGCCGAGGAAACACCGCTTCGAAAACTGCGCTCCAAAGCGGCTCCGTTTTTTTGGCGGGAGGGCCAACTTTACCGCGCCGCCGACCAGCTCATTCTATTTCCGGTGAAGGTGCTTGCGGTTACCGGCGACGTTGCCATGTGGCTGTTTCGCATCCCCAGCGGCAAGCCCTTCGTTGCCGAAGAACAACAAATCGCTCCATCAGCCGGGCACCGATTCCTCGAGTACCGTCATTACGATGCTGACCAGATCCAGCGGAACGTAAGTGAGACTTACGCGGAGCCGTAGCTGGATGCAAAACTGCTTGAATAGCGCATGGCCGAGTGCTACTCTGTGGGTGACGTGGAATCGATTTAGAAGCCGGGAGGTTTCCGGGTTCGGCTACTTGCAACCACGAAAAAAAATGCTAAAGGCGAGTCGGTCTTCGAAAACTCCGCAACCCTGTGCTGCCTTGGCCAGGATGTTTCATTTTCGGCCGAATCGCGCTGGAGGAATCTATGAGCGATTGGCCGTCCCCTGCTGCTGACGCACCCGTATTGTCTGGAGCCGAAGGAGAGTTGGTCTCCATTCGCATCAATATTGATCCCAAACAACTGGAGGAGCTTCTCGACTGTCTGGCGCAAGTCTCCTTCCCGATTAATCCGCAGATTTATCACGCAAAGCCGACTTCGGTGGAGTTCCCCGCCTACGCGAAGCGCCTGCACGAGGTGACTGAGGCTCTGCGGCTGTACGGTCTTTCTTCTATTCCTTTGCAGGTCAGCCCGATGCTACGGGCAATCAGCGCCGCGTAAGTGAACCAGCTGACAGCGTGGCTATACTGGAGCCAAGCATGGAATTAATCACCGGGCCCGTGGGGTCTGGGAAAACCTCTCTTGTCCTCGACAGGCTGCGTGCCTCGCTTCGCGCCGGCGAATACGGGCACCTTGTTCTGGCTCCCACCACCACTTTGGCAGAGCATCTACGCAACCAGCTCGCGCGCGAAGGCTTGGTGTTTCGCCCGTCGGCGATCAGCACATTCGCAAAGTTCACAGGCTCGTTTGTCCCCGATAGCACCGTTCTGAGCGGAGCAGCGCTGGAGATTTTGATTCAGGACCTACTGCAGACGAGCGATTTCCCTTCGTTTGCCAAGGTTCGCGAATTCAGCGGTTTCCGGCGAGCGCTGGCAGGAGCTATCAGCGAAGCTTCCACCGCGGGATTGAGCGCGGCAGCGCTTGGTTCGTTCAACTTGGACACGGCTGTCCTACGGGACTTCTCGCGGCTCTTCCTGCGGGTGGAACAGGAGGCTTTCCGGCGCGGTCAGGTGCTCCCCGCCGAGAGATTCCGGATAGCGGCCGAACGAATCGCCGAGCGCGGCCTGCCGGGCATTTCGAGCGTCAGCTTCAGTGGATTCTTCTCTTTTACGCCATCGGAAATCGGACTGGTTCAAAAAGTGGCGCGGCACACCCGATGCGTCGTCACACTACCTGCCTGGAGCGGGGCCGAGCAAGCGATCGCATCGCTCAAAGCCATCGGGTTTGAAGAACACACACTGGAGCAACCTACAGCCCGGCCGCGGAGGACGATCGTTGCCCCTCCGACGCTTGATCTGGAGGTGACGGAGATTGCGCGGCGTATCTTGCTCGAGCGGGCTGCAGGACGCCCCTACCGCGATATGGGGATCATCGTCCGGAGCGAGGAGCCCTACGCGGCGGCCTTGCGCGGCGCGCTGGCACGCTTCGGCATCCCGTCCCGTTTCTATTTCGGCAGCCCTCTGCGCACACACCCCGTGGTTGCGTACTTATATGGCTTACTGGAGGCAATGCTGGACGGCTGGGATCACGAGCAAACGCTCGCTGTTCTACGGCGTGAAGGATCTCCGCTGGCTCTCGCGGACGCCTTCGATTTCGCCGTGAAGGCGGAGTTGCCCGGCAGGGGTCTGGAAGGGTTGGCCCGGCATGCGCCGGCGGAATACGCCGGCCTCTTCCAGCAACTGGCGGCTCTCGAAGCCCTGCGCGACAAGAGAATGCGTCCCAGCCAATGGGCGAAGCGGCTGGAAGCCCTAACCGGTCTCTTCCATCCGCAGTCCCCGCGCGACCTGGTATCGCATGAGCGGGCGATGCTGTGGCGCGAGCAGTCCGCCGCGCTGGATACCTTTCAGTCCGCCATTCAGGAAACAGCGGCGGTGCTGGATGAAGCCAGCGCTGTCTCCTGTTCCGAGTTTGCGGAAACGCTCACCATCGTGCTCGAATCCGGGACCCTGCGGGTGGGGGATCACCGCCGTGACGTCGTGCACGTTATGGATGCCTTTGAGGCCAGGCAATGGAAGCTGCCGGTAGTATTCCTTTGCGGAATGCTGGAGCGTCAGTTCCCGAAATACCATTCGGAGAATCCCATCCTGCCGGACACGTTTCGCCGGCAGATCCGCTCTCGAGGTTTTGCGCTTGCCACCAGCTTGGAACGGCAGCGCGATGAGGAGTTCCTCTTCCATGTCGCGTGCGCCCGGGCCACCGAAGCTCTGGTCCTCAGCTACCCAATGCGTAACAGCAAAGGTGAACCCAATCTTCCCTCGTTTTTCGTGAGCACGATTCGATCCGGCCCGGGTGAGCCGGTCAGTTCCACAGCCGCTCGGCCGGTTCCCACACGAAGCTATCAGCGGGCCCCCCGGCCATCCATTCACGATGAAGATTTGCAGCTGGTTTTGCGTAAGCAAACGGCGCGGCTGGGGCCTACCCGGATCGAGGATTTCCTGCAGTGCCCGTATAAATTCTTTGCGGTGAAGATCCTCAAGCTGCAGGAGGCGCCGGCTCGCCCGTGGGATCGTCTCAATTTGCCGCTGCAAGGCAGGATTGCCCACGAGGCGCTGCGCTCCTACTATCGCGACGGCGGGCAAGTGGCGCAGATCTTCACAACTATATTCCAGGAGGCCTGCAAAAAAGAAAACGTTCCGGACGGCTACCGCACCGAGGCCGTCCGGTTGGAGCTTCTCTATCACCTGGAAACTTTTGTGAGAAATTCGAAACTGCAGCGCGGCGACCGCATGCTGTTAGAGCATGAATTTGCATGGCGACTCGATGCCGACACGATCATTCATGGCTATATCGACAGGATCGACGTGGATCCCGGCGGCCGGGCCACGATTGTCGACTACAAATATCGTTCCGAAGCGCGCATCCGCCAGACAGTGAAGGCGCACGACGAAGGTACGCTCGTGCAGGGAGGCCTGTATTTGATCGCGCTCGCGCAAGGCGGCGAATTCGTGCCGGCCGGCATGATTTACTGCGGCTTCAAGAAAAAGGAGACGCTCGACGGCTGGCGCCCGGGGGAGACCAACGAGGACGCACTGCGGGAGGTGATGCGGCATTCGCGTGAAATCACGCAAAATGCGCTCGTGCAAATCCGCGAGGGGCGCATCGAACCGAAACCCAGCGACCTGGAAAAGTGCGGCTACTGCGCCTACGCAGTGATCTGCCGCGTCGGCGAGCGCGCCGAGATTGCGGCCGGGGCTGGGGCGCCGCGTTGAGTCTCAGTCAAAAACAGCTCGCCGCCGCTCACCGGATCGGGCAGGACGTATGCGTCATCGCGGGTCCCGGCTCCGGCAAAACCAGTGTACTCATCGAGCGATTCTGCTGGCTCGTGCGGGATCAGGGGATCGATCCGCAGCGCATTCTGGCGATCACCTTTACCGAAAAAGCGGCCACGGAGATCAAAGAGCGTCTGGTGAGGCAGTTCGCCGGCGACGAGGAGGCGCGTCAGAGTATGGAGCGCGCCTACGTCTCCACCATCCACTCGTTCTGTAGCCGGCTGCTTCGAGAAAATGCGCTCAGCGCCGGACTCGATCCGCAGTTCGCGGTAGCCGACGGCGGGCAGAGTGCAAGCTTGCTGCGCGAAACCGCCGACCATGTTTTGGGGGAGATCTACCAATCGCAGCACGAGCTGATGCGCAGGTTTATGCGGTCGCTGGCAGTGGCTTCGGATGCAGGCGGTTTCATTCCAGACCTGGCCGAATCGCTCATCGACATTTATGAGTCGGCCCGGACAGCCGGAGTAGAGCTCAAGGAAGATGCGTTCCAGCAGGAGCCGGACAAACAGTATCCCAAGTTGATTCAACTGCTGCAGGGCATTCTCGCCGAGCAGGTAGTTCCAAAAACAGAGGGCCAGATAGCAACACATGACCGTCTACGCGACTGGTCGAACCAGATCCTGCGTCTCCCGCGCCACGTAGGGCTGGATCATTTCCAGCTTTTGAATGAACCGAAGTTTTCCATGAATGGATTAGTGAAAGGGTCCATCGCACGTGCCAGTCAGGATGAGCTGAGGAATATTCTTCCGCTACTGCGGTCTGAACTCGTGTTGGAATACTATGCCGCCGAGCGGAAGCTGGTCATTGATGCGGTGCAGCAGATCGACCGCGATTACCGGCAGCGAAAACGGGCGCAATCGCTCGTGGACTTTTCTGATCTCGAAGAGTTCACCATCACGCTGCTGGAATCGGATCCGGCCCTGCGCGAGCGAATCCGCATGAGCTTCGATCACATCCTGATGGACGAGCTGCAGGACACCAATCCACTGCAATGGAAGCTGCTGGACCTGCTGCGCCGGCCGGATCGCTTCTTTGCAGTTGGGGATGTGAACCAGTCCATCTTCGGGTTTCGTTTCGCCGAGCCCCAACTGTTCCATGCCTACCGCGACGGGCTGGCGGCGGAAGGCAAGCAAATCGACGATTTGCGCGCCAATTACCGGAGTCGGCCGGAGCTGCTGGCCGCCGTGAATACGGCGTTCGCAGCGGACGCAGGAATCGATGCCCACACGCTCACTGCCGCCCGCGAGTTTCCGCGCAAGCATCCGGCCAGTGTCGAGGTGATTGCGGCGGGCGGCGAGAGCAGTCCGATCGCGGAGGAAAACGAGTGCCTATGGATTGCGCGCCGGATTTCCGAGCTTGCCGGCAGCTTGACCGTGATGGGCCGCGAAGGCGAGCATCCGGCGTCCTACGCCGATATGGCCGTACTGGCGCGAACCAACGCGATCATGGCCAGAGTGCAGGAAGCGCTCGAGCGCTACAACATCCCGTCGGTTGTGGTGGGCGGCCGCACATTTTTTGAGACACGTGAGATCCAGGATCTCAGGCTGCTACTGGCTGTGCTCGACAATCCGCGCGACGAGATCGCGCTCGCGGGAGTTCTCCGCTCGCCGCTGGTCGGGATATCGGATGAAATGCTGCTCCGCCTCCGCCAATCCAGCCGTTCCCTGCTGCAATCGGTGTCCCAGAGCGATGATCCCGCACTCCTTGGCTTTCACCAGCGATTGACCGATCTTCGGCCCTGGAAGGGTTCCATCAGTGCCGACCGCCTGCTGCAGCCGTTCCTCGACGACAGCGATTATGAGAGCGGTTTGACGGCGCGCGGGCGGGCCAACGTGGAGAAGTTTTTGGTTCTGCTGCGCACCAAGTCTGACGCGGGAACGGTCGCAGGCATACTCGAGGACATTGACGATAGTGCTCCGGAGGCTGAGGCGCCGCCGGTGGATTACGGCAATATGGTGCGGCTAATGTCCATCCACCGCTCAAAAGGCCTGGAATTCCCCATCGTATTTGTTCCCAGCCTGCACACGGGCGGTCGTGTGACGACGCCCGTGGTGTGTTATTCGCGGCAGCATGGCCTGGGAATCAAGTGGCGCGACCCTGCCACCCGCGATGGCTGCGGCGATCCGGCGTATGGAAAAATTCGTGACTCCCAGAAGACCACGCAGAGCGCTGAGGATAGCCGGTTGTTGTACGTCGCGATGACCCGGGCGCAGGATCACCTGGTTCTCTCCTTCGCCCGGACGGAACGGCCGATCGGAAAATGGTACGGTCAGATCTGCGATCGGCTCCTAAACGTGAGCCCAAAGGACCTTCCAGCCGCCATGCTCGAGGAGAGCCGGGCGGGCGTCCGGCTGCTCAGCAGCGATGTGGCGCCGGATCTGCCGGAGGTCACAGGTACGGCAGGCGAGCTTCAGGCAGCAGTTGTGTTGGAACGGCCGCCGGTTGCCGGTCAGTATGACTC
>DATLBY010000048.1:0-6356 GCA_035526665.1 Bryobacteraceae bacterium
GAGTCATAAGACGGTGCTGCAACCAGCCTGCGATGTCGCTGAGACTTTGCGCAGACACCTGATGGGCCATAGGGTATTCGCGATATTCGACATCGACGCCCAAGGCGATCAGCTTGTCGCGGATAGCGCGTCCATCCTGGATGGGCAACACGGTATCCGCGGCGCCGTGCACGACCAGTACCGCCAGACGATGAAGCGCTTCGGAATCCTGAATCAGCGAGTCGATGTTGGGGAGCAATCTACCGCTCATGCCAACAACGCCGGCAAACTTCGCGGGCTGACTCAAAGCGGCGCTCAGGCTCATGATGCAGCCTTGGCTGAAACCCATGAGAAATACGCGCCGCGGGTCGGCGTGATACTTGATGACGGCTTCCTCCACGAACTGAAGGATCAGGAGCCGGCTTCGCTCCGCTTCCTCCGGCTCAATTACAGGACCGGAAGGCGTGAACTGCACATGGTACCAGCCATAGGAATCAGGCCCGAGGACATGAGGGGCCCGGACGCTTATCACTAAAAAGCGCCCATCCAGCTGCGGAGCCAGGCCCATCAGGTCCCGCTCATTGCTGCCTACTCCATGGAGGAGCATCAGAATCGGCGGTGGTCCAGGGTCGGCGGTTTGCGGGTGACGTAGGATGTGCGTAAGCGAAGCCGGCATAATCTAGAAATTTACTTCCAGACAGTTTAGATGTTCAACAAGGCGTCACGATCCGAAAAATCCGCCTGTCTCCTACGGTGCCGTCCTCGCGTACATGACGGGTCAAATGCGGAGCCTAATAGAGATTTATTGCCGGTTTCGGCATCTAACCTAACGTATGACTTTGAAACCGAACGGAATTGGGCTGCTAATCCTTACCGCTTCCATGCTCGCGGCTCAGGCATCGAATATGAGCGGAACCTGGATACTGAACGTGAACAAATCCAATTGGGGTGGCAAGCCCGCACCCCAGAAAGTAGAACTCACCATTGAGCACAACGAGCCGCGTCTCAAGTACAAAGGAACGGTTGAAGATGCAAAGGAAGTAGCAAAAACCTTTGAATTCGACGGTGCGATCGACGGCAAAGAGTACCCGGTCAAATCCGACGCGGGTGACCAGATGGCTATAGTAAAGCGGCTGTCGCCTAATACCATTTCGTCCACGCTAAAGTCGGCGGTTGGAAAAGCGATAGAAGTAACCACCACGATCGTAGCCCGGGATGGAAAGACCTTGACCCGGAAAATTCGGTATAACTCACCGGAAGCGAATCGAAGCTGGACCGAGGTTTACAACCGGGTACAACAATGATTCGAAGAAGTTTGTTTAAGATAGCAGTGGAGGGCTATGGCAACTAAAAAAAGCAGCACATCCAAAGCAAGCAGTAAGGGCAAAGGAAAAGTTAAGAAGGTAATGCATGAGTTCAAGCAGGGGGAACTCAAGTCGGGCGGAAGTGGACGAAAGGTAAAGGGCCGCAAACAGGCCGTTGCGATCGCGCTCAGTGAGGCTCGCGAGGCTGGCGCGAGCATTCCGAAGAAGGGCGCGGCAAAGAAGAAAGCCACGAAAAAGACCACAGCCAAAAGAAGCACCGCAAAAAAGAGTACCGCAAAAAAGAGTACGGCGAAGAAAACTACAGCCAAGAAAAGCGCCTCAAAACGTCGCTTGTGAGCCGGCTAATCGCGAACGAAGGCCGGCAGTGGACGTTCTGTCGACGGACCCTCTTCAGTAGGGACAGAATCTCCCTCTCCCGGTGCGAGAAATAGATTCGCCTCCACGCCGTGTTGTCTGGTGTAAAGATCGAAGTACCGGCCGCGTTGCGCATAAAGCGAAGCATGTGTGCCGCTCTCAACAATTCTGCCGCCCTCGATTACTAAAATCTGTTCCGCGCGCCGGATAGTTGAGAGCCGGTGCGCGATCACGAACGTTGTCCGGCCCTTCATCAGGAACCCGAGACCCTGCTGAATCAGCGATTCTGATTCAGAGTCCAGGCTGGAGGTGGCTTCGTCGAGGATAAGAATTCGCGGGTCCGCCAGTATCGCACGGGCGATGGAAACACGCTGCCTTTGACCGCCGGAAAGTTTTACGCCGCGCTCACCGACGACCGTTTCATAGCCCTTCTCAAACTTTTCGGCGAATTCATCCACGCGGGCAATACGGCAGGCGTACAAAACTTCGTCTTCAGTCGCGTCCGGTTTTGCGAAAGCGACATTGTCACGAATCGTCCCGTCGAACAGGAAAGTCTCCTGCAGCACTACTCCGAGTTGGGTTCGATAGGAGTCGAGTCGAATCGTGGAAAGATCCACGCCATCGACGAGTACCTGGCCCGCGGTTGGATTATAGAAGGCGGCAATGAGACCTATCATCGTCGATTTACCGGATCCCGAGGAGCCAACCAATGCGGTAACGCTGCCGGGAACGGATTGAAAACTCACGTCGTGGAGGACGGGTTTTCCTTCTTCGTAAGCGAAGTTCACATTTTCAAAAGCTATCTCGCCGGTGATGGGGCCGAGACGCAGATGACGCCGGGGATCGGCATCTTCCTGTCTCTCCTGGAGAATCTCACGGGTACGTTCCAGGCCGGCGAGCGCTTCGGAAAGCTGCGTCCCGATCTGTACGATGCCGAATACTGGAGCTACCAGAAAAGCGAGAAAGGCCGTGAATGTCACGAATCCACCCAGCGTCAGCGTGCCGGCGAGCACTTGACGGGCGCCCAGAAACATGACCAGCGCTCCCACCACGCCGAGTAGAACGGACGCCGAGAGATTCATCACGGACATGGCCGTCAGGGAGCGAAGCACGTTGTCTAGCAGGCGCTGGACGCCCTTGGTAAACACGCCCTCTTCGCGCTCTTCGGCATGGTAACCCTTGATGACTCGCACCCCGCCGAGGGACTCGGTCAAACGTCCTGTTACTTCGGAGTTGATCTTGCCGCGTTCCCGAAAGATCGGCCGGATGCGTGTAAATGCCTTCTGCAATGCCAAACCGAACACTGTGACAAAAACCAGCGTCAGGCCCGTCATCAGCGGGCTAATCCGGATGAGGATTATGACTGCCAGCAGGGCGGTAAGGACGCCCCCGACGAACTCTATCAGTCCGGTACCAATTAGGTTCCGAACGCCTTCGACATCGCTCATGATGCGCGACACAAGTGTGCCTGTCTTGTTCGCGTCATAAAAACCGATCGAAAGCTTTCCTATATGCGCTTGTACCCGGCGGCGCATCTCTGCGATCAGCTTTTGCGCCTCCTTGGAAAGGAGTTGGGTTAGGGAAAAGGAGGTTAGACCCTGAATAATGGTGGCCCCCATTACTCCCAGGATCAACGGATTCAGCAGGCCGATATGCTTCTTCCCGATTACGTCGTCGATTAAGAACTTCGTCGACGCCGGCAGCACCAGACCGCTGACTCTGTTGATCACCATCAGCACCAGTCCGAGGGCGAGCATCTTCCGCCTGGGTTTTACCAGTTCCCATATTTGAGGCCACAGGATACGGAGACCTTCGGATTTTGGGGACATATCCCCCTATGATGCTCGATTTCGGCGGATCGGTTCAGGTGGTATGTAAATACAGGAAGATAGCTATGATATTCATGCGGGAGCGTCTATTGAAATATGTCTCTCCAGGAGTATGTCCGGAAGCGTAAATTCGCAAACACCCCCGAACCCAAACCTGCCTCGGTCAATCCTGCGGCGAAGACACAGGGGCGCTTTTACGTACAGCGGCACGACGCAACCAGGCTCCATTATGATTTTCGGCTCGAAATTGAAGGAACGCTGAAATCCTGGGCAGTTCCTAAAGGCCCCAGCCTGGTTCCACTGCATAAGAGCCTGGCGATGCATGTGGAGGATCATCCCCTGGATTATGGTCCGTTTGAGGGAAACATCCCAAAAGGGAATTACGGCGGGGGCAGCGTCATGTTGTGGGATCAGGGTACGTTCGATCTGTTGGGTGACGCGAGCGCAAGCGAACAGATTGCTCGCGGTGATTTGAAATTCTGCCTGCACGGCCAAAAGCTGAATGGCGACTTCGCCCTGGTCTTGATGAAAGGACGAGGGAAAGGCAATGAGTGGCTGTTGATAAAAAAACGGGACGAGTTCTCCGATCCCGATTTTGACGTGGAAGCTCTGGCCGTTAGCGTGAAGACCGGCCGGACACAGGATGAGATTGCGGCTGACCTGCCCCCAAAAAAAACAAAGAAGGCGCGGGCAATCTCTAAAAAGGCCCCCGCGGCAGCGCCGATACCGGGAGCAGTGAACTCTGCTCTACCCGGTTTCTTCGCCCCGATGGCTGCGTACTCCGCCGATCATCCTCCGGAGGGAGCAGGGTGGATCTACGAAGTGAAATGGGACGGAGTGCGGGCGCTCTGCTTTATTGAGGGCGGCTCGATGACCATGCTTTCGCGCAACGGCAATTCGTTTGACCGGCAATACCCGGAGCTGAGCGTTGTGCCCCATTACGTGGAGGCCCAGACAGCCATTTTGGATGGTGAGATTGCCGTGTTCGATGCCAAAGGCCGGTCCGACTTTGGGCTGATCCAACCGCGAATCCATCAGACTGATCCGAACTCGATCAGTCACCTGGTAAGAAAGACGCCGGTAAAGCTGCTGGTCTTCGACCTGCTTTACTGGAATGGCTTCGACTTGCGGCAATGCGCCTTGGCCGATCGAAAAAAGCTCCTCAAAGACATTGTGAAGCCGGGTGACCGAATCCAGTACTCCGAGCATTTCGAAGCGAAAGGCCAGGAGATGCTTGAGGCGGCGCGGCAAACCGGCCTGGAAGGTGTAATCGCCAAGCGGGCTGACAGCAAATACGAATCCCGGCGAAGCCGCAACTGGCTCAAAGTGAAGATCACCGGCCATCAGGAATTTATTATCTGCGGTTACACACACGGGGAGCGCAGCACATTTAGTTCGCTGGTGCTTGGGCTGTACGAGAACGGCAAACTCGTGTATGTGGGCAACGCGGGAACAGGATTCAACGACCAGTCGTTGTCTCTGCTGTCCCAAAAGATGGCGCCATTGGAAACAGACAAGTGTCCGTTTGGCCGGAAACCCGCGATGCTGCGGCGAACCACCTGGGTGGAACCGCAGCTCGTCTGTGAGATCAAGTTCAGCGAGTGGACAAAAGACAACAAACTGCGCGCACCTGTCTTTCTCGGGTTAAGAGACGACAAGAAGCCGGAGGAGTGCGTGCGTGAAAAACTCGTCAATCCGGACACGATAGCTCCGGACGAGCAAGCCGCCAGCGAAGAGAGAACCGAGGAGCCGCTGATTCCGGCTGATGTGAAGGAATACTCTATCCAGATCGATGGCCAGCCCCTGAAGTTCACGAACGTCAAGAAGATCTGGTATCCGAAAGACGGTTACACCAAACGCGATCTCCTGAACTATTACGATGCCGTAGCCGGCCTGATCCTGCCCTACTTAAAAGACCGGCCTCTCTCGCTGAAGCGATACCCAAACGGCATTCACGAGGAGTTTTTCTTTCAAAAGAACACTCCGGAAACGTATCCCGACTGGCTCCGCACTGAGCCTATCTACTCGGAGCATCGGGGCGCCCCGATCCGTTTCGTCGTCTGTGACAATCGCGCAACGCTCCTTTACCTGGTGAACTTGGGATGCATCGACCAGAATCCGTGGATGAGCCGCATCGGCTCGCTCGAATACCCCGATTACGTGCTGATCGACTTGGATCCCCAAGAGTGTGACTACGAAAAAATCATCGAAGCTGCCCGCCTGGTACATGAGAAGCTAAAGGCGATCGGCATCGAGGGGTTTCCCAAAACGACAGGCGGAGACGGGATGCACATTTTCATTCCCATAGACGCCCGCTACAGCTACGACCAGGTGCGCTCGTTCGCAGAAATCCTCTCAAGCCTCGTGGTGAGTGAAAAACCAGACCTGTTCACTACTCCCAGGTCCGTGTCGAAACGAAGGAAAGGCCGCGTCTATTTCGACTATTTGCAGATCAGCAGCGGGAAAACCATTGCTGGTCCCTATGTGGTTCGTGCTTATGATGGCGCGCCGGTGGCGACACCGCTGGATTGGAATGAAGTGGAACCGGGCCTGCGCCCGGATCAGTTCACCATCCGCAACGCGATGCAGCGATTCGAGCAAAAAGGCGACCTTTTTGCCCCGATTTTGACCAAAAAGCAGCGTTTGGAGCCAGCCCTTCGAAAACTCGCTAAGTTGTTGAAAGAACAGCTAGTAAACGACACCGCCGGTGGTAAGAGCGGGTTGTCGAATCTCCATGCAGCCCCGGCCCGTGGGGAGCACTTTTCCTGGATTTAGCCTGCTTTCCGGGTCAAAAAGCGCCTTAAATCGGCCCATCATGGCCAGCGTTTCCTCGGAAAAGAGCTGCGACATCAGTTCAATTTTTTCCATT
>DATLBY010000049.1:0-5702 GCA_035526665.1 Bryobacteraceae bacterium
GCTGGCCGACGCCCGTACTGTCAGATGTTTGGTCTCAATGTCGCTGGCGGCGGCGCCAGTCCGTACGCCGAGCCTCTCAGAAAGGATATTGGCGGCAGTGTAGCGCTCGCGAATGCTGTACTCAAAGTGTTTCGAGAGAACTACTCCTTTCGGATCCACCACAATGGTCATCGGATGGGGAATGCCGAAAGACATGTTGTCGCGCGGCACGGTCTCGTTCAAAATTCCGAAGGCACGTATTATTTTCGACTCGGGGTCGGCCAGCAGTGGAAAGCGGATCACCCTGCGGCCGGCAAAACTAGCCAGGATGGCAACGCTGTCGTAGCTGATGGCTGCGAGTCCCAAGCCCTGCTTGCGCAACTGCTCCCGGCTGTTTTCCAACTCCACGAGTTGGCCTTTGCAATAGGGTCACCAGTCGG
Source organism: Bryobacteraceae bacterium (assembly GCA_035526665.1). Lineage (GTDB taxonomy): Bacteria > Acidobacteriota > Terriglobia > Bryobacterales > Bryobacteraceae > DATLBY01. Next base: position 420 of record DATLBY010000049.1, read on the forward strand.
CCGAGCGGTAAAATACCAGCATTGCGCCCTTGGGGCCTTTGATCGAGTCCAGCGTCTGTACCGTGCCGTTCTGGTCGGCTGCGGAGAATGCGGGAATTTTACTGCCGATCGCGGGACCTACCTCCGCCGCCCGCAGCGTGCCGCCAAAGAAACCTAACAACAGCAGGATTGGAATCATTCGCACTTCTTATCATCGCGCACGCCCTACGCCTTCTCTTGTGGCAGGCATGCACAACGGATGCGTCGCATGCTGCCATGAGATAACATGCATTGAATGGAACGTTTCCCTATAGTCTCGTACTGCTCCCGGGTCCTGCTCGCGTTTTTGTTATCGGCGGGCGCCGGCGCATTCGGTCAAAGTGTGACCGGCGTCATCACAGGCACCGTCAAGGATCCGGCGGGAGCCATCATTCCTAATGCTCAGGTCGTTTTGATCAACGAGCAAACAAACGCCAGACAGTCGAGCACCACCAATGATTCCGGTGTGTTCGTCTTCTCCAGCGTTCAGCCCGGCAGCTACGGCTTGGAGATTGCCAATGCCGGCTTCCGCACTTTTCAGATGAAAAATCTGGTTGTCACCGCCAACGAGCGGCGGTCCGCCGGTGACATCGTTCTGCGCGTCGGCCAGGTGCAGGAGCAGGTCGAGGTCACGGCGGAAGTCACTCCGGTGCAAACATCGTCCAGCGAAAGAGCCGGCGTCGTTACCACCACTCAGCTCATGAACACGGCAATCAAAGGTCGTGATTTTGTTTCGCTGCTCTCCACCCTGCCCGGCATCGTAGACATGAACTCGAATTCGCGAGCCGTCTCGAAGGGACCCGGGGCCAGCGGGCTGCACATCAACGGCGGCCGGGACACTTCCATCAATTTCTCCATTGAAGGGATTCAGGACACCGATACAGGCTCGAACGGCGGATCCCATAACCAGCCGAACATGGACGCGGTCGCGGAGGTAAAGGTGCTCACCTCCAATTATCAGGCCGAGTACGGGCGCAACAGCGGCGGCACCATCAACGTCATCCTGAAAAGCGGCACTCAGAATTTTCATGGCAGCAGCTTCTGGTTCTACCGGCACGAGAGTCTATTTGCCAACGACTTCTTTCGCAACCGCACCGGTACGTCCCGGCCTATCGAACGCATCAATAACGCCGGGTATACAGTCGGCGGACCAGTCTATATCCCGGGCGTCTACAACAAGAACAAGGACAAACTGTTCTTCTTCTTTTCGCAGGAGTTCGTCCGCCGGCAGAACTATCCTGGCACCCGCTTCATCACCACGCCGACGGCCCTGGAACGCGCAGGCGACTTCTCGCAGACTTTTGACGTCAATGGTGCACTGATTGCCGTCAAGGATCCACTCACCGGCCAGCAATTCTCCGGCAACGTCATCCCCAAGAACCGGATTAACTCGCTCGGCCAAACCATACTGAACTTTTTCCCCCTGCCCAACTACCAGGAAGCCGATCCGGCCCTGCGCTACACCCGAAACTACCGGTCGAACTTGAGCGGAAGCTTTCCCCGGCGGCAGGATCTGGTTCGTCTCGACTATAACTTCAGCTCCACTCTGATGACGTACTTCCGGTATATCCGGGACAATGACGATGAAAACTGGCCCTATGGCAGCTGGGTCTCCGGGAGCCTCAACTACGGCCTCACAAATACGTACCGGCCGCAGCGGGGGCGCGGCGCGGCGTTGCACATCACGAAAACCTTCAGTGCCTCCACGGTGAATGAGTTCACAATGGGCGCGAGCAATCGCAGCCAGACATTTAATCCCGTCGAACCGGAAAAGGTTGCCAGGAGCACGATGGGGAACATCGGACAGTGGTACCCCGCCGCCAACGAATCGCACGCCATTCCGAACATCAGCTTCGGCGGTGTCCAGAACCCGATTACGCCGTCCCTCGGCAACATCCCGTACACCAACAGAAATCCTGTCTTCTCGTGGATCGACAACCTCAGCAAAGTCATCGGCACCCACACCCTAAAGCTGGGACTCTATGTGGAGCGCATGCGCAAAGATGAAGTCGGCGGCAGCAACACTCGCGGATCGTTCGATTTCGGGCGCAACACCAACAACCCCTTCGACACGAACTATGCGTTTGCGAACGCCTTGCTGGGCAACTTCTACAGCTATTCCGAGGCGACCTTCCGGCCTTATTCCCATTACCGGTACACGCAGACGGAATGGTACGCGCAGGATAACTGGAAGGTATCCAACCGGCTCAGCCTGGAGTACGGCCTCCGCTTTTACAATGCACCGGCGGCTCACGACGATCGCTTCAATCTGACGACCTTCGATCCTGCTCTATACAATCCCGCCACGGCAGCCGTGCTGATCCGGCCCGGCTTTGATGCGGCCGGTAAGCGCGTGGGCGTCGACCCCCGCACCGGCCAGATTTATCCCGTACCCTACATCGGCCTTTTCGTGCCGGGCTCGGGAAGCTATGCGCCGGGAATGGTAATCGGCGGTAAGAATTATGCCGAAGGGCTGTACAGCACCCCGCCTGTGTCCGTCGCGCCCCGTCTCGGTTTCGCCTACGATCCTGCAGGCAACGGCAAGACCGCGGTTCGCGGAGGCTTCGGCATCTTCTACGATCGCCCGCAAGGCAATGTCTACTCCAGCACGCAAGGGCAGCAGCCGGTGGCCTACACTCCCACCACCTACTTCGGGTCACTGGATAATTTCCTCCAGGCATCCGGAGCGGTCGGTCCCAGCTCGGTTACGGTGATCGAACCGGGGCAGCACCCGCTCCCCACAACCATGAATTACAGCTTCAGCGTCCAACGGGACATCGGCTTCGCCTCCGTTATCGATGTGGCGTATGTCGGCAGCGCCGGGCGTCACCTGCTCATGCAGCGCAACATCAATCCGATTCCCATGTTCGCCCGCTTCGACCCGGCTAACGTCGATTCCACCACCAAGAGCCCGCTTCCGGACAACTTCCTACGCCCTTACTCCGGCCTGGGCGATATCAATATGCGTTCCTTCGGCGCCACCTCGAACTACCACTCGCTGCAGGTTTCTCTCAACCGGCGCATGTCGCACGGGCTGCAGTACTCGTTGGCTTATACCTACTCAAAATCTCTCGGCGTCGGCTCCGCCGACTTTGACGGGACTAGCGTCTACTTCCCGCTTCGGAGCCGCAACTATGGACCTCTGAGCTTCGATATCCCCCACGCTTTCGTTGTGAATTACACTTGGGAGGTGCCGGACCCCGGCAAGCACTTCAACTCCCGGCCGCTCACCTGGATCCTGGGCAACTGGCAGCTCTCCGGCATCACTTCCGTGATGGCAGGCACGCCGGTAACTCCCGGCTTCAGCACGAGTGACGGCGCGGACATTACTGGCTCCACCGAGGGAGCCCGCATCGATGTCGTTGGCGATCCCAATCTTCCCTCGGGCGAGCGGACATTCCAGCGAAACTTCAATGCGGCAGCATTTGCGCGGCCGGCACGCGGGACCTTCGGCAACGCCGGCGTCGGTATCCTCCGGCAGCCTGGGTACAGCAACTGGGACGTCAGCGTCTCCAAGCGCCTGCCCATCGGGCGGGATGATCAGCGCTATTTTCAACTGCGCGGAGAGTTCTATAATGCTTTCAATCACACGCAGTTCTCCAGCATCGACACAACCGCGCGCTTCGATGCCACCGGCAAACAGATCAATCAGAATTTTGGAGCCTTTACTGCAACCCGGGATCCCAGAAAGGTCCAGCTCTCGCTTCGCTTTATGTTCTGATTGCAACCAGCCCGGGCCGGCTGTCCTCGCATGATCGGCAGCCGGCCCACCGGCCGCAACCTCTTGTCCTACCCGCCATTGCCATCTCGCACGGCTTATCCCTTTTTCATCGGCATCTGTCTGGGCGTTCTGCTCGCCGTCCCCGCTCCGGCCGGCGACGTGCCGTTCGCCGGGCTCTACCGCGAGGCGCTGGAGCGGCAGCGGAAGCGCTACGGCCCAGCGCACGCCAAAACCGCGGAAGCCATGATGAACCTCGCGTGGCGGCTGATCCAGGGTGGTGACTTTGCCGGCGCCGCCCCCGTCGCCCGAGAATCGCTGGCCATCAGCGAGAAGCTCTTCGGGCCTTCGGACATTCGTTCCATCGACAGCCTGAGCGCTTTGGCCGCCATCGCGGAATCACGGGGGGACTGGCGGAGCGCCGAAGCGCTGCACCGGCGCGCTGCCGGCATCCAGGAGGCTTCGCACGCCTCGGCCGATCCGAAACTCGCCGATCTTCTGCTGGCTCAAGCGCGGGACGTGGAGGAGCAGGGCCGCCTTCCGGAAGCGTACTTGCTGTGCCGGAAAGCACTCCAACTGCAGGAGCGAATCTCCGGTCCAGCGCATTTTGCCGTGGCCGGCATCCTGGGGCGTTTGGCGTCTTTACGGGAAAAGCAGGGCGATCACGCGGCTGCCGTCAAATTCTGGGAACAGGCGCTATCCATCACTTCGCGGGAGAAGGGCGCCGATCAGCCCGAGACGGCCTCCGTGATGAGCAGCCTGGCGAAAAGTCTCGCCGCGGGCGGCAATATGGAAGCGGCCGGTTCCCTGCTGCGCCAATCGCTCGCGATACTGCAAGCAACCGTCGGCTTCGCGCACCCGGCCACTGCGACCGCCATGAGCGACCTGGCGGACCTGGTCAAATCTCAGGGCGACTTCACGCAGGCGGAGAGTTTATACACGGCCGCGCTGCACATCGAAGAGAAGGCTTTCGGCGCAGACGACGTGCACGTAGGCACTGCCTGGAATAACCTCGGCTCGCTGCGGGATCTGCAGGGAGAATCGCAGAAAGCCGAAGAGCTCTACCGGAAGGCGCTGGCAATTTACGAAAAGCGTCTCCCCCCGGAACATCCGGACATCGCGGTAGTGCTGAATAATCTCGCCGTGGTGCTGAACAACCGGGAACAGTTCGCCGCCGCGGAGCCTTTATTCCGGAGGGCACTCACGATCTATGAAAAGAATCCGGGGCTGCACAGCGCCGGTATTGCCTACACATTGACCAATCTCGCGGCGGTAGTGTCGGCCCGCGGCGACCTCGCACTGGCGGAGCGGTATTGCCGGCGGGCATTAGCCCTCTGGAACTCGGGAGGCGGCAGTGACCCGGTCGATTCGCAGGACGCCCTCCGCACGCTGGCATTCCTGCGCGCCGCCCGCAACGATTTTGCCGCCGCCATTGAGTTTGGCGATCGTGCTCTGCGGGTTCTTGAGCGGTCCGCGCCCGCAAACGATCCCCGTCTGGCCGAGCTGCGTAAGGCCGTGGCGGACTGGCATGCCCGCCGTACGCCGCC
>DATLBY010000050.1:0-25717 GCA_035526665.1 Bryobacteraceae bacterium
CGCTCGTTTCTTGCGGCGGCCGTCGAACTCGCCGTAGAAGATCTGCTCCCAGGGGCCGAAGTCCAGCTTGCCGCCGGTGATCGCCACCACGACCTCGCGGCCCATGACCTGGCGTTTCAGGTGCGCATCGGCATTGTCTTCGCCGGTCCGGTTGTGCCGGTATTGCGACACAGGCTCATGCGGCGCGAGCTTTTCCAGCCACTCTTCGTAATCGGCATGCAGGCCGGACTCATCGTCATTGATGAATACGGAGGCTGTGATGTGCATGGCGTTGACCAGCGCCAAGCCTTCGAGCACGCCGCTTTCCGCGAGGCATTGCTCGACCTGCCGGGTAATATTGAGAAATCCGCGGCGCGAGGGCACCTCGAACCACAGCTCTTTGCGATAACTTTTCATTTCACCAAAGGTAGCGCAGGGCCGGTTTTCGGCAGAATCCGGAAGGAGTTGAGCACATCGACGATGCCGTCGCTGAGTTTTTCGACGCCGGAGGTAAAGAGAACCGGGTCCATCATACTCTTGCGGGTGGCGGATTCGACGATGTGGACCATGAGGGGCGCAGCGACCTGGATGGAGTTTAGCGATTCCTCTTTCTTTAGAGCACCGTTGCCCGGACCCAAGCGTGACTCCGCCAAGAGTACGGAGGTAAGCACGGTTCCGATGAGGGCGCCGAGAGGGGGATTTACGAGGCTGATGACTTCAGGCGCGGCGAGGCCGGCGATCAGCCCGAATTTGCGGAGGATGGCGAGGAAGCTCACGAGATCCTCCGGACGGCGCATATGGAGGAACCAGCGGGCGGCGCCGCGGTCCACTCATTTGTCGAGTAGTTCGTTCGGTCTTTCATGCCCAAACCGTAGCGCACCCTCATCGGGCAACTGACTGGCGGTATCGGGATCTGATTGGAAGCATTGTAGATTGAGTTGCGCATTCGTTGGGACCGGCGCGAGCGGCGTATCCGGCGCATCGGCGGCAACGGGGGCGGACGGCGGGTCAGCCGGGGGATGCTGTGCGGCTGTATTGGGTTCGTTCTGAAAATTCTCTTTCTTGCGGCGATCCTGACGTTCAACCAATGTTTTCAACGCGAGGCGGTACATGCGGCTAAGGCGGGTGTCATGCCGCTGGATCTGGTCGAGCGAATGATTGCCGTCAGTGAGCGAGGCATACGCGATGGCGGTGCGGGTGGCTTCATCGAGACGCTGGTAGCGCGCTTCGAGCGACTTTCCCTGCTGGTCCATTTTCAGATCGATCATCGCAGTCTCAACGCCCCAGCCGCGGCACTGCCGCCAGCGGGCTGCGACCATCTCGTCGAGCAGATCGAGTTCGCCGGCGCCGACGGGTTGAAATTCTTCGAGGTAGCTATTGCGCATGGCCTCAAAGGCTTCCGCGTCTTCATTGGAGAGTACGAGGGCCTTGGCGCAGAGGCCATGGCGCAGGGCATTCATGGAAGAGATGGCTTTCCCTTCGGGGGTTTTGGGGCCATGCGATTTGGCTCCGTTGATGCGAGCGGCTTCAATTTTTCGTAGTGAGGACATGGTGGTTTCCTTTCGCCTCAACGCTAACGGAGGCGGCAATGGGAACGGCGCGGGGAAACTTGTATGTGGTGGGGAATAGATGAGATTCAAATGCGCGGGGTGCGTGAATGGGTTGGCCGCCGATAAACGCCGGTGGACGCCGATACCACAATGACGCCAAACCATGAATTATTTTTGGCGTGCTTTGTTGGAAGTACGGCTGATCGCCGGGAATTACCGGCAGGCCGGCTGCTAGCTTAGTGCCAAAGAGGTGGGAAATGTTTTGGAGCAAGAAGGCGCGGGAGCCGCGGAGCGAAGAGAGGGCCGATTTCACCGAACCGGGATCGGAAGAGGATGAGGACAAAAAGTCGTTGAGCGTCGAGAAGTGGTGCGAGTTACAGCAGACGATTATGCATGCGCTCAAGCCATATCGCGATGCCTGGAATGCCGTATCGGCGGCGCTGAGGGCAGCCGCTAGTCCAACGCCGATTGCAGTCGACCTCTAGGCCGCCTCCTGGCAGTGGCCATAAGAAACCACATCCAGCTCAGGCTGGGAGCCGATGTAGGGGGTATCAGCTTAGAGGATGAGTGGAAGCATAGGGTGGAAGAAGATATTAAAGCAGCTCCAGGAATTCCTCCACGCTGTAACCAGCCTGCTCGATGACGGGTCAAAGTCTTTCGTTTGAGGTCCCGGTTATGATAGGGGATCGTGACAGCGCTCATGCCGGTTCAGGCAGGGCAACTTCCAGCTCTTCTTTGAACGGGTCGGCGGTGAGCTTGATGTCCTCGGGGATCGGCAGGTGGTCTACAGCCGGGCATGCCGATCAGGTTTACGGGACGGAAAGGATGATGACGTAGACTGGAACCACGAGTTCGTGCTGCCAAGGTCAGGAGAATCGGTTTGCTCGATACCGCTAATGCAGTGGCGGAGCGGGAGTGCTGGATGAGCGCCCTGCCGGCCAGTGTGCTTGAACAAATGAAGGCACAACGTGGGCGAGAGTTCGCGTTCGGCCAGATGCCTGCGCAACGTACCGCCCTCGTCATCATAGATGTCACCGCGATGTTCTTTGGCTCAAGCCCACAAGAGCAGGCAATCGTGGAACGGCTCACCAGGCTGGCGGCTGATCTCCGTAGCCGAGGTGGTACCGTCTTATGGGTTCGACCTGCCCCGTTCGCGCGGCACGATCTTATGCGGGATCTTATGGGACCGAAGCTGGCAGCGCTGCACGCCGAAGCCCAAAAACCGGAGGACCCGCGAAACCAGATCGCCGCGGGCTTTGACGTCCAGCCGGGTGATCTCCACACGCGCAAGGTGCTGCTAAGCGCATTCTTCCCTGGGTCGAGCGACGCCGAGGCTCTCCTCCGATCTCGCGGCATCGAGTATGTGGTGATCGGAGGCGTGGTGACCGACGTCTGCATTGAGGCCTCAGCGCGCGACGCGTTCTCCTGCGGTTTTCGCACGATCCTGCTCGCCGACGCCACTCGAGCGTCGTCCGAGGAGGCGGCAACTGCCACCTTCGCGACCTTCCATCGGCGCTTCGGAGACGTCCGCGACGTGGAAGATGTAATATCGCTGCTCGTTTGAGCGCTCAGCGTTTCAGCCGGTCCGCCTGAACCACGCCCTGGCCCTCGCGGATAGTCAGAAGACAATCCACAGCGACTTTACCAATCCTCTCAGTGCTGCCGTTTGTCCACCGCACTGTCACTTCGGCGGTTGTCGAGTTGCCGAGGCCGAAATGCAGCCGCTTATCGTTCACCGACAGGAAACTCGCCTGAGCGGTGACGTCCTGGGCCTGCACGCGATCTCCATAGCGCACCGTCACCCTGGATCCGATCGCACTCCGATTGGTTTTCACGCCGATGAGACGCACTTTCAGCCAGTGGCCACCGCCGGTAACATCATTGCGCAGCAATGAAGGGGGTTCGTTCATGTTCCAGATCAACACATCGAGATCGCCATCGTTGTCGAAATCGCCGAAGGCGCACCCTCTGCTTGAATGTGCGGCGCCCACTCCGGAGCCGGCCTCGTCAATCAATTCTTCGAATCGTCCAAAGCCAAGATTCCGGAATACCAGTCGCGGCGTTCTATATGGATACTGCGGGAACTTCGGCTCGAGCTCGGGATAGATGCTTCCGGTCACTATGAACAGATCAGGAAGACCATTGTTGTCCAGATCGACAATCCCGGTTCCCCAGCAGACGTATCGAGTCTCGACGCCGAGCCCGGACCGGAGGGTCGCATCAGAAAATCTGCCCTTTCCGTCGTTCACGTACAGGTCCGGAGTGTCATCGGCAAAGTTGGTCTTCAGAATGTCGGTATTTCCCTCGAGGTTAATATCTCCCAGGGCCACGCCCATGCCGGCTTGTTCCATTCCATCTTCGCTGAGCGCGACTCCGCGCAGGATCGCCTCTTCGCGAAATGTACCGTCCTTGCGATTGTGGAAAAAGAAGCTCGGTGTGGAATCTCCTGCCATATAAATGTCGGGCCACCCATCGTCATCCAGGTCGGCTGTGACGGCGGTCAGACCATAGCTTCCGGTCGCAGCAGCGACGCCGGAGCGTTCGCTGACGTCGGTGAATGTTCCGTCCCCATTGTTGTGATAGAGGTAAGGCCGGGTCGTGGGCAGGCCGCGCGGCCCACAATTCACCGCGACTCCTTTCCAGTTGCAGTCTGGGCTCGCACCTGCTTTCGGCACCGTGGCGAGATCGTACCCGGCGTAGTTGGCGACGAAAAGATCAAGGCGGCCGTCGCGATCGTAATCCACCCACGTACACCCGGAGCCCCATTCCCGGCCGGAGCCGGCAAGCCCCGCCTGTTTCGTTACATCGCTGAAGGTGCCGTCACCGTTGTTTCGGTACAGAACATTGTGTCCCCAATACGTAATGAATATATCTTCGTACCCGTCGTTGTTGTAATCAGCAATAGTGATGCCGGTTGCCCAGCCGTTTCGCACCAGCCCGGCCTCAGTTGTCACATCTGCAAACGTGCCGTCTCGATTGTTCCGGTATAACCGGTTCGTTGCAGCCGAAGCGCTGCCATCCAACCGCGAGCCGCTGAGCAAGATGAGATCCATCCAGCCGTCGTTGTCATAGTCGAAGAACGCGACACCACAGCCGATCACTTCGATAAGGTAGTCCTTCCGGGCGACTCCTCCGCAGACTGCAGCTTTCGTAAGCCCGGCCGAAGCTGCGACGTCCGTCAGCTTCGAGGCAAATGGCAGGCCCGACGGTTTACTGCGTGGAGTAGCGCGCGCTCCTCGCGAGGCAACGCCTTGCGCATACAGCGCCGGGGCGCCCAGCAGCGACCCCAGCATGCGGCGTCGTGTTAGCGTGCGCTCACTCATTTTGCCGGCTGGTCAGGGAACGCATAGGAGGGTGGCCCGTCTACCGGATTATCATCGCGGTCCTGATCTCTGAATTTCAGAAACTGCTCCGTAGCCTGCTGCGCTTTATCCATGTCGCCCAGTTCCCGATACACAGCGGCCAGCTGGTATTGCGCTCGCGCCAGCTGCGGCCGCATACGAACGGCGGTCTCGAGTTCCGTGCGAGCTTTGCGAATCTCGCCCATACGCCGGTAAAGCCGACCGAGGTTGAAGCGCGCCAGAGGATTTGCAGGGTCGGTCTTCACCGCTCTTTCCAGCACTTCCGCGGCTTGCGGATTATCCAGCTCCGACAACACAATGCCGTAATGAAGCAGATAGTGAGGGTTTCCGGGCTCGACGGCCAAGGCGCGCTCCAGATGACTCTTCGCTGACTCATTGTCATGGTTCTTAAGAACATCGATGACCGCGAGCATAAATGCCGCTTTATGATTCCGGTTGTCCAGTTGGACTGCATGAACAAAGTGCTTCCCTGCGCGCTCGTACTCATGTGCGAGAAAGAAGCTGAGGCCCATCGAGTAAAAGACACCAGGCGATGGATTGATCTTTGCTGCCAACAGGAACGCTTCGATCGCATGCACCTGGTCACCGCAGCGCTGGTACACACGACCCTGCTGTATCAACATCTCAAAATCGCCAGGCCTGGTCCTGACGGCGTTTGCCATAGCAGTCACAGCGTCCGTATTGCGCCCCAGCAACAAATAGGCTTCGGCTGCCGCTGACCAGTATTCCGGCGATACGCTGCGCGGACGAGACGTCAGCTCGCTCACAAGACACGACCTGTCGCGTTTGTCAATGCATTGCCTCAGCCGAACAGCCGGATCCGGAGCGTTGGAAACCGGGGGCAGGAACAGCAGAAACAGGAAGGCGATCATTGCTTCTTCCCTACCGGTTTCCCCCGCCTGGATTCCTGTAACAAGCGAAATTTCTCTTGCTCTTTGAGTGCCTCTTCCTCACGATTCAGCTTGGTCAAAATTCTGGCAAGCTGAGCCGGGAAGCCGGGATCGGTGGGGAACTGTTCCTCTGCCTTCTTAAGAATCCCTGCGGCGCCGCCCAGATCTCCTTTATCGGTCAGAATCCCGATGACTGCGCGGTATGCAAGGTCGGAAGCTGGATCGAGTGCAATGGCCTTCCGGAAATAGCCGACAGCTTCGTCCTCCTGTCCCAGGTTCCGGAGTGTTTGCCCAAGGAATAAGTTGGCGTCAGAGTAATACGGATTCAGATCGAGTTCCTTGCGGAAGCACTCGGCAGCGGATCTATGCTGGTTATCGCGATACATCAAATACCCTAACCGGAAGTTCACACCCGGCAAATCCGCCTTTATCCGGAGTGCCTCCTGGTATTCCTTGCGAGCCTCCGCATCCTGGTTTTTTTGCGCATAAGCATTCGCATACAACACGTGGAGCCACGCGGAATCCGGGAAATGCGTCAGGAACGTCTGATAATGCCGGAGCCCGGCGGTTTTGTCTGCCAGCGCGTGATCCTCCTCGATGAGTGAATAGAGGGTATATGGATCGCGAACTCCTGAGTCCCAGGCTTCCGACAGGTACTTCCGCGCGGACTCATGGTCGCCCAGCGCACGGCTTGCGAATCCCATATAGAGCCTTGACTCCGCGGTTGCCGGGAGTGACTTCAGAATTGTGAGGGATGCTTCGGACTTGCCGACTGCATTCAGCGCGATCGCCTTCCGAAGCCGTAATGTTGTATCGGACGGAGCCCTGGCAATCCCCTTCCGTATCCACGTGAGCGCCGGCTCATAAGCCCGGTTCGCGATCAACAGGGAGGCGTACTCCGAATACAGGGAAATGTCGGATGGATACTTCTGAAGAAGCTGCTGGTATGCTTTGCTGCGATCAGAGAACGATAACGAAGCATCCTGCGTTGCCCCGCGCAGGCTGTCGTTTGAGGCCCCGCTGCCATGGATAACCTGAAGCAACGACAGAAAAAGAACTGGGACACTCATCCGCGGTACGCTCATTTTAACATCCGAGCGGACGGGTGTCCCCTGGCACACAGCTTTCCTAATACTGCAGTCTCAGCGAAAATTCGATGATTCGAGGGTCGAGGGCCGATGTGATCTGCCCGTAGGCGCCGCTTCCTAGCGTCGTGTTCACACCCGCGAAGTTCGTGTGGTTGAACACATTGAAGAACTCGGACCGGAACTGCACCTTTGCCCTCTCGTTGAACTTGAAGTCCTTGTAGAGGCCCATATCGAAGTTCATGATGCTGGGCCCTCTGAGAATACCCGGGCCTGCATTGCCAAACTTCCCGAACCCCGGTCTTTGAAAAGCACCGGTGTTGAACCATTGGCGGACGTCTTTGGGGTAGGTTAGCACCTGTCCCGGCGCAACATCCGGGCGCGTGGCCAAGCCTTGGTTCGCGACGCTAAGCCCAGGGTTGAGTGAAATACCGCTCCGGAATGTGGCGATGCCGTTGTACTTCCATCCTCCGAGCAGTACCCTCGTGACGCCCTTCGAGCGAGTCATAAAGGGTATGTCATAAAGCCAACTGGACGATGCTATGTGGGGGACGTTCACGCTCGAGTTACCGCGGTCGGCACGCCTGTTGTAAGAGTTCTGAATGCCGTTGGAGCCAAAGCTGGACCCGAACGCCTCCTGGATTCCATGGGAGTACGTATACGAGCCTGAGATGAACAGGCCGCGGGTGGCTTGGTGCCGGGCGGATAGTAACAAGCCGTGCCAACTCGCATTACCGGTGGTGGTGGAGGCGTTCAAAGCACCCCAGCCATAATACGGGCCGTAAACATACCGGAACGTGCCGGTGTTGATGTCGGGAGGATAATCATAACCGTTGACTGGCAGCGGCTGATTGAGGTTGAGCGCGATGCCGCGGTGCCGAACCTGATTGCCCACCCCGCCCACGCTGAACAACCATCCGGCCACCTCCTGCTCAAAAGTGAGGCTGTAGGTATAAATCGCGGCAGCCTGGTTGTTGAAGTCCAGCATGGACAGATTTTGCGCGCCCGGCGGAGTTGCCGTGCCCGTCCCGAGCGGGCTGGGAAACAGCGGATTCTGCAGGGTTATGTTCTGAAGGAAGGGAGGGTTCGCCGGACAGGCATAAGTGCAGTCGTTGCCCGTAAACACGCGCGCGCGAGTTTCCCCGAAGCCGCCGCGGATGGACGTTTTGCCGCGGCCGAAGGGATCGTACGCAAATCCGAAAGTAGGCATGAAATACCACTTGTGCTTGTCGCTAAAGTTCTGCGGGACTCCGTTCTGGCCGTTGAAAATCAGACCGTTGAGCGGGTCGTAATTCGGAGTGGGCGTAATGGTTCCGGTGGCATTCACAATTGGAGCTTTCGAACGGTCATATTTGCTGGGATCGAACGTTGAAGCGTACCCTGGCTGGGCCGACGGAAGGGGCATGTGCAGAAGGCGAACGCCATAATTCAGGGTCAGCGTTTTGGATACTTTGAATGTGTCCTGAAAATAGGGCGTCACCATTGTCCCGTGAATGTAAGGACGTCTCTGGCTGTTTACCTGCGTGAAACTCTCCGCTGTACCCAGCAGGTAATCGGCAATCGGGTCACCGGTGAATTTGCCGCTGAAGAGCCAGCTTCCGTTAGTCTGCTGGAAAATGTTCTGTCGTTTCGTGCTGAATACAACATTCAGACCGGCTTCAATCGTATGCTTCCCTTTTACCCAGCTCCAGTCGTCCGTCAAGGTATTCTCGAGATCGGAGGCATGGGTAAGCGGTAATGACTGCACGATTCCGAGGCTCGTCCAGCCGCCCGAGAAATTGACCTGGGGCAACCGGTTCGATAGAACGCCCGTATACGGCAGCGTGGATTTGAACTCGGGAAGCTGTTCCTTGTAGACCGTTCCGGAAACGGAGAGGTCCACGACGTAGTTGTTCATCCCCAACGTGATCTGGTTCACCATAGTTGGTGAGATGACGATCGTTGCCTGAGCTTCCGCCAGCTTGCTCCTGGTAAAGAACGCCTGCGTATTGGTCGTGAAGGGCGACGGCAGCCAGGTCTGCGATGGAAGATTATCGTTCTGCCGCAAATCGAAGTACTCGCCCATCAAATGGACCTTTTGCCCGATGTTGTGATCCACCTTGATCTGGATGTCGTTTTGATTCAGTTTTTCCGGAGTCGCATTCAGGAAATTATTGAAACCTGAGCCCTGATAATTTGGAAGCTGGGCGATCGCGTTCAGATATACGAGCGAATTCGAGTTGATCCGGTTCTGCGGGATGACGTACTGGCCCGATGCGTTCTGTGGAAACGGTTGCCCGGTTGTCGGATCGAGGATCCTGTTGTTAAAAATTCCGCTTCTCATGGCCTGAGTAGGCGTTGCGCCGAAGATTGTGCTGGCGATGGATTTTCTGACATTTTGCTCGCTAAAGAAGAAAAATGTTTTGCTCTCGGATCTCGGGTACAGCTTCGGAATGAACACTGGACCGCCCAGAGTGCCGCCGAAGATGTTCTGCTTGAGCGGCAGCACTCCGGGGCTGAAGAAGTTGCGCGCGTCCAGCGCATCATTGCGCAGGTACTCCCATAAGGCTCCGTGGAACTGCGAGGTCCCGCTCCGAGTCTGCACCAGCACGATCGAAGCGCCCATCAGCGTGTACTTGGGACCAATGTTACTTTGCAGCGTGCGGACTTCCTGAATGGAATCGGGATTGGGAGTAATGGTGGTCTGCGTCATGTTCCCGGTATTCATGTTCCAGACACCATCCAGTTCATAAAGCGTTCCGCTCGCCCCCATGCCGTTGATCGACATGGTATTGCCGGTGTTGAATCCACCCTGGCCCTGGCTCTGACCCACAGCAGTGTTCAAAACGCCAGGCATCAACGCGGAAAGGCTTTGATAATTCCGTCCGTTGAGCGGTAATTCCTCAATCTGTTGTTGAGCCACATAGTTCGAAACCGAGGGTGTGGTGAGCTGAACCTGCGAGGTCGACGCCTCCACGGTAACGGTTGTTGACACGGAGCCGACTGCCAGAGTCGCGTTTACGGAACGTACGACGGTCGGGCCGACGAAAACGTCCCTTTCGGTGTATCTGTTCAGGCCGTCTTTCGTGATACTCACCTCGTAAGTACCGCTTGGAAGACCGGTCATGGTGTAAGCGCCCTGATTATTGGTTTGCGTCTCGACTTTGACGCCCGTGCCTTGATTGGTGATCGTCACCTTGGCGTCGGGCACCGCTCCGCCGCTGTCATCGAGTACAAGTCCGTTGATTGTCGAAGATGCACTTTGCGCGTTCGCTAAACCAACAAGCAAACACAGGCTGAGGATCGCCGATATAACCGGCATTCGACTACGTAAATTTGGCATGTCCCTTTTGAACCCCTTGATCAAACGGTCTGCCGAGTGCTTGTCGAATCCGGAAATGCCACCCGATACCCCGATGCGACCAGGCACCCGACCGAGTCTCGAATGGATTTTATCACAGAGACAACAAAGAGTTTTGTCTCATCTCATGCAAGCGTCAGATTGATCGACGTCGGTCACATCAGCAGGGAACACGGTTCGATTCTGCCGAGATAAAATCCAGGAGCCCTGCTGGCGGCCGCCAAGACCGACTCATCACTGGTGCTTTAGAGTCGGGATACAGGCGTGGGTTCCAGGCTCTCGCGTTCGCCTCAATGGTGACGATGGGCAGCTTCATAACGCGGACTAGCTCACCGAGACGAGTACGCATTGCGCTGAAGCCTATCGCGACGGCCTTAGGAGCGGACAATAGCCCGGCTCGGATTGCAGTCGACCTCTAGGCCGCCTCGATAATGGAAACCAGGTCGCCGGAAACAGGAATGATGCGCTGACACTCGAAGGAAGCACCTGTGAGGAGGTTCCTCCATTCGCTCGCGCTACGCTCCTTCCCTCCGGTAACGACCAACATATTTAGGTCGCTCATCAACCGGAGCTCGAGTTCTGTATCGGCATTGTTGACCACGCCGGGAAGAACAAACTCGATCACCAGAAGACGGCCCCCGGCTGGAACCACAGACCTGCAATGAGTAAGGATCTGGATCACCGCCTCATCGGCATAACCGTGGAGCACGTGCTTCAACAGATACACGTCCGCGCCGGCGGGTACGCCCCGGAGGAGGTCGGCCCCAACCAACCGACAGCGTCCGGCCAGGCCTTCCCGCTCCAGGCGAGCTGCTGCCTTATCGATGAATTCCGGCCGATCGACGAGCACCCCGTGCAGGCCGGGATAGGCGTTCAGGATCGTCGTGATTAAGCCGCCCCCGCCTCCGCCCAGATCGGCAACAGTGCGGTGGTTCAGGAAGTCTCCCCAAGCCCGCACGATCGGTTCATACTGTTCGGCGGGCGCGGTACCCATCACCGCGCCGAAGATGGATCTGGCGTCAGGGTCCTTTGACCAGCGCGAGGCCACACCCTCGCGCTGCATGATGCGCCCGGCGGCTTCGCCGTTGCGGACGCAGTCCGCTAAATACGACCAACTGTCGGCGAGCAGGTCCGACCAGAAAACAACCGACGCCCATTCTGAATTGGGATCGTCCTTACGGAGGGGTTGGCCAAAGGGCGTCAGAATGAAGTGGCACGGGGTGGTTTCAGCAATGACACCGAAGCTCGCGAGGGCACGTAGCAGACGATGCAAGGACGCCGGCTGGGCGTTGCACGCGGCGGCCAAATCGCCCAGGGAGCGGGAGCCATCCCCGAGGGCATCCGCAACGCCTAGCCGGGCCGCGGCGGAAAGGGCGCGGCTACGGAAATAGCCCATCGCCATTTGGGTCAGTTCATTTTTGTGTGCGGCATCACCAGCCGCGTCGTCAGCTCCAGCCATCTCATTTTTGCCTCAGATAAAGGCCGCCGTCAGGGAGGATCCCCGCCACTCGAGCTAGATCGCCGACGCCTCCAGGATCGAAGTCCCGAGTCCAACGTCGATCACCTTGTCTAGCTTGAAGCCCGAGGAAGCGAGCAGGTTTTCGAACTCGCGGCGGGTCCGCTCTTTGCCTGTAATCAGCGTGAGCATAAAAATGTCGAGCATCTCAATCCAACCTGGCTTCGAGTCCTCGGGCAGAATCGCCTCGATCAGCAATAGTTTCGCGTGCGCCGGGGCTGAACGTCGAATCGCGCTTAGAATCCTGACTGATTCCTCATCATTCCAGTCGTGAATGACTTGCATGATCAAGTAGGCATCGCAAACGGGCAGCGCGTCGTTGAAGAAATCTCCGCCCTGAAGTTGCATGCGCGCCGGCGCGGTTCCGGCTGCGTCCTTGACGACATGCGGCTGATCGAAAAGCACGCCTGCCGCGTTCGGGGTGGCGTCCAGGATTGCCCGGAGCAAATGGCCGCGCCCCCCGCCGATATCCGCGATGGTTTGGAACGGCGAAAAATCGTAATTCGCAAGAATTCCGGCGATCTGGCCGTGAGCCTTCCCGGTCATGGCTTCGTCAAATAAGCGGCTCTCATCGGGATGTTGTGCATAAAACGCCCAGGAGCCGCCTGGCGATACTTGCTCAGTTGCAGGATTGCCGGTGCGAATGGTGAGAGCAAGCAACTCAAAGGTTTTCCAGTTAAGCGTGTTACCCATCATGCGGACAAAGGATCGCATCGACTGCGGATGATCTGTCCGAAGCAACCGCGAGGCAGGTGTGTGGGCGAAGCCCTTCTGCCCTTCTACATCGTTAGCCTGCTGGAAGATGCCGTAAGCCGACACCAGCCGAAGCGCGCGGGCCAGGGCGCCGGCATTGGCGCCGGTACTTGATGCCAGATCCGCTGCCGTACGCGGATCATCGCCGAGGGCGTCAGCTACACCAAGCTCGGCTATTACATGCAGGCATCTCGGCACAGCGTACATCATCGACATTTCCAGGATTGTATTGGCTGGGTCTGGCATTGTGGGAGTCTATCACGGCGGCGGAGGAAGATAAACTAGGAGAATCATGATGAAACCGGCGGGCGCAATCCTGCTTTTAACCCTGACGGCGACGGCTTGGGCCCAGGTCAATGTGGGCGAACAGAAATCCGAAGCCACGCTGCCCTTTAACCTGACCACAACGGCCAACTTTGAGCTGCCCTGGCGGATCGCCTTCCTGCCCGATGGCCGCATGTTGGTCACCGAAAAGATCGGCCCCATCTGGTTGGTATCCCCCGAGGGAGAAAAGATCGCGCCGCTGGGCGGCACGCCACCCGTCTACTGGCAGGGCCAGAACGGCATGCTGGGCGTATTCCTCTCGCCGCATTACGCCACTGACCAGAACATCTACATCACCTATATCGAACCGGGTGATTATGGCGGGGGCCAGGCCTTGGCGCGCGCAAAGCTGAACGCCGGACGCAACCCGCGCCTGGAAAACCTCGAAGTGCTGTGGCGCCAGATGCCGCGCGGCAAGGGCGGCCAGGCCGGTGGCCAGATTGCCTTCTCCCCCGACGGCCAGTATCTGTTCATGACAGTTGGCGACCGCCAGCGCATGACGCCGGCTCAGGACCCGAACCAGCCCGTCGGCAAGATCCTGCGCCTGACGCTCGATGGCAAACCCGCGCCAGGCAATCCCAACGTTGGCAAAACCGGCGCCGCCACCCTCCCCTTGATCGACCCGCCGCGCAACACCGAAGTTGCCAAAACAGCCAAGGTGGTCAGCACCTACACCTTCCCGGGACCCAACCTCACTCCAGCCGAAACCTGGGCCAGCGGCTTCCGCGCGCCCTATGGCCTGGCGTTCTCCCCCAGCGGCGAATTATGGGAGGTGGAGCATGGCCCGCGCGGCGGCGACGAACTGAACCTGATCGAGAAAGGAAAGAACTACGGCTGGCCGGTCGTCTCCTACGGCATGAACTATGACCAGGTCGCCATCCCCAGTCACGACACCCGGCCCGAGTTCGCCAAGCCCGCGCTCTATTGGGTGCCCGTGATCGCGCCCGGCAACCTGATGTTCTACCGCGGCAACAAGGCCTTTCCGCAGTGGGACGGCAGCGGCTTCGTTAGCGGCCTCGGGAGCCATGCACTCGTCCGCATCCTGTTCGACGGCAAAGGCGGAGCCAAGACGGCCGAGCGCTGGGATATCGGTAAACGAATCCGCGATGTGGAAGAGGCGGCGGACGGCTCGCTGTGGATGCTGGAAGACGCCAACCCCGGCGCTCTGATTCACGTGACCCCGAAGTGACAGCGGGTATCCTTCGATGTGCGGGACTGCTGCTGCTGGCCGCTGGAGTGTATGGCCAGCAGCAGCCGGTTCCCTACAGCCATAAAACACACCTGGCCCTTGGACTGAAGTGCAACTCGTGTCACAAGAACCCAGAGCCGGGTGAGCTGATGGGGTATCCGGCGGAGAGTTTTTGCATGACCTGTCACCAAGCCATCAAGCGCGATAGTCCGCACATTCAGAAGCTGGCCGCCGCCGCCAAAGCGAAGAAGCCGATTCCCTGGGTCCGCGTCTACCGCCTTCCGGATTTCGTTTACTTCAGCCATCGTGTGCACAGCAAAGCAGGCGCAGCCTGCGAGACCTGCCATGGACCGGTTCGTGAGCGCGACGTCATCACCAAGGAGGTGGCGAACGATATGCGCTCCTGCATGGCGTGTCATACCGCCCGGAAGGCCCGCAATGACTGTAGCGCCTGCCACGAAGAACGTTGATGCTTCTTTCTTCGGCCTATAGGCGAGGAACAACTGCGGAAATTGCTTCTTCAACCGATAAACAGGGAGGAAACGAAGAACGCGGAGTGTGGACTGTACGCCCGGCATTGCCGGCCAGAATACGCGCTTACCCATTGGGCTTAGCGATCGGCTCGGGTAGTGTAGCCAGCTTCTCAAATTCGGCTAGAGTGAGGCCGAAGTCGGCGAGGATCACTTCCATGGAGACGCCACCATTTTTGTCGAGAGACTCCAGGCCAGCCTGAATGGCGGCCTTGTCCTCTTGCGTCAATTCCTCTTCACCCTGATCTTTGAGCATCACTTCGAGCAAAGATCGCACCGCTCCGAGTTTCGCAGGCGGCAGACGATCCAGCAGCGCGTGAGCGTGTCGCGTTCCTGTTGATAATCCAGAGCCATGGCGTTTTCACCCCCTGAGACCGACTGCGCACGTTCAGTCTCGGATTCGATGATCTTTTTCCGACGAAGATTCGGACATATACTACTTTATTCCTTTATGGTATGGCATTTCATGGTTTCAGGAATCACTAACGGGCCACCAGTTGGCACCCACGGTTAAGGCGCAGAGCCATGCAGCACGTTTGCGGCGCGACAGGTGTAGTGATTGTAGGATTAAGAGATGGAACATGTAACGGAAGCCGAACTCATCGAAAGGGGCCAAGGCCCTGATCCTGAGCGCCCGCTCGTGTTTCTCGACACCAGCGTCATAATGGGATACCTTCGCGGCGAGCCCTCGGCCGCGCCGGTCTTTTCCGCTGAAGCCAGCGGCCGCATTCGTTTCGCCGTGAATCCAATTGTGCTTCAGGAATTGCTGCTTGCTGCTGATGCCGTGGGTCTATCTGAATTTGCAGGAATTCGGGATCATCTCCGAGTGCTGCCCATCGATTATGAAAAGGTTGAGGCTCTGGTGCCCCGAGTACGGGCTCTGAGAAACCGCCTGGCACATTCGAACAATATCCTTATCCTGAGCAGCGCCAGTGTATGCGACTTCCTTGTCACGCGGGACGCAGGGATAAAGACGTTAGTAACTGCTGAAAAACCGAACGTTGTCACTCCCGAAGAATTCGTCACCTATCTCCGGGCCGCATAAGTGCGGGTCTATTTCGACACCGGAGTATTCATTGATTACCTGAGCATGCGCGGAGTGCGAACGCACTGCTGAGATCCGCCGCGCGGCGAGGCCGCGCTCCGGCCGACATGCTGCCGATGGCGAACGCCTGTTCGAAAAAGTCAGCAGAGCGCACAGTGGCGCGACTTCGTGTTTGACATACTACGAGGTGGAAGAGGCCCTCTACGGGCTGCTAGCGCAATCCGTAAAGGGCATTTCGCGCGCGGATACGTTAGTGATCCCCGCAGCGCGTTCTATAACTACACAGGTTCAGTTCGTCGTTGAGCTCTTCAACATTTCCGTCCTTGACCTGACGCCCGGGACCGTCCGCCTTCAGCTACAGCAACTCGACCTCCAGACTCGCGGGATCCGCGCGGCTGATGCGCTTCACGCAGCGACTGCAATCGCGTCTAATGCCGACCTTCTCGTTTCGGCGGATGAGGCACTTTTGAATCTGGATGGAGTGCTGGTGAATACCCAAGGGCGCAGAATTATCTGTCGAGACACGGATCTCGCGCTTAAGGTGTTGTAGCCCTGTTGACAGGGTCGCCGCGCGTGCAATCTCAACCCGAGAAGATCACGACGACAAGAGCTGTTACATTTTCGAGTTGCCGACAGCAGGTTCAAGTGTTCGTTTCATGAGTCAGTCAAAGACGTCGGGATTCCATTCTCCCGTCTCTTGTGGCGTTCAGGATCGCCGTGTCAAGCATCCTAAACACGCGGGACATCGCAAACTTGAACTGTACGAAGTCTACCCAGTACTCCACGTAGCCCCGCGCCTTTCCCGCCCCCACGACCGCATACCGGAAGGCCGTGCCGTTCGGATCCATCTTATCCAGTTCGATGATCCACGTCCGTGCCCATGACGGGAGTCGCTCACCGTGGCGCTTCTCAACAAGAAGGACGCATTCTCTCAGCGAGTGCGTATGGGCATCGATCTCACCGATGATCTTCAGGTACAACTCAAGCGTGTGCCGATAGG
The DNA here is from genome assembly GCA_035526665.1 of Bryobacteraceae bacterium. GTDB lineage: Bacteria > Acidobacteriota > Terriglobia > Bryobacterales > Bryobacteraceae > DATLBY01. The sequence continues at coordinate 16,564 of DATLBY010000050.1, forward strand.
CGAACAGAACTGGGCACTCCAGTCGAGCGGCTCACCGCTCTTAAGCGCCGCTTCCAGCATCGCCTCCGCACATTCGCCGTAATTCCGCGCGAGGGTGAGATACCCATCCACACTGCCGCCAACGAAGAGTATTCCGTGTCTCCATGTGTCATCGAGGTCGTCCGGCGGATCCTGAAGGATTGGCTTGTGGGCGTAGAGCAGGTCACGGTAGCGGTCGTTACCATAGTGGTCCTCACGGTCCAGGCCTGCACGGATCTCGTCCGCTGGCTCGTTTAACTCTGATCGCTCGTATATATACATCAGAGCTAGCACATCCGAGTCCGTGAACGTACGCGGCTTTCCCTTGCCCGGATTCGCTTCAACGCTCAAGTAAGCCTTAAAGGCCCAGGCCCAGGTCTTAATTTGCTGCCCATCCACTCCGAGGATGCGTGCGGCTTCAGCGACGTTCCGATTCATGTATTTCTAGGCTCTGCCATCCAGTATCGAGCGTCGCACTGAAGATTACAATTTTCGATGGCGAGAGTTCGAAAGACTATTTTTCATGTCACTTGACGCGGTTGAACGGGAATTGGTTTTCGGCTGAACCGTGGCGTTGGCCTCCACTTCTCTTTTTCGGAGCCGGCAACGCTTCCTTGTGGTACCGCGCCCTCCGAGGCGACGGCGACAGCCTCTACACGGCCTGCATCGTCGCAGTCCACGAGAGCACCGGCGAGCTCGCGTGGTATTTCCAGACCACGCCTTGCGACAGTTTCGACTACGACGCGACTCAACCGCTGATCCAGCCCGATCTCACGCTGAACGCTAGGCCCCGCAAAGCATTCCGCTACCAATGGGCGGCGTGAGTTAACATGTTGAGGCGGATAATCCCGACTGCGAGCCATGAAGACTGAACGCCGGCGGCAGATCGAACAACTCTACCGTGCAGCTTTGCAACAGGAGGAAGAGCAACGGGAGTCCTTCCTCGCAACGGCCTGCCGGGACGATGAAGAGCTGCACCGTCAGGTGGCGAATTTGCTCACACAGAGCGGCTTGACTCTCGCCCTGGTAGATCAGAGTGCCCGTGAGGAGACGGAGGGGCACGAAACACCAACGGTGTTGGAGGCAGGAACGAAGCTGGGACCGTACCATATTGTCGGCCCGCTCGGTGAGGGCGGGATGGGGAAAGTCTATCGCGCCGTGGACACCCGTCTAGGCCGCGCTGTGGCCATCAAAATTTCCGCAGAGGAGTTCAGCAAGCGATTCGAACGCGAGGCGCGGACGATATCCGCACTGAATCATCCCCAAATCTGCACACTTTACGACATCGGATCGTTGCCGTCCGGCTTCGGTTACATGGTGACCGAGCTGGTCGAGGGCGAAACCTTGAGGGATTGGCTCAAACATTCATCTGCCGCGGACCAGGGCGTCCGGATTGCGCGACAGATCCTCGAGGCTCTTCGTGCAGCGCATGGAGTCGGCATCGTCCATCGCGACCTGAAGCCGGCAAACATTATGGTTCGTTTCGATGGCTACGTAAAAGTGTTGGACTTCGGTCTTGCAAGGCGGATTCCAATGGCTGGTACGTTCAGGACCGAAGAAACGGCGACCGCAGGCTTAAGTCTTCCCGGGGAGATCGTGGGGACTGCCGCCTATATGTCACCGGAGCAAATTCTCGGGCAGGAAGTCGATCAGCGAAGTGACCTGTTCGCATTCGGAATCATTCTTTACGAGATACTGACCGGACAACATCCGTGGACGCGCAAATCAACCGTCGATACGCTGCACGCGATTCTTCACGATGAGCCGCCTCCCCGGAAGATCACTTTGGCCGGCGTCGTGGATAAGCTTCTCCGGAAGGACCGGGAGGAGCGTTATCCATCCGCGGAAGCGGTTCTCGAAGCTTTCGCAAGCCCTCGTCCTGTTCAGACAGTATCCACCGGCGTTCTCACCCGGCTGATCGTCCTTCCATTTCGCATCCTGCGACAGCACGACGCGTCCGACTTCCTCTCCGTCAGCCTGCCGGATGCCATCACCAACTCGCTTACAGCGATTGATTCTCTAGTCGTGCGGTCCACCATGACGGCCAGGCGCTTTGCCGCCGCTCCGGAACTAGACGTGAAGATGATCTCCGAACAGGCTCAAGTTGACGCCATTCTGACCGGCACCATCCTCTCGGATGGCGAGAACCTGCGGGTAACCACGCAACTTGTCCAGTCGCCCGATGGCAAGCTACTCTGGTCCAATACATCGCAGGCTACCCTGCGAAATATCTTCCAGCTTCAAGATGATCTGGTCGAACGGATTGTTCAGTCGCTGACGCTTCCTTTGACCGCCCGTGAGCACCGTGCGCTCAAACACGACGTTCCTGGGGGCGCGCTCGCCTACGAATGCTATCTTCGTGGCAATCAGCTCGCTGTCGCCGGCGACTTGCAAAGCATGACCCTGGCGCGGGATCTTTACCGGCGCTGCGTGGATGACGATGCCGCGTATGCGCCGGCGTGGGCGGCCTTGGGGCGAATCTACCGCTTCCTGGCGAAGTATGGTGTAGACCGGGCCGGCAATTTCGCTGCCTCCGAGAGCGCATTTCAAAAGGCCTTCAGACTCAACCCCGATTTGGCCCTTGCGCACAATTTCTATACTCTTCTCGAAACCGATCTCGGGCGGTCGCCTGACGCGATGGAGCGCCTGCTGAAGCGCGCGCATTCGCATCGCAACGATCCAAATGTATTCGCAGGCCTCGTTCACGCATGCCGTTATTGTGGCCTGCTGGAAGCCTCTGTTGCTGCGCACGAACGTGCCCGGCAACTTGATCCGAATGTCCAAACGAGTGTTCCCCACACCTACACGATTCTGGGTGCCCCGCAGAAAGCGCTTGATTCTTGTGGCCCGACGGATATGTGGATCCGGCCGAAAGCGCTCATGGCTCTGGGCCGCAAGGAGGAAGCGATCGAACAACTGCGCGCAGCCGGCAATGCCAATCCCTGGGTCGTGTTCTGGCGGACTTTGTTTGAGGGCGATCGCCAAAAGAGCTTGGATGCCCTGAATCGGGCGCAAACCGCTTTTCCGGTCCACACCAGCGACCCGGAGGCCCGGTTTTTTAATGGGTGCCTTCTGGCGGAGTTGAACGAAACTGGACGCGCTTTGGAGTTCCTGTCGCTCGCGCTCGACGAAGGATACCACTGCCACTACGCTCTCCTGCATGACCCGGATCTGGAGCCATTGCGTTCCCATCAACTGTTCCCTGAACTCGTGAACCGCGCCGCGGCACTGGACCGTCACGCGCGAGCCGTGTTCCTTGACAATGGAGGCAACCGGTTATTAGGAGTTCGTCCGGACGGTACACTTCGGTCCGCTCCGAACTAACCATTACTGTCGCGCGCTCCTCGTCGAAGACTTACCTAGCGTGGGAATTTTCAATTACAGTGTTATTTGATTAGCAGGATTTTGGCCGGAGTCGTCGGCTTGCGTCTCTTAACCGCACCTGCAACCAATTGGACGATAACACCGAACCGTGGACGTGGATCTCTCCTCTGTCCGTATAGTCGGCGATCCGGAAGTTGGCCGGATTACGCCCACAAGCCGGCCTATGACCGGAGATCCCTTAACGGTAGCGACTTTGCCGCGTAAACGCCCTAGCCGGAGAGTTGAGGAGTAAATGAAAGTCGATTCAATTCAATGATTACAGGCCGATAGATATTTTGGAGGGACAGTGCCGCGAGGTCAACCGGACTGTTTCGAGAACTGTTTGCGAAAAGTGGCGATTTCTGCTTTGGTGGGGGGCCAGTCCGTATCGCAGGTGTTGCAATGGAACACTAACGCACCAGATTTCAACTTCGCTTCGAATTCTTCCTGACTGAATGTAACTGCCTTGTTATGGTTGTTCGGACAGGTAATATCGAAGTCCAGACGATCGCTCAAGAGCCCTCCTACTGCTTGCTGATTTTGCCAACCTTTGCGCTGCCCCGCGAACGTCAGTCTTTCTTCATCTGACGTTTTCGGGAACGCTCGACTTAATCTCCGGGCGCCACACTGATGATACCGCCAAGGGTGTATCGCATGTCGATGCTCAGCCGATTGAAGGTTTTATGCTCGTTCCCGTTCAGTCTGTATATACGAATTTGTCCCCCGGTTTCCTTGGGGACCGTGTCGACCATTTCCCAGCGCCGGGGCATCTCCCGCACCAGGCTCGACAGAAGCAGGCCATGCTCTCCGCACGATTGCTGGATGCATTCATCGAGTACGACCAGGGAGACCGGAACGCTATCGAGTGCAGCCATCAACTCCGGGCCGGTCTTAAACAGCATCGTGTACTGCTGCCCCATCAAAGTGTGCTGTACGAGAAATTTTCTCGAGCGGGCAACGAAGTGGCGGGGACGGGGGCCACGCATCGCGAATTCGCTGACGAACATACCCTCGCCCATGGCGTCCGCGGCGACGAGAACCACGCCGTTGACGGGTAAGCGCTGAGCGAGTACTATATCCGCAACCCTGGAGAAATCCGTCGTGTTCTTCCGGGGCAAGTGGAAAGTGAGAGCGGCATAGGGCAGTACAAGAAGAGCCATGGCCGCAGCCTCCACAGCACGCACGTTCCATGGCAGAAATCGGAGCGCACCGACGGCGGTATCCAGTGCGAGCAGGGCCAGCATAACCACGCTTGCCGCCGCAGGCAGCAGGTAGCGCGAATCCTGAATCGGGTAGAGAACTGTATGAAACAGCCAGGATGAGGCGAGAATGGCTACCGCCGAAATGTGCAGATTGGTATGCGGGTCATTCGCATATCGCCTGGAGTTTCGAACCGCGAGCCCTGCTCCGATGATACCGAGAGTGAAAAGCACGATACCGCCCAGGCGAGCGAGATCGGTCGTATTCCCGGCGGCTGTTTTCCAAAAGTGCGTTTCGTCCGCACCTGTATCGGCTGCGTAAACAACCAAACGACGCATAGCGATGTACCACGGGCCCGCGATGGCCAGCACGATAGCGGCCGGCAGCCAGAAAGATTTCCGCCTGAGCAGGAAATAACGGCCCGTTAGCAGGACACACAAAGGAGGCAGTAATGAAAGCAGCAGCCCGTTGTACTTCACCAGGGCCGCCACCGCTGCATACAGACCAAAGAGACAGGCATCGCGAACCGATTCGGTGTCCAGGTATCTGGCAAATTGAATCATCGCGGCAAGGATCGCCAGCGCGACCGCCATATCCAGCATCATTGCAGCCGCACTGGTCTGCGCCGCTGGGAGCGATAGCAGGAGAATCGAGCCGATAAGAGAGCGCACAAAACCGAATCTGGGCTTGAGAATCTGGAAGAAAACATAGCCCCATGTTGCGGTCACAGTGGCGCATAGAGCCAAGACGGGTTGCCGGGTTTCACCAAACAGAAACATCCATACGCCGGACACAATATGAAAAAGAGGCGGCCAGAGGCCGAAGGCAACACGCGGGTAATGCAAGTAAAAGGACTCTGCAAATTGAATAGGATGGCTGGGAAATCCGGCTGCAATGTAATCCCGGATCATGAGGCTTGTCACGTAATGAGATGGCTCGTCATAATGGGATCCGAAGGTGCGGGAAAACGCGCCTGAAAGCCATTGTAGACAGGTGACAACAAACCACAGGCCGACAAAAACGGCAATAGTTTCGATAAAGCGGAAAGGGGCCGCAGGTCTGGGTTTCTGGACGCAAAACTCTTCTTCAGCACCTGTGATCCGATTCAGATACAAGGTAAATCTCCGACTAAGGTGTATCCGCCTGGGGGCGGTCAACCAGTTTAGCGCGCTTTTCGGGCTCCGTGGCGTTAAATTTCATAGGTTGACTGATGCGGCCACCGATCCGTCTTAATCCCTGCTGCCGTGATGGAGCTAAGTTCGTTTTTTACCGTTAGGCAAAAAATCGAAAGAATCAGGATACCGCCTCCGCCACGATCGAATCTAACGTGGAGATAGTGTAACGGAGCAACTATGCAGAAGCGCACATTGGGAAAGAGCGGCCTTGAAGTCTCGGCCCTGGGGCTCGGTTGTATGGGCTTCAGTTTCGGCTACGGTCCCGCCACGGAGAAACAGCAGGCAATCACACTGATCCGGTCGGCGTTTGAGCGCGGCGTCACATTTTTCGACACGGCTGAGGCCTACGGGCCGTTCGCGAACGAGGAACTCGTCGGCGAAGCCCTTTCGCCCTTCCGAGAACAGGCCGTGATCGCTACCAAGTTCGGCTTTGAAGAGGGAGACTCGCACAAGGGCCTGAACAGCCGCCCGGAGCGCATCAGGGCAGTTGCCGAGGCGTCCCTGAAACGGCTCAGGACCGATGTAATTGATCTGTTCTATCAGCACCGCGTCGATCCGAACGTGCCGGTTGAAGATGTCGCCGGCGCGGTTAAAGAGCTGATTCAGGAAGGGAAGGTCAAGCACTTCGGCCTGTCGGAAGCGGGCGTGGAGACGATACGCCGTGCTCACGCCGTGCAGCCCGTGGCTGCGCTCCAGAGCGAGTATTCCTTGTGGTGGCGAGAGCCGGAGCAGGCGATTCTGCCGGCACTGGCCGAGCTCGGGATCGGCTTCGTTCCGTTCAGTCCTCTTGGTAAGGGCTATCTCACCGGCACCATCACGGAGAAAACAGCCTTTGACAGCACGGATTTTCGCAACATTGTGCCTCGTTTTACGCCGGATGCCCGGAAGGCCAACCAGGCGATGGTGGATGGGCTTGGGTTGATCGCAGCACGGAAGCGGGCCACCTCTGCGCAGATCGCGCTGGCGTGGCTGCTGGCGCAGAAGCCCTGGATCGTTCCGATCCCCGGCACCACGAAACTGCACCGGCTCGAAGAGAATACCGGCGCGGCTGAACTTGCACTGAGCGCCGAAGATCTCCAGGAGATCCACGATGCTGTCTCGAAGGTCGAAGTGGAAGGCGCCCGCTACCCGGCACATCTGCAGCAGCGGGTCAACCGCTAGAGTTCCACACTGGCATGCAACAGAGCGCAGACGATATCAGGCTTGACCAAAGACAAGGAAAATCAAAAGGAGAGCACAATCCATGTACAAGACGAGGGCATACTCCGCTTCCAGCGCTGGCTCGCCGCTGGCCGGCACGACCATCCCGCGGCGAGATCCAACCGAACACGACGTGCAGTTGGAAATTCTCTATTGCGGGATCTGCCACTCCGACCTGCATTCCGTCCGTAACGAGTGGAGCGAGTTCATGCCGACCGTTTACCCTATTGTTCCCGGCCACGAGATCGCCGGGCGTGTGACCAAGGTGGGCGCGGCAGTTACGAAATATAAGACGGGAGATCTTGCCGCCGTCGGATGCCTGGTTGACTCTGACGGCACCTGTTCACGGTGCAAAGCCGGCCTGGAGAATTTCTGCCCGAACCTGACGCTGACGTTTAACTTCCCGGACAGGCATCTTGGCGGCGTTACCTATGGCGGGTATTCCGAAAGCATCGTCGTGGATGAACGTTTTGTGCTGCGCGTACCCTCGCACCTGGAGCCAGCGGGCGCCGCGCCATTACTCTGCGCGGGAATCACCACCTACTCACCGCTGCGCCGCTCAGGCGCCGGCAAGGGGAAAAAGGTGGGCGTGGTTGGCCTGGGCGGACTTGGCCACATGGGCGTGAAGTTCGCTCATGCGCTGGGCGCGCACGTGGTCGTCTTTACCACCTCACCCAACAAAAAGGAAGATGCTCTACTGCTGGGCGCTGACGAAGTGGTGCTCTCGCGCAATGCCGACGAGATGAAGAAGCACGCCGGCAGCTTCGATTTCATCCTCGATGCAGTCTCCGCCGACCACGATATTAACGCCTATCTCAACCTGCTCAGCCTCAACGGCAACCTTACGCTGGTGGGAGCTCCGGCGAAGCCCCTGGGCGTCTCCGCCTTCTCGCTCATCTTCGGCAACCGCAGTCTCTCGGGCTCAAACATCGGGGGTATTCCGGAGACGCAGGAGATGCTCGATTTTTGCGGCACGCACAACATTACCGCGAACGTCGAAGTCATTCCTATCCAAAAGGTGAACGAAGCGTACGAGAGATTGCTCAAGTCAGATGTGAAGTACCGCTTCGCGATTGATATGGCTTCTCTCAAAGCTGAGTGACCGGGTGAACTGGCGGGTTGTTTCGAGCGATCGGGGGAATCGAAGAGCGGCCACGGTGACAGGACGCATAATCAGAAGATGCCGGATGTAAAACTCACAGCCATCGATAGCAACGCACTCCCCTGGGAGGAGCGCCCGAACGAGAAGATTGGCCGCTCGCTCTATCGCAAGAACCTGATCGAGGATCCCGATACCGGGATGGAGGTCCGGCTGGTCCGCTATCCGGCCGGGGCCGTTAATCCGCGGCACACGCACCCGTGCGCCCATGGGATGTATGTGCTGGAGGGAACCCTGGTAACTCACGACGGCCGGTACGGGCCGGGGTATTTCGTGTGGTTCCCGGAAGGCTCCGTAATGGAGCACGGCGCCACCGCCGAGCAGGATGTGACGGTTCTGTTTATCACAAATAAACGCTTCGAAATTCACTACCAGTAGCGGGGTGGTTACGTCTAGACCCGGCCGGGGTGCTTTGGCAGTTCGAAGTGATACTGCCGGGGTTCATTGAGCGCGAATCCCTTGGCCGGGTGCGACGCCATCCTGTAACTTGCCGTCCCGGACAACAAACACTCCGTCTACCATCACGTAACGGAAGCCTTCGGAATACTGCCTGGAATTCTCGAAGGTGGCTTTGTCGATGACGCGATTGGGGTCGAAGACGGAAATGTCGGCATCGGCGCCCACTTTCAAGCGGCCCTTCTGACGCATCTGCGGCGACATAGCTTCCAGTCGCTGGGCGGGCATCAGCGACGACTTGCGAATCGCATCTATAAGCGTCAATGCCTTCTCCTCCCGCACGTACTTGCCAAGCACTCGCGAATACGTGCCGGCGGAACGCGGATGTTCGAGGACGCCGTCGCCGGCAATCATCACTTTTGGATGGGAGATGGCGAGCCGCACCATGTCCTCAGTGTTCCTGAACTGAGCGACCACGCCGCCTTGCCGGCGGTAACGTTGAAACGACTCCCGTGTGAGCCGCTCGCCGGTGGGCGGCCACAGCAGCCTGGCAAAGTATTCCGCGGGCTGGCTCTCCCAGTTGCTAAACATGGCGGAGGCGATTTCCGTCATCGCCGCCGTATAAGGATAGGCTTCGGCAGTC
>DATLBY010000051.1:0-6027 GCA_035526665.1 Bryobacteraceae bacterium
GGGAAATTCCACGGAGCAGCGGAAGATTGTGAACGAGTCCGACGTCGCCGAAGGCCTGCGGGCGGCCGCCTCAGTTGGGGATGATCGCCTGCAGCGTATGTCGCGCGGGTCAGTGAGTCCGGAGTCCTTTACTCACGGCTCCTCGGCGCAGCGCGTCTCCTGGTTTCGGCGCGGACTCGAGTCCGGTGATCCGGCTTCCTGCAACACCTTTGGGGAACTGTAACCGGGAATGGATGATGTAGATCTTGCCGGGCGCGGCGCAATAATTGCTCTAACTCAACCCTCAAGCCCAGGTTATCGCAAGTAGTCGGCGAATGGCCCAAAGCATGCAAGCATCTATCCCAAGGCCAACGCCTTTACGGAGGAGATCATGTTTCTAACATTGTTCGCGATACTGCTGGTGATGTGGCTTCTTGGTTTCGTCGCCTTTCACGTTGCCGGAGGGCTCATTCACCTCTTGCTGATTGTGGCGGTCATTTCTCTGGTTTTGCACTTCGCCCGCGGCCGGAGCCTCGCGTAGAATGCCAGTCCCGCGCGGGGAACAAAGTTCACGCGCGGGACCACCTTCTCGGATTACTGCTGTTGCTGCTGGTCTTGCTGGACATCTGGTTCCTTCTGAATCACCGTCGACCAATCCTCGCCAACGGCGATATCTTCTCCCAAAGGTGGCAGCGTCTCAGCGGGGGAAACCATTACAACAACGCTCATTTTGCTCGCAGCCGACCCCTTGAAGACTCCGCGAGTTGGGGGGACATCGGCATAGTCGCGCCCGATTGCTGTCCGAATGTGGCGGTCGCTGGCCACCAGGTTATTGGTCGGGTCAAAGCCAACCCAGCCCAGACCGGGTAGGAGCGCCTCTACCCAAGCATGAGTTGCGCCTTCCGCGGAACGATCCCGATCGCCCGACCCATGGTGGAGATACCCACTCACGTACCGGCAAGGAATGCCGAGACTGCGGACCAGCGTGATGAGGACGTGCGCGAAATCCTGACAAACACCCTGACGCGACAGCAGGGCTTCCTCAATAGGCGAATCCACCTTCGTGCTATTAGGCACATATTCGAACCAATCATAGATACCCGCATTTAGTTCGCGGACAAGCCGCAGCGGATCCTCCCGCCGGTAGACGTTCAGTTCGCGCGCGAGATCACTGAGTGCGGGGACCGGCTGCGTGAACTGGCTCGGCATCAGCATCTCCCAATAATCGCCCGCGCGCGTTAGCGCGTCGAGCTCATCCCAGGACTCCGGACCCAGGGAATAAGGAAGAGGCTCGGGCTCGCGCACGTCCACCAGCGCTTCGGCCACCACGATCAGCTGCGAGTGAAGCCCGGCAACATCGAAGTGATAGACCATATTGGCAAGATAGTCGCGGTATGACGTCACGCGCGACCGCGGGCTTACCGAGAGCTGGAACGTGAGACACCTCTGATTCAACTCACTGCGCGGATGCATCCGCGTTTCCATCAGACTTTCGCTCACCGGCGTGCTGTACCGGAATTTCGTGACGTGCCGGATCGAATAATACATGCTGTCTGCTATGCCTCTAGCGCGGACTGGATGGGGTACGTAATGTACACCTGATTGACGGCGGAGTGCATCTGACTGCATTGCCGCTGAATATTCGTCAGGTAAGGGTGAATACCGCCGCTCAAGATCTCTTCGATATGACTGAAGCTGAGAGACGCCCGCATTTTGCCGGTCAGCTTCTCAACGCGGCCTGCTTTTCTGGTGGGCGAGGCCTCCGCTACGGCATCCAGGGCCGTGTGCAGCATGTCCGCGGCAAAACGCAACGAATGCGGGAATTCCGGATTCAGCATGAGAAATTCAGCGATTCGCACCGGCCTCAACTCCGCAGTATAGACTTTACAGTACGCCTCAAAGGCCGTGCAGCTTTTGAGCAGCGCGATCCATTCAATGTATTCGAGGTGCCCGGCAAGTTCGTCCGGGTTCAACGAGTGCTCGGAAAAATGCACATCCAGCAGCGTGGCGGTAGCGTTGGCTCTTTCCAGGAAGCGGCCCACCTGAATAAAGTGCCAGCCCTCTCCATGACTCATGGTGGAATCTGTCAATCCCTGGAACAGATGCGCCCCTTCGCGAACGGCGTAGAGGAATTCCAGAGGCTGCGAACTCCAGGCCTCCTCGGTACCCGGCCGGCGGACCTGGTGGAAAAGCCGGTTAAGCTGGTGCCACATCTCCGAGCTGATCTGTTCACGAACCTGCCGGGCATTCTCCCGCGCGGCCGTGATACACGATACTATCGACGAGCGGTTGGTAGGATCGAACGTCAGCGCGCGGGCGATACTGTGCGCGTCGAGCGTGCTGTCATCGGCCAGCGGGGTTCCCAGCGAGGCGGCGACCTGGCGCCAGCGTTGATCGCTCGACAGGAAAGACTGATCGATCATCATGTTGAGATGCACGTCGATCAGGCGCGCGGAGTGCTCGGCACGCTCCAGATAGCGGCTGGTCCAGTAAAGGCTGTCGGCAACGCGCGAAAGCATCTTATTCCTGCAGGACCCAGGTGTCCTTGCTGCCTCCGCCCTGCGAGGAATTAACCACCAGCGACCCCTTGCGCAGAGCAACCCGTGTAAGCCCGCCGGGCACAATGGTCACCCGTTCGCCGAACAGAACATATGGCCGCAAATCCACGTGCCGGGGCTCTACCTGTCCATCGATAAAGCAAGGAGCGCGGGACAGCATGATGGTAGGTTGCGCAATATAATTCCGGGGGTCCGCCTGGATGCGGGCCCGGAAATCTTCCCGCTGCGCAGCCGTGCTGTGAGGACCGATCAGCATGCCGTATCCGCCGGATTCCCCCACTGCCTTCACCACAAACTTTTGCAGGTTGTGGCAAACGTGTTCACGTTCGGACCTGTTGGTCATTAGAAAAGTTTCCACGTTGTCGAGCACCGGGTCCTCATTCAGGTAATACCGGATGATTTTCGGGACGTACGCATACAACGCCTTGTCGTCTGCGACCCCCGTACCCACGGCGTTCGCGAGCACGACATTGCCCGCGCGGTAGGCATTGAATAACCCGGCCACACCCAGAATGGAGTCGGCGCGAAATGCCAGAGGGTCGATAAAATCGTCGTCAATCCGGCGGTAGATCACATCCACGCGCCGCAGTCCCGCCGTGTTGCGCATGTAAACCACATTGTCGTGGACCACCAGGTCCCTGCCCTCCACCAGCTCGATTCCCATCTGACGAGCCAGGTAGGCATGCTCGAAGTAAGCAGAGTTGTAGACGCCGGGGGTCAACAGGACAATTACTGGGTCGTTGCGGCCTTCCGGGGCAATGGACCGGAGGGTCGACAGCAGGGCGGTGCTGTAGTGATCGATAGACCGTACGCCGCATCTTTGAAAGAGATTCGGAAAAACCCGCTTCATTACCTGCCGGCTTGTCAGCATGTAGGAGACGCCGCTCGGCACACGGAGATTGTCTTCGAGTACCACAAACCGGCCATCGGGCGTGCGTATAAGGTCGCTGCCCACCACAGTCACATAAATGTCGCGCGGGACCTGCAGGCCCCTCATTTGCCGGCGGAACTGCTTGCAGCTGTATACCAGCTCGCGGGGAACGGTGCCATCGGCCAGAATCTTCCCCTCGTGATAAATATCCCGAAGGAACAGGTTAAGCGCGGTGATGCGCTGAGTGAGACCGCGCTCGATGGTCGACCATTCGGCGGCAGTAATAATCCGCGGCAGTAAGTCATGCGGGAAAATGCGCTCCGTACCCTCTTCCCGGCCATAGACGGTGAAGGTAATGCCCTGGTGGAGGAAGGAAAGATCGGCCTCCTGTTTCCGCCGATGGAGCTCTTCTGCCGGTACGCTCAGCAGTCTTTGATATAACTCTTCGTAGTGTGGCCGAGTCGCCGAATCGCCGGTAAACATCTCGTCGTAGGCGTCATTCAATACGTAATTGGAGAATGGCGGTGGCAGTAGCCGATGTCCGATTTTTCCCGCTGATGCCATAAGAAAGCGCTTCCACCGGCCCGCTTGCTACGCGGAAGGGAACCGGCCTTCTATATGCTATGAGATATTCAGGATACAGGGCTGAGCACCGAAATGGCAAGTATCAAGTTGGTTTGCTTACTCGTTTGTCTGGGGAGTCTCGTGGCCGGATCCGAGTCGCAGAGAATGGCTACAGTCGTCAAGCCCGCCGCGAATATGTACTCCGCGGCGAGTGAAGAGGCTGACGTGGTATCGCAAGCGATCTACGGTATTACGGTCTTGATTCTGGAGGAGAAAGCCGGCTGGTTGCGGATCCAGACGCCCGATTCCTACTCCGGCTGGACACCCGAAAGCTCGCTCGTCCGAGTGAAGGCCGGCGTTCCGGTGTACGCTTCCACCGGCCGCATTGGGGAGGTGACGAGTATCTTTGCGAATATCTACCGCGAAGCCAGCGTGACCAGGCGCCAGCCGGTACTAACCCTTCCTTATGAGGCGAAGTTGGAGATAATTGACGAGGTCGAGGCAAATCAGCTGAAGTGGCTGCGTGTTCATTTGCCGGACGAACGGACAGGCTACGTTCAATCAGGCGACGTCAGTACCAACCAGGGCTTGCGGACGGCCGCTGAAGCCATCGATCTTGGCATGCAGTTTTTGGGGATTCCTTATCTGTGGGGCGGCACATCGAGTTTCGGATTCGACTGTTCGGGCCTGACGCAGATGCTTCTGCGTAGCCGTGGGATCGTGCTGCCGCGGGATGCTCAGCAGCAAGCCGACTCGGGCCAGCTGAGAGAAGTGAGCAAAGCGGAAGTGCAGCCGGGTGACCTGCTGTATTTTGGCGCATCCGGCCGGAAGATCACGCATACCGGTATGTACATCGGTGACGGCAATTTTCTGCAAGCCACGACGTATCAGCGGCCGGTCGTGCAGATCGGTCGATTAGAGGAGCCGCATTGGAGCAAACTTTTTGTTGCCGCAAGGAGACCGAAATGAATCGTCGCGACTGGGTGAAGACACTGGCTGTCGCCGGAGCGGTGCAGACCGCGAAAGGCGCCGTTCCGGCCAGCAACAAGGTGGAACCGGCTATTGTCAGGCACAAGCTGCGGCACACGTGGACCACCACCATGTCGTCGAGCGATTTTCGTGACGTTCTCTATCTAAGCTTCTCCTCGGGCGGCATAACGGGGCATGGCGAGGGCGCGCCCATTGTCCGGTATAAAGAGAACGCCGAGATGGCCAGGCTGGCGGTGGAATCGGTGCGTCCCCTGCTTGGCTCCGCCGATCCTTTCCAGTTCTCGAAGATCATGACGGAGGTTTTCGCAAAGGTCGAGGGTAACTACGCGGCGAAAGCGGCCATCGACATCGCCCTCATGGATTGGGTTGGGCAGAAGCTGGGCCTGCCGTTATATCGCTACTTCGGCCTGGATGCGAAGGATGCGCCCGTCACCACGTTTTCGATCGGAATCGATACTCCGGAGATTACCCGGCAAAAAGTGCGCGAGGCTGAGGCCTACCCGATCCTGAAGGTGAAAGTGGGACTCGACAAGGACGAAAGCACGATGGAGGCGATCCGCAGCGTGACAAAAAAGCCGCTGCGGCTGGATGCCAACGAGGGATTCAAGAGCAAGGAAGAAGCAGTTCGCAAGATCAACTGGCTGGAATCGCTGGGCGCTCAATTCATCGAGCAGCCGCTACCGGCGCACATGATTGAGGAGAGCCGCTGGGTGCGTAGTAAGGTGCACATTCCGATCCTTGCGGACGAGTCGTGCCTGCATCCCTCGGACGTGCCCAAGATCGCCGATTCTTTTGACGGCGTGGTGATTAAGCTGATGAAGACCGGCGGCATTATGGAGGCCTACAAGATGATCCAGGTAGCCAAGGCATTCAAGCTGAAGACGATGCTTGGCTGCATGATCGAAAGCTCGGTCGGGATCACCGCCGCGGCCCACCTGTCGCCGCTTGTCGACTTCGCAGATCTCGACGGAAACCTGCTGATCGCCAACGATCGTTTCAGCGGAGTGAAGGTGGTCAATGGCAAACTGCTGCTGCCGAATCGTCCCGGCCTCGGTCTTGCACCCG
>DATLBY010000052.1:0-2405 GCA_035526665.1 Bryobacteraceae bacterium
GAGTTACGAAAAGGGGAGGCATGACGCCGCTGCAGAACGGCTGCGATGGCATTCGAACTAAGTCCAACGGTGGCCAGCACCGCGGGCTCGGCAGTATTTACATCTACCTGAGCCGTGCTGCCGTACACCGAAAGACAGTCACGCAGTCCCCCTCGAGGCTGGAGGCTTCCCTGCGCGTCCCGTGCATAGCTTCCGTAAAACAGATCTGGCGTCATGCCCTTCACAAGAAGAAGTTCCTCAATCTCTTCCATAGACGCATGCCGCGACCGAAAAGACGGGACCTGGCCTAAATAATACTGATCAAAAGGACTTGGAGCTTGCGCCGGAGTCCGCCAATCCACAATGGCCTGTACGATTTCGCGGGCACGGCCCGGCTCGGCCCCTACGTTTAGAACTAGCCGCAGCAGCTCCTCGGGCAGCGCTTCGTTAATGTTCAGCTTTGCCGCCTCGGGGATGATCTCGACGCGGGCGAAGCCGGTAGGAAACGTAAAGTCGAGCCGCGACATGCCCGGCTCGTAATATTTGGGGGAGCCGTCCGGATTCCGAAAGACGGCGCCCCATTGCATATAGAGCAGGGCCCGGTCGACGGCGCCGGTCGCCAGGTAGTAGGCCCGCACTCCTTCTGAATGCGTCGCGGTGCGCTCGGTCTCCCCGCGAACGGTGTTGGCCACCGAGAATGCGATCGCCGCCAGCGCCGCCGAAAGCCACAGCACCGCCAGCAGCGCGCCTCCGCGTTGCCGAACTCCGCTCCTAGTCGACATACAGCTTCATGGGGTCGCGGGTAATCCGGAATGGGGCGGTGATCGCGATCAACTGGACCCGGGATGGGTCGCGCTCCAGCGGCTCCATCTGGATGCGCACGGCGGAGGGCGGGCGCTGATGCGTCCATTTCGGCGCCCAGCGTTCCCGCACAGGCGCGGGGGCGGGGAACTCCTCCTTGTAGAGAATCCGGCAGAAGGCCAGCTTGTCGGCCAGGATAAACGAAGCCGGCCCGACCTGCACGGGCGCGAACTTGGCCACATTCAGGCCAGTGAGCGGATCCGCCGTTTGTCCTATGCAGGATGCTCCCGTCGATCTGCCGCCGCTGTAGAGGAACTCGTTGACCACCAGGCGCACGCCATTGCCGTTGTCGCCGGGAATTACCTGATATTCGAGGATGCGCGGGTAGCCGCGGCCAGCCTCCTGCATGGAGTAATTGGAAACAAACCGCATGGAATCCGGGTCGCCCTGGAAATACGGCATGGATACCGCCGGCGCCTCGGGAGAAAATTTGCAATCAGCATGTACCGGCATGTATCCGGCGATCTGGTTTTCAATCAGGCGCTCGACGCCCAGCACCCGGCGGTTCGCCATCAGTTTGCTGTTGGCCTTCTGCATGCTGTTGAAACCTACGCGTAAAGCGAAGAGAATCCCCACGGAGAGAAGGCTCAGCAGCGAGACGGCCACCAGCAGTTCCAGAAGAGTAACGCCTCGTTCGCGTTTCACCGGGTCAGCTCCCCCATTCGAAAACCTTCCAGGTTCAAATGCCGGCGCGTCTCGCCGCTCATCCACCACAGCTCCAGCTCCACGCGGTCCAGGATCAGCGAACCGGGCTCGGCTTTGGGAAGCGATTCAAACGCAGTCACTCGCGCCCGCCAGCCACCGTACTCCCAGGGACCCTCAATCACGGCTCCCCGTGGCAGCTGCCGCGTGGTGAGCAGTTCGTCCATTTTCACTTTGGCGCTCAAGGCGGCGCGATCGTAATCGGTCAATCGCGAGGCATTGCGCAGGGAAGTTGAGAGCGCGGAAAGCAGGCCGGTGACCGCCACCGCCATAATCACGGTAGCCACCAGCACCTCAAGGAGCGTGAACCCTCTCTGCCTCATGGCATCTGCTCCACCAGCGGCACTCCGGTAATGGGATCCACGCGCACCACGCGATGCACACCGCGGCGGTTCGCGAGCTCCACGCCGAGTCTCGGCACCACTCCATCCGGGTATAGAAGGAAGGAGCGCGACGTCTCCTCCAAGCCCTGAATCTCCGGCCAGAGCCGGACGATGGTGATGCCTTCCGGCATTTGCACGCTTCTAAAAAAGCCGGGATCCAGCGAGCGCATCGCCAGAGTATTGTCGGCCTTTGAAATGGTGATCTCCACGGGCTGCCGCTGCCGCTCCGCCTTGTTCAAGCCGGCATTCAGAAAGCTGACAACCGTGTCAGTGGCGGAACGCAGCCGGATGGAATCGATGCCGGAGGTGACCGAAGGAAAGCTGACGGCGGCCACCAGGCCGATCAGAGCCACCACCACCAACATCTCGATGAGGGTGACGCCGGCGCTGTGAACGCGCCGCTCCACTATTGACTCTTCCAGCTCACGATATCCCCGTTGATGCCATCGCCTCCAGGCGCTCCGTCGGCGCCCAATGAGA
>DATLBY010000053.1:0-2716 GCA_035526665.1 Bryobacteraceae bacterium
AGCGCCGCGCCACGCATGTCGGCGCGCGCCCTCTTTTCCAGGCTTCGATACTCCTGCTCGAACTCTTGTCTTCCTAAAACGCCGGCCGCGTAGTCACGCACCTGGTCGGCAATCACCATGCCCAACGCCGACAGGACGCCGGCATTCTTCGGGACCAGCACGGTTTGAATGCCAAGGTTGGCGGCGATCTCGCAGGCATGCAGCCCGCCGCTGCCACCGAAGGCCACCAGGGTAAAGGCGCGCGGATCGTGACCACGCTCTACTGACACGACGCGAATCGCACGCTCCATATTCGCGTTGGCGACACGGATAATCCCTCTGGCCGCGGCGGCCCTGCCCAACCCGAGTTGCCTTGCCAGGCGGTCAATGGCCTCCCGCGCGCGGCTCAGGTCAATCGCCATGGCTCCCCCCAGGAAGTGCTTTGCCTGAATGCGGCCCAGCACCAGGTTCGCGTCCGTAACCGTGGCCTCGGTTCCGTGTCCATAGCATGCCGGTCCGGGATCGGCGCCGGCGCTCTCCGGCCCCACGTGCAACACCCCGCCCTCGTCCATCCGCGCAATGGATCCGCCGCCGGCGCCCACGGTGTGAATATCCAGCATGGGAACTCTGACCGGGAACCCGTCCACGGAGCCTTCCATGGTCGCCGTGGCACAGCCGGCGTACAGACTCACGTCAGTGGAAGTGCCTCCCATATCGAAGGCCAGCAGGTTTTTGATGCCGGCCTGTTTCGCCACCGCAATGGCTCCCACTACTCCGCCCGCCGGCCCGGACAGCAGCGTTCGCACCGCGTGACGCCGCGCCTCGGCCGCTGTCATCAGGCCGCCATTCGATTGCATCACCGATAGCCGGTATTTCGTTCCACTTTCGAGGGCACCCAAATACCTGTCCATCAGCGGACCAATGTAAGCATTCAGCACTGTAGTGGACGTCCGCTCATACTCGCGGAACTCCGGGCAGATTTCATGCGAGCTGCACACGTACCCCAGGCCTTCCAATGCCTCGGCCACCGCCCGCTCATTTTCCGGACTCCGATAGGCGTGCAGAAAGCAGATGGCAACCGCCTCCGCCTTCGCCCGCTGCAGCTTGCTGCCGAGCTCGCCGAGTTCCTGGCGCGAAGGCCGTCGGGCGATGACTCCGTCAAAATAACTTCGCTCGTTTACGCCGAATCGCAGCCTGCGCTCCACCAGCAGCCGGCGCGGCGCTGGATTTAGAACATACAGCTGTGCGCGGTTCTGACGGCCGATCTCGATCACATCCTCAAAACCCGCGGTCGTCACCAGAGCCGTGCGCGCGCCTTTGCGCTCCAGCAGCGCATTGGTCGCCACCGTGGATCCATGAATCACCTCGGTCCTGCGCGTTGCCGCGATGCGCGCCAGGCCGGCGAGGATCACTCGCGCGGGATCCCCCGGATCTGAACGCAGCTTAAAAGTTTGTATCGGCCCGTCCTCAGGGGCCACCACAAAGTCGGTGAACGTCCCGCCCGTATCGATTCCGATTCTCATGGACCTCAAGGACGAAATAAAACGATCTTCTCAGTGGAGGGAAGCGGCACCTTCTCCTCGCGAAAACGGTGCAGCAAGGCAACGCGGATTCTGGATTGGACGCCGCCTTTCTGCATTTGACTGGCCACGTGAACCGTCAGCTTCATCTGCATATGTGTCGGCGTGATGCCCGGGTCGAACATGACCACCGGCGAAGGTTCGGTCAATACGCCGGGAGTCGCGGCAGCCACCTCCATCGCAATTGCCGCCACCTGGTCGGGCTCCGCCTCATGCCCAACCAGAATAGGAATGTCGGCCGCAACCCTCGCGTCCGGCAGACTGAAATTCGTCAGAATGCCGGAAGTGATTTTTGTGTTAGGAATCACGATAGTGTTGTTGCCGCCGTTGTGTACCCGGGTCGTCCGCCAGCCAATGTCGCTGACCACCCCTTCCTCTTCGCTCGACAGCCGGATAAAATCTCCTACGCGGATCGGCGCTTCCACCAGAATGTGAACGCCTGCGAAAAAGTTGGCCAGCGTATCCTGCAGCGCCAGCGCGACCGCGAGGCCGCCTACGCCCAAGGCCGTCAGCAGCGGAGTGATCGAGATATCAAAGTGCCGCAGCAGTACGATGCCGCCGATTCCCCAAATTGCGACGTTCACCAGAGTCTGCGATAGTCCTGCGCCGGCGAAGGCCATGTCGTTGCGCTCACCGTAAACAGCGATCATTCGTACCAGAATCGATGCCACAGCCAGGCTGGCGCTGATGATCAGAAACGCGCCGATTCCCTTGCCGGCCCAGTACATTTGCGCCTGCGATAGCGGGGCGTACAGCAGCGCTACCTCCAGTGCGCCGGCAAAACACCAGAGGATGGAAGGCATGCCTACAGCCCGCAGAAACACGACGCGAAACGCCGTCCTGGAATCTTTGCCGGAACGCAGAATGTGTAAGGCGAGGTGGCGCAGCAGCAGCCCCGCGGCCAGGGCCACGGCAAAAATCACGAAAGGCATCACCTTCGATTGCAGCAGCTTTTCCTCACGCGCCAGGGAGGTAAGCGCCAACGCCAGGCTGTTCGGCACCACCTGATTTTCTCACAGCGATTTTCGAATCCTTCCAGACTGCCGTGGCATCATCAAAGCATGATCGCCATTTGTTGCTCTTCCGCCTCCCATGCCTTGGCTGCATGGAGTGCGGAGGCATGCTGCAATGATTGATCTCCGTGGTGTCTCGAAATC
>DATLBY010000054.1:0-5883 GCA_035526665.1 Bryobacteraceae bacterium
GCGATTTTCAATGGAAACGGGCCGATATGTTCCACATGCTCCGGCCGTGTGGTGCAGGGACTGCTCGCGACACCGTTGTACTGGACCACGTAGGTGCCGCCGTTCTTCATATATTCCAGCAACCGCGAGTGATTCGCGCGAAGGTCGGTCCGGACGTTGTAGGCGCAGACACCGGCCACGATAGCGTCGTAAGACCCAAGATCTGCCTGTGCCAACGAGCTTGCATCCAGCAGCGAAACATTCCACCCGGCGTGCTGGAGCGCGTGGGGAATTTCGTCCCCAGCTCCCATGATGTAGCCGATGTTTTTTGCCAGTGATTTGATGTCGGCCCGCACGATTCCCGCCTGGGCAGGCGGAAAAACCGTTTGCGGCGGGATGTGCGAGTAATCGAAGATACGCATTCCCGAGGAAATGACCTGATCCCCGACGCTCGCGATAGCCCGCAACTCGCCGCGGCTCTCCGCCGCCGGGGGAGTGATCCTGAATGTGAGCGCGATTAGCTGGCCGGCTTCCGAGAGGTCGAACGCGCGCGAGGAAGGCTCTACCACCCAGCCTGCCGGCGCTTCCAGGCGAACAGTGCCTTTGGCGGCCGCATTGGCCGTCACCTCGATCTCCACGGGCTTGGCAGTGGCGGCCGGAAAAATCAGCGCCCTTTCCGCCAACCGGAGCGCGACCGGCGGCGCAACAACCAAGGGACGCGTAAGTTCGCCCTGGGCCCGATCCACATAGCGATTCCAGACCGGACGGGTCACTTGAATATCACGGTCTTCCACGGCAAGACGGAAGCGCGCCTGCAGCACCGGCGGGTTCTCCGGTGTCCCCAGCAGCCTTTGATCGGCAACGGAATATAGGTTTCCGGCCGCCGGATCGCGCATCCAGTAGGGTTGCGAATAGGGCTGCGACGCCGGGATGGCCCATGGCAGCGTGGCGGTGAATGGCTGGTTGTAGGGTAACGTGTGGCTTTGGCCCGCGGGCGCGGGGACGCCTCGCGCGCCTTCCAGCTTCACTTCCTTAAGGCGTACCGTGAGCCGCGAACGGTTCAGCGCCGTAATGGAGATCTTTGCCGTTTCCCCCGGAACCACCACGCTGCGCTCCGCGGAGGCATCCAACCACAGACCGGCGCACATCACGATCAGCTCGTCAACCTCGTTCAGTTTTTGAACTGCCCTGGAATCGCCCATGCCGGCAATCAAGGGCCGCGCTTGTATTAGGAGCGGTACCGTCTTCTCGGGATGATTGGCGTCGAACTTCTGAACAGCCTGCCCCAGGACCTCAGCCACCTTGGCTCCACCTGGTATCCGGTTCCAGGTGGTATCGATCCCCTGGAACAAGTCTACTGACGCCGGTTCGCCCGCGATCGTCACCAGGTGGTTTTTGTTCGGCCCGCGACGCGGCGCGCCTCCCATACCCTGGCTGCGGTGCATACTCCGGCTTTGCGTCGCAATTTCCATATAGGAATAGCCCAGCATGGGATCGAAGTCGCCGGCCTCCACCTCAATGCGGCCCGGCGTTTTCGCTGCTTCCTCCTCCATCTGCCTGGTAAAACCGGGAAGGTTATGGAGCATGCGTTTGGCCTGCCACGGCTGCACGTACTTCAACTGCTCGGGAAACCTGGCCGGGTCCGCCGCGGCGGCGAAGGCCTCTTTCGCGAGAATGGCGGAGCTTTGATGCTGCCCGTGACCATCGCGCGGCGTACCTGAAAAGCGAAGGACGATGACATCCGGCTGAAATCTCCGGATCACCCACACTACGTCGCCCAGGACGCGCTCACGTCCCCATTTCTCCAATGTCTCCTCAGCCGTTTTGGAGAAGCCGAAGTCGATCGCGCGTGTGAAGAACTGCTCTGCTCCGTCAATCCGCCGGGCGGCCAGCAGCTCCTGTGTCCGCAACAGACCCAGCATCTCGCCCTGCTCAGAGCCAATCAGGTTCTGCCCGCCCTCGCCGCGAGTGAGCGACAGATAGCCGGTGCGCAGATGCCGCCCGCGGGCGAATTGCGTGAGCAGCGCCGTGTTCTCATCGTCCGGGTGTGCCGCGATCATCAGCACATTTCCCACGGTGTTCAGGCGTGCAAGCGCTTGCTGAATCCCGGGTGCGCCGGCCAGATTCTTTTGAGCGTTAAGCCCGGATCCCGCGGCTGAGAGGATCAGGAGAAGCAGCAGGAGACGCTTCATTGCTGGTGCGGGTTAATGCCCGTGCCCGGATCCGCCGCCCTCTTCGTTCTTGTGGATCTGCGTGGCGAGATAGTTCTCGATGCCGACTTCCCGGATCACGTGCAGTTGAGCCTCCAGGAAATCTATGTGGTGCTCCTCGTCCACTAAGATTTTCTGAAAAAGATCCCGCGAGCCGTTGTCGCCAACTTCCACGCAGACGCGAATGGCTTCATTCAGCCGGGGCACCGCCTCGAGTTCCAGAGCGAGATCGTTTTGAATCTGCTCCTTCACCGTCTTGCCGATGCGCAGCGGAAAGAGTTCGTGCATGGTAGGCGACCCGTCCAGGTAAAGGATGCGCTCCATACAGAGTTCCGCGTGCACCATCTCCTCGATGGACTCCTTGCGTCCATAGGCGGCGAGCTTCAGATAGCCCCAGTTCTCACACATTTCGGAATGGAGGAAGTACTGGTTGATGGCGGTCAACTCCGCCTTGAGAACCTCGTTCAGAAACTCCAGAACCTTCTGATTTCCACGCATGTGAACTCCTGTATCGCCGCTCCGCAGGCCCTAGGCGGAGTACTGCCGGAGCCGCCAAATTGGATTCTATCATCCGGCAAACATAAGAAGTACAATAGGCTGGAATGAATAATATCGTCACTCCAGGAGCCACGCGCGTACTTATCGTGGACGATGAAGAGAATCAGCGGGCTGGCTTGGCCAGCATGGTTTCTTCCTGGGGCTTCACCGCCGAAACGGCGTGTGATGGTCAGGATGCGCTCGAAAAGCTCAACAATGGCTCGGTTCAAGTGCTCGTGACGGACTTGATGATGCCGCGCATGGATGGGTTTGAGCTGTTGAAGCGGCTTTCCACGCAAGGCAACGTGCCTCCGGCCATTGTGCTGACCGCGTTCGGGAACATCGAAACGGCCATCGCCACAATTCATGACCTTGGGGCGTTCTGGTTTTTGGAAAAGCCGATCCAGCCCGCGGCGCTCCGTATCCTGCTGGAACGTGCCGCCTCGCAAAGCCGTATGGCCGAAGAGACGGAGCGGCTGCAGCGCCAATTAAGCTATCAAGGCGTCCTGGTGGATCTGGTGGGCGGCTCGGCGCCGATGCAGCAGGTTTTCTCCCTAGTGCGGCAGGTTGCGCCCAGCAAAGCGGCTGTTCTGATTTCCGGCGAGAGCGGGACTGGCAAGGAACTGGTAGCACGCGCCATTCACCAGCTCAGCCCGCGCCGCGGGGGTCCGTTTATCGCCATTAATTGCGCCGCAATGCCGGAAACATTGATGGAGAGCGAGCTATTCGGTCATGAGAAGGGCGCGTTCACCGGAGCGGTGGAGCGCCGGGCGGGCTGCTTTGAGCTGGCCCAGCATGGAACCCTGCTGCTGGACGAACTGGCAGAAATGCCAATTGGCACACAGGCGAAACTGCTGCGCGTGCTGGAAGACTCTCGCGTGCGGCGGCTGGGCGGCAAGAACGAAATCCTAGTGGACGTGCGCATTATCGCCTCCACGAATAAGGTTTTGGAGGAGGCGCTACGGAAGGGTGAGCTCCGCGAGGACCTTTTCTATCGCCTGAATGTATTCCAGTTCGCACTTCCCCCGCTCCGCCAGCGGGAGGGCGACCTACCGCTGCTTACGGAAGCGTTGATCCGGGACCTGAATCGCAAGCACGGATGTAAAGTGACCGACATCAGCTCTGAGGCCATGGAGCAGTTGAAGCGTCACAACTGGCCGGGGAACGTGCGCGAGCTCAGGAACGTGCTGGAGCGCGCGGTGATTATCGCCGGTGAAGGACCGATTACCGTCCACCACCTTCCGCGCGATTTCGGCGTCAGCATCGGAGTCCGCCCACTGGCGGACGTTCAGGAGCCCGATGCCGTGAAACTGCAGGTGGGAACTACCGTGGGTGAGGCAGAGAAGGCACTGATCCAACTCACGCTACAGCACACCAAGAACAACAAAACGCGCGCCGCCGAGATCCTCGGCATCAGTCTGAAGACGCTTTTCAACAAGCTGAAAGAGTACGGAGCCGCTGAAGGGGAAGCTTCGGCCACCTAGAAAGTGGTGGTTGCGTAACCTGTTCACTCTCAACGCGTCATACCTGCGGGTGGTCGCCCTCTGTGCGGCGGCCAGGCTCAGAAATCCGCAATGACCCTCAAGGCTCGCCTTCGGATCTCGATCCTGGCGCTGGTGCTCACCATCGTGCTGGCGCTTTCCGCCCTTAATCTGCATAATACGATCGACGAGAGCTTCTCCAATGCCGAGGAGCGCGCCCAGCTAATTGCCGAGCAGGTTAAGAGTTATACCCTCGAGAGAATCCGCGAGCGGGCCGCGCTGGTGGAAACCAACTCACCCGCCGATTTGGCCTCGCGAAAAAATCTTTGGTACAAGATCGTCCGCGAAGACCGCGTGCTGCCACGCATTCTTGAGAAGACGATGAGCAGCTCCAGCGGCGTCATCGAGATTCTTCTGGTCAGCGAGGACGGCAATATTCTCGCGGCCTCATCCCCAGGCAGGGCAGGACAGCAGTTCCAGCAATCCACACTTATGTCCGAGTGGCTGCACCAAGGTTTGTGGCAGCGACTATTCCAGGTGTTCCGGTCGAGCCGCGACTATGTAGTTACCGCGCCGCTGGGAGTTCCGCAGCAGACTAATCCAGTCCTGTCTGTAAAAGTGTTCGTCTCATCCGTACTGCTGCGCGACGCCATTGAACCCAAGCTGCGGGAGTTGGGAGTTTTTTCCTTCGTATCATTACTCTTGTGCGGAGTTCTGGCAATCCTGGTTTCGAACCTGGTCAGCGGATCCCTGGAACGCATCAGCCGGAACATTGAACTCATTACTAAAGGCGATGTGGGCAAAGCTGAGGCAGATAGCTTCGAATCGAAAGAGTTTGCCGACGTGCACTCCAAGCTCACGTCCCTCGGCCAGCAGTTCTACGGCGCAAAACAGGATGCCCTAAATCTGCGGAGCAATATCAATCAGATGCTGCAGCGGTTGGATGAGGCCGTCCTGCTCTTCGATCCCAACGGAATACTCCGCATGGCCGGCCAGCCCGCCGAGAGAATGCTCGCACGGGGCCGCGATGATTTGATCGGTTGCAGCTTTGAAGAAATTTTTCCCGCGTGGACGTCGTTGGGCACGGCCATTCAGCAGGCGGTGAGGCTCCGAATGCCGATCCGCGACCAGGCCGTGGTTCTGGAGCGTCCGAATATGCCGGCGGCGAAACTGCTGGTGAGCGTAGAACTTGTCGACCATTTCCCGGATAAGCTCGTCGGCACGCTGGTGACGCTTAAGGACGCAGAGACCAGGAGACAGATCGAAACTCAACTGGACACATCCCAACGCCTGGCTGCGATCAGCCGTATCACCAGCGGGGTTGCCCATGAAATCAAGAATCCTCTGAATGCCATCACCCTGCATCTGGAGCTTGCGAGAAGCAGGATGCAGGAGCTGCCCAATGGGCTCGGAAATGAGCTGGACATCATCTCTCGTGAGATTCGACGCCTGGACCGGGTAGTGAAGACATTTCTCGATTTCAACCGGCCGCTGGATCTGAACATGGCGGATTGCAACCTGCAGGAGGTGACACAGGAGGTGGCGGATCTCGTGACTCCGCAGGCGCAGAACCGGCATGTTCAAATCAAACTCGACCAGAGCCGCCCCGAACCCGCGCTCATCGTCGGTGATCGGGACCTGTTGAAACAGGCTCTGTTGAACGTCGCGATGAACGG
>DATLBY010000055.1:0-7326 GCA_035526665.1 Bryobacteraceae bacterium
GATCCCGAGCAAGCGTTAAAAGGACAGACTCGACAGGTAGCCGATGCAGGGCTAGGAGCTTGGACGGGCGAGTTGAAGTCGTTCACCGGACATCCGAGTGCTCCCGCGTTCGTCGAGCAGTCTACCTTGTTGGTCTGGTTGTTTACAACCGTTACGATATCACTAAATGCGCACCGGCCATCGGCAGCGGTACAAGTTGCCGAAGCCGGCGTGTACTTCGGATAAAAGTACACGCAGTTGGGAGTACTGCCTGTCGGGGCATTCAGAGTGATATTGGTGGCGATGGGCCCTATTACGTTATCGTTCAAGGTGATATTCTTGACCTGGACACCGCCTGCGGAGACAGGTACGGTACTGCATAATTTAATCTCGGTTTGCACCTGGAGATTGAGGGCGGTTGCGGAAGTGTTTTGCACAATATTCACTGCGCAACCCTTACCGAGTGTTAGGTTTGAGCTCACTGAGATGTTACACGCTTGACCGGTAGCATCGTAAGGACTCCACGCCTTTGCGCTGCCGCTTGTGACTGTTTGGGATCCCCCTGAAATTGGAGCGGCGCTGGCGAATACTCTATTTGGATTTGTCCCGGCCGGGTTATTGGTGTCGCTGGCCGGCAGGGGCGCCGCCATATCGAAACTGCCACTGTACGGCTGGCCACCGGCCTCGCCGCCGGTTAATCCACCGGTCGCCGGAATGTTAATTGTACAAGAGTTATCTGCATCTGGGGTGCAGGCAGCCGCAGCTGCAGGATCTGATCCCGCACTCAGTTTCGTATTAAATGCGCCGGTCGGGAAGGTGTCTTTGACCTTTGGATCGTAAACGACGCCGTCAGGCGAGAATACTTTCCCGGTAAATGTGTAGTGCGCAAAGTTATGGCCGTCGGCGGCCGTCTGAACGGCACCAGTCGCGCACGCCTTAGTAACATCGACAGTGCAAAGTGAGAACGGTACCGGCACTGTGAAGTCACTCAGCGTGGAGGTCGCACTCGCCGACGAGCGGGTTTCGGCGAAGAACTTGTTAAAGCAAGGAGAGCCGCCCAGAGCATTCGTGAGGTCGATACCGCCCTCCATGAACAGACCGGTCAGTTTTGGACTGTCACTCGACTTCTCAACAATTGTCCAGGTTGACCCGACAGCTCCGCTATTAGTAATGGCGCAAATGCCGGGAAGGTTGCCCGAGGCAGGATTACAGAGGTTAACGTTGACGCCGCCAATCGGCTGAATCGTCCCAGTTTCTGCGCTCCCCACCCACTTGAATAATTCGATTTCCGGCACACTTCCGCCGTTGACAAAGTGGGCTACAATCAGTAGGTCACCCTCCATGTGGATCCCGTTGAATCCGCCGGTGTTGCCCCCTTTGGCGACGTTATTAATGCCAACGTTGGGGTCCTGAACAAACCAGAAACCCATTTGCGCATCGCCGGAGTTCGAAAAGCGATCCGCGCCGAAGAAGATCCCGGTGTGTCCGTTCCCCAGCTTGTAAGCCGCTGCATAAGCGTGTTGGATATCGTCCTTGTCCTGCACCGTGGTGGTGCTGTTCTGCTTCCACGCCCACCCCGAGAATGGGAGGGGATCTTTTGTGCCACCGCCGCTCAGGATATTGTCGCCTTTATCCACAATATCCGTGGTGAATGCGATCGCCAGCGCTCCCGCAGTGTTAGTGTTGTTCAGTTTATCTGCATAAACCTGATTCCAGTCGTGAGTGGCTCCAACTGAGGCATTTCCATCAAGCTCGAACTTAGCCCCATTGTCAATGCCATCGCCCACGATGGCTACAACGGTGGTCACCGTGAGTGCCGCCAGACACAGAGTCGAACCGGTTTTCAATATCGTCTTTGCAAAACTTCGACTACGCATATTTTCTCCTTTGGTCAAATGTGAACAAAATTCCTGATCGCACCGTACACGTGCTGACATGCGGAGCAATCAAGCATGACGACGGGCGGGAATCCCCGACCTGTCCGGCCATGGAGTACTAGTACACCTAGGCCCCGCCTAAGGTTTGTGCACTATTCCGTGGCTGGAAAAAAATGGTAGTCTGTAGGAGCACACCAGTGCCTGCGGGCTACCAAGCTCGCCGATGAGCCGGTTCTGTTCCCTCAGAACCGGCTCTTTTGCTTATCGGACTTGCCGAAACACCAATGTCATCGTTTGAAGTTCTCCTCGTGCCTAATCGTCACTTGAAGAGCCGCGTGAGGCAGCGACTCCCAATGCAGCTACTCTATAGGCTGCCAAAACCTGTTCCAGACCAATCTGAAACGCTAGTTGTTGCTTAGGCGAATGCATAATATCACCAAGGTCTACACCCTTACAATAGTTTTTTCGGGGTCACCGTGATAGCTTTTTCCGATAAATTTGCACCCATTTAGGCCTGGTCTTGCTGTGAAGTTTACTTGCAACGGTGACCGCGTCTGGGGATGTGCTTTCGGGGTGGCACGGGATCGACCTCGGATACAGCTTGATCTTCTCGTTGCCATGGCTTTCACTCCCCTCCAGGCGCGGAACGCACTGCCCGAAGCCTGCTGGCTACCAGCACTCGATGCCAATCACTTAGTCGAAGTCTAAGTAAAACACCTTAGCCGGTCTAGGGCAACCTATCTTTCGGGTGGTAACTCAGGTTTCAGGCAAAAAATGGTTCGGTCCGTCGAGAATCGCGTGTACAATACAGGAAAATCACAGGCGGATTGTTGATAATGACTCAACTCGAAAAATGGACAACTCCCTTTTCACTTGCTGCCATCCTTACGCTTGCGCCGGCCTTCGCGCAGACGAGTCGGCAACCGCTCGCCCGGGTTGGGACCCAGGAGATTTACGACGAAGACCTGCTCCCCTCCATCGCAGGCCAGTTGTGGCAGCTCAAGAATCAGGAATACGACCTAAAGAGCAAGGCGCTCCGAAATGTGATCAATCAGAAGTTGCTCGAAGCTGCCGCCAAGAGCAAAAACCTCTCCCCAGAGGCGTTCCTGGAGGAGACAGTCGACCGGGCCGTCCCTCCGCCTTCCGCCAGTGAAACCGAGGCGTATTATCTTGCACAAAAAGACCGCTTCAACCGGCCTCTGAGCGAGGTGAAGCCGCAGGTGGAACAGGCGCTGCTGCAGGCCAAGCGCCAGCAGGCCCGTCAAGATTACGTCGACGCGATGCGCGACAAGGCCGCAGTCTCGATCCTGTTGATGCGTCCCAAGGTCGAGGTGGCCGCAGATCCCTCGCGCCTCCGCGGCAACCCCGAAGCACCCGTCACCATCGTCGAATTCTCCGATTTTCAGTGCCCCTACTGCCAGGCAACCCAATCCACCGTAAAAGCCATCCTGGATAAATATAAGGGCAAGGTGCGGCTGGGATATCGCGACTTCCCGCTGCGGCAGATCCACGGGCAGGCGCAACAGGCAGCCGAAGCATCACGCTGCGCGGGCGACCAGGGCAAATTCTGGGAATACCACGATCTGCTGTACGCGAATCAATCGAAACTCGACCAAGGCGGTCTCACCGAGCAGGCGCGAACCGCCGGTCTAGACGTGCCGGGATTTTCCGCCTGCCTGGCCAGCGGCAGGTTCAAGGCGCCGGTGGACGGTGATCTGCAAGCGGGCATGATTGCCGGCGTGTCGGGCACACCCGCCTTTTTCATAAACGGCGTGCTGCTGAGCGGCAATCAGCCGATTTCCGAGTTTGAAAAGGCAATCGATGCGGCAATCGCCGCGCCCGCGGCTAGGAAAACAGCACCGTAGTCCGGCCATTAATTCCGATCCAGCTGATCCCAGTACTGTTCAATCGCGGCCGCGACCAGTTGCGCCCGCGTCCGGACGCCAATCTTGAGAAATAACTGCTGCAGGAATGACTTGACGGTGTTGTCGGACACTTCCAACCGGTCGGCGATCGCCTTGTTCGACAACCCCTCGCACACCGCGCGCAGCACCTGACATTCCCGCGGAGTCAGCTGTTTCTTGATGTGTTCGCCGCTTTCCAATTGGGAGAGCACGGCCTTTACGGATACGGCGTCCATTCTGGAAGTGCCGTCCATGACTCCACGGATGCGCTCAATCAGTTCCGAAGGCGCTTCCGATTTTAGGAAGATTCCAGAGCATCCCCGCTTCAAAAGCCAGGCAGCCTCGCGCTCGCTCACTCCGGCGGTGACAACCAGGATCTTTCCGCGATAACCCGCCACGCGCGCGCGGCTCAGGAAGGAGCCGCCCTGCTCGGAACCCAAGTTGATGTCCAACAAAACGATATCAACCGCCTGACGGCTCACCAGTTCCAGCGCCTCAGGCACGCCAGGGCATTCCCCCGCTATTACGAAGCCGGGCTCTTGCGCCAGAGTTCTTGCCAACACCTCCCGCAGCAGGGCGTGATCGTCCACTAGAGCAATTCGTATCGGGGACACCTCAGGCAGTCGCGGCCTCCGTTTGCACCATGGCCGGCAATTCGGTGACAAAAGACCCCTCGAAACTTCGCTTGGCATATTGCAGTTCGCCGCCATAAGTGCGAACCAGGGCGCGAGAGACATACAGGCCCAGGCCGGTCGATGCCGCGCCGTGTTGAAACGGCTGAAACAATGTCTCCGGGGACGAGACCCCCGGGCCGTTATCCGAAACACACACCATCACGGAACTGCCGAGTTGGTAAGCCGACACCGTAATGCGTGCTTTTCGGACTCCCTGCACTGCCCGGCGGCTATTCTGCGCGAGATTGAGAAGAATTTGGAGCAGGCCCGAATGGTCCGCCCGTACATGCGGCAGCCGTTCGGCAACTTCCCATCGGAGCTCCACATCTGAATCGGCCAACCCGGAAGCCAAAATGACGTTCAACTCTTTGAGCAGCGCGTTGAGATCCACCCCGGTCAGGGCCTGCTCCGCGCTGGCCATCATCTCAGAGGAGGACAGCTTGCGCATCGCCTCGATTAGCCGCCCGAGCGCGTGGAAGTCTTCACTTTCCCCCACGCCGCAGGATTTCCCGATATTGTCGTGCATCGCTTCGGCCGCCGCAGCCAGGTTGCGAATCTCATGCGATACGGCCCCCGCGATGATCCGGGAGTTCATCAGCAGCTGCCGCAGCCCCACCTCTTCGCGGTCCCGAAGCTGCTCGGAAATATCCGCGACTACCAGGGCGAGCTTGGTGCCGGCGGCTGTTTTGTAGTTGGACAGCCACATGTGCGCGTAGAACATCTCGCCGTTGTTCCGTCGGCCGCTGCTCTCCACCATGGTGCGCACCAGCGATACCGTGCGTTTCGAGTTGAGTAGCTCGCCCAGCATCGGAAAATAGTCCGCGATTTTCCGGCCGGCGAGGGATTCCGAGTCCAGACCCAGCAGGCTTTTCGCGGCTTCATTGGCTAAATCGATGCTGCCATCCGGGTCCACCGTAATAATGGCCGCGGGACTGCTCTCAATCAGTACTCGTGCATCCTCCTCGGCTTCCCGGCGCAACTCGCTCTGCTCGGCAAGGTTTCGCAGGCTATCGGCTTCCACTTTTCGGCGCCGCACCATTTCAGATACAAACAGTCCGGCTCCCACAAACGCAACCAGCCCCAGCGAGAAGCGCGAAACTGAATCTTCATCCCAGGCCGTGGGTCCGACGTTTTCCCGCAAGGCGGCTGCCGTAACGGCAGCCACGAGTACAGCCCAGCGCGGGAGAAACGCGGCCGAGATCAACAGCGGAACAATGTAAAGGATTCCTAGGGATGCAAACGAAATCACCCGTCCGGCAGCGGCGATCCCCGCGGCGAGCAAGGCGCAGCCCAGCAGCACTTTAATGCGGTGGGCGGGCGCACCCTCCTCGAATGTTCTGGGATGCATGGGGGCTTATCCACTGAGTATAAGGGAAAAAGCCTTAATTTGATGGCTATCACCCGAAAGATAGGTACTATGACGACCTGGCTCGCGGGCTAGGATCCGCGCTGCTTGTCCACTACGTTAATCAGCGGCTTGCCGGCAACGAAGCGCTGGATATTCTCCTTAATCGTATTCACCATGCGTCCCCGGTCCTTATCCGACCTTCCGGCGATATGCGGCGTCACGATGGCATTCTCGAACTTCCAGAGCGCATGCCCTTTCGGCAGCGGCTCGGGATCGGTCACATCCACGCCGGCGCCCGCGATCTTGCGTCCATCCAGCGCCTTCACTAGCCCGTTCATATCGTAGATACCGCCCCGGCTTACGGCGATGAAATAGGAATCCTTCTTCATCAGCTCAAACTGCTTCGCGCCCATCATTTTCCGGCTCTTCTCGGTGAGCGGCACGGATATGAAGACGACATCCGCCTGCGGCAGTACCTCGTCCAATTGGTCCGGCTTCACAATCTTTTGAATGAAAGGAGTGAAGGGATAGTCCTGAGGATCCACGGCGGTCACTTTCATGCCGAAGGCCCATGCCCGGAGAGCGATCTGCTGTCCGATGCCGCCCGCGCCGATCACCAAAGCGTTCCGGCCGTTCAATTCGATTCCCCCGAAGTTGCGCGGCTGCCATGTCTCCTGCTGGCGATCGCCGATAAACTTATTCAGCTGCCGGGTGAGTGTCAGCAGCATGGCCATGGCATGATCGGCAATCTCGGGACCCTGCACTATGCGATTGTTCGTCAATACAATGTTGCTGTCGCGCAA
Organism: Bryobacteraceae bacterium; assembly: GCA_035526665.1. Classification (GTDB taxonomy): domain Bacteria; phylum Acidobacteriota; class Terriglobia; order Bryobacterales; family Bryobacteraceae; genus DATLBY01. The sequence goes on from DATLBY010000055.1 coordinate 6,586, forward strand.
ATCGTTCCCGCCGGACATGAAAAGAACCCGTTCGGCTCCGGCGCTCATGATCTGCACCCACTTCAGGTTTTTGCCGGCCCGCACCTCGGCCGGTTTGATCTCGCCGATATAAGCATCCGCGTCGGTGATCTCCTGCATGACGGTCTCGGGAGTCACGGGCACCACACGGACTTGCGACGAGGCGCTCTGCAAATCCTTGAGCATGGCCGGATCGGCGCTCGCCACCAGGATCTTCTTGGTTTGGGCGAAAAGCGCAAGGGTACAGAAAAGGGAGCTGAGAATCAAACGCATTGAGGGATTCTATCGCATATCAGCAGCATTTGGCGCGCGCATACCGGGCCTTCAGCCGTTCCTGGTGAAAGCGGTTCCACTCTTCCCGGGAATGTACGCTGGCGTGCGCTCGCAGGTGCCGCTCATAGGCGCTTTCATCCGACAGCTCCCGCAGCAGGCCAATGATAATTCCCCAGAGCGTTCTCATAGCTCCTCCGCCTGCAGGGTGGAAAGTACAAACGGTGTTTCCGAGATGCGGGCTTCGCGCGTACCCCTCAGGATCCCGATCCAGAGGCGTATCGAGTCCAGCAAAATCGTCGTCACCAGAATCAAAAAGATCGCGCAGAGCGCGGCATCCAGCTTGGCGTTGAAAATCTGTGTTTGCGTCTCCAGCAGCTTGCCGGCGGCCACCGCGCCCGTATCCAGGGTTTGTTGCAGCTGATCCGCCTGTGCCAGGAATCCTACCCTCGG
>DATLBY010000056.1:0-19230 GCA_035526665.1 Bryobacteraceae bacterium
GGTGGCCGCGGCGGCTCCCAACAAAAAAAATAGAAGCCCGGCCAATGCCGGTTTTTGCATCGGAAAATCGACCAGCGAATGGAGCAGTACGCCGGGGATTCCCAGAGCCCACCAATTACGCGTGACGAATCTGCAGGCTTCTGCGGCTGCCCAAAGGGACAACGAGCCAAAGAGGATTCCGCCGTCGGCAATCCATTCCGCCCAATCGTTGTGAGCGTGATTCATGAAAATGCCCGGTGGGTCGAACACGGCGAAGCGGGGGTATACCGCCGGCCAACTTCCCAGTCCGAAGCCGGTAAGGGGGTGTGTCCGGATCATGGCCATGGTAGCGATCAGCATTTCCCGCCGTATGGCAAAGGGATGGGGATCGGCCAGCCGCAACCATAAGAACTCCCAGCCGGCGACTCCCAGCGAGATTGCCATAAACGCTGCCAGGGTGAGCACCAGCTTATAGCCGGCGGCGCTTCGCCGCAGCGCCACGACGCAGATGATGGCCGTTTCCAGTGTCACCACGACAGTCCCAGCCCGCGCGCCGCAGGCAATTACGGACGCATATAGGGTAGCGGCAATCGACATAGGCAGCAGCCTGGGCCCGGAACCTGTCAGAGCTCTTATCAACGCGATCGGCAACAGCAACTCCACGAAGACTGCATAGTGATCGCGATTCAGAAAGGTCCCCATGATCTGGTCGGTGTATTGGGTTGGGATGAGCCAGAAGACTTGCCCGCCTCCGGTAAACCATTGCAAAATAGCCAAAACCGCCAGCGAGAACCCGCCATAGAGGAGCATGCTCAGGACGCGATCCCGCATCTCACGGTTGCCCAGGTTGCTGTAGGCCAGTTGAAAAAGCGCAGCCCGGGCGAGCCACGCCGTGACCGCATTCGCAGTCGCGAACTGGGAGACCGTCGCTCCCGCGGCCATTTGAACTGCGCCCCACATGGCAGCGAGCAGGAGCGCCGCCATCAGCCGGTGGGTAGCTCCCGCTCCCGTGAGGACCGCGTGAATCAGCCAGGTAGCGCCCAGGGCGAGCGACGCCGCGTGCAGGCAGTGTCCGGATACCGGGTCTGCCCAGGCGAATGCCGCGCCACAGAGAAGCACGGCCGCGGCCATCCATGCCAGTTTCAAATTAAGGGCATCCTGTCTCACAATAGCTGCAAATCCGCCGAGACCATGGTCGCGGCGCCGGCGAGCCGTACTGACCCGGAAGGGCGCTCGCAACGAAGCGCAATGCGGATCAAATCGCCGGGTCCGGCGCGAAACGTTAGCGAGCCGGCTCCCGCCTCGAGCGCGGCCAGGGGTGGCGATTGCGCCTCCGGTCCGGCTCCGGACACCCTCCACGACAATCCAGTGGCGCCCATCATGCCGCTGGTGCGATAGGCAAACGTGAAGTGATAGAAACGGCCGGGCAGGACCGGCACGATCTGCTCCAAGAGGGTGATCGCCTCCGCCTGATTGCCGGAAAACTCCAGCCGGATTCCGTCCCGCCGGCTGCTCAGTTCGACCCCGGAGTTCGAGAGAGCGCGCCAGCGGAAGCCGCCGCCAGTGTGTTGGAAGTGCTTGTCGGTTAGGGAGATACCGCGCTCTGGAGCAAGTTCGGAAGACATCCGGTTCCAGAGCAGGATGGCCTCGCGGGTCCTCTGCGAGGCAATCAGGCGCTCACAGGATTCCAGTAGCATGGCCTGCGAGTCGACCGTGACATCGATTCGGAGGGACAGTTCCGCCAGGCCGCCGGCGCCGCCTTTAGTAAGCAGAAAGCTCAAATATTGCAGGAGTGCATGCTGGCTCCGCAGCTTAAGGCGTGCGGTGACCTCATTGGGATTGTCCGTCCAGTGATGTGCCAGCTCAAACACAGGGGTTGCATCCGCAGCTGGAATCCCCGCGGCAATTGCGGCGGCTGGCCAGAAGCGATCGGGACGGCCTCGCCGGGCGTAAAAAAAAGCCAGTGACCACTGGGGTTTGAACCGCTTGCTGGTGCCGGCGGCGGCTATAAGGTAACGTTCGGCCGATGCGAGCTCGCCCCGGCTTTCGGCCAGAAGTCCCAAAGCAATGAGCGAGTCGGCATCGGATATGTTGAGTGCTGTAGCGCGCAGCAGGTCGCGTGTCGCGGCGGCGGGATCGCTATCCAGGCGGCTGAGCCCGAGCCTGCGCCACGCATCGCCGTGCCAGGGCACTAACTTTGTGGCACGGATCGATCCAGCGGGTGTTCCCCGGCCGGCCTCGTATTCGGAAAAAGCAACAGTAGCCTCCCAGGCGCATGCCGATAGGAACAGCGCGGCTAAGGCGGCGGCCGCTGCGCGGCTAGTCCAGAGATAACGGGCGGACATAACGCTCTCATAGATTGTGCCCTGGAGGCGCCGGGATTCTCAGCCTCGCCTGAGAGTTCTCTTGGAACGAATGCACAACATCGGAGAGTGAAACAGGTTAGCCATTTCGGTGTGCTACCCAGGGTAAGAAAATCCTGAATATCAAAAAACTCATTTTAGGTCGATGTATAGCTTAGGAGAAGTCTATGAAGAAAATCGTTTTCAGCGTCGTTTCGACACTGTTGGCTGGAAGTCTTGCCAGCATGGTAGCCGCCCAATCGCCCGGCGCTCCCGTAGGCAAAGGTCAGATAAAGCAGGTTCTGCTGTCGGGAACAGTTGTCAAAGAGGGCGGGGCTTACTTCTTGACGGACGACAAGACTCAGATTAGAAGTGAGCTGCGCGGCAGCGAATTGGGCAAGTACCTGAATAAGACTGTGCGGATTCAAGGAAGGCTCTTGCCGGACGCTACTCCTGCCGGAGGCGCCTCCCAAATCGTACAGGTGGGAAACATCCTGCCGGGCGGTGTGGCTGCCGCGGGCGCGGGTGGGAAAGTTGCCGCGGGAGCTGTGAAAGGAGGCATGTCTAAGGGAGCCATTGCCGGAGTAATCGCCGGAGGTTCGGCGGCCGGTACGGTCGGAGGTTTATACGCATCGGGGGCCATCGGCTCCGATGATGCTGCCGTGAGCCGTCCCTAACACGTTCGCCTCCGGTCACGGAGGAAGTAGCTGCGCTCACTCTCCAGTGCAGCTACTTCCGTAACGCATTGCTACCAACGATTGCCGCGCGTCATGGTCTTCAACCGGCAAATCTGATGGTTCACCATGATGTACAGCACACTGCCATCGTCGCCCCAAGCGCAGTTGGCTGTCTTATCCCCGGTGTCGATGCGCCCTAACCGCTTTCCGTCCGGCGCGAACACATACACTCCACCAGGACCCGTCGCAAACACATTCCCGCTGCGGTCTACCTTCATGCCATCCGGCAGCCCGGGAAGCTTGTCCGCCAAGGCAGTCGTGTCGTCTCCGAAGGCTTTCGCAGCCCCGAGGGTTCCGTCCGCCTTCACCGGATATGCTAGCCAAATCGCCTTCTTGGGGTCGGAATTCGCCACATAGAGCGTCTTTTCGTCGGGAGAGAAGGCCAGTCCGTTCGGCCGTGTCATCTCTTTATTCAGCAACGTTAGTTTGCCATCCGCGGCCGACCAGCGATAGACGCCGCAGAAATCGAGTTCGCGGCGCGGATCGTCCCAGTTTTTCGGCAGGCCATACGGCGGATCGGTGAAGTAAAGGTCGCCATTCGACTTCATTACTACGTCGTTCGGGCTATTCAGGCGTTTTCCCTGGTAGTTGTCGGCCAGGGTTTGCTTGCCGCCGTTGAGCTCCAGACGCGAGATCCTGCGGTCGCCGTGCTCACAAAAAATCAGGCGGCCCTTGGCGTCCAACGTCAGGCCGTTGCTCCCGGGTTCACGTCCGTAATCGCCTACGCCGGTAAAGCCCGACGGCTTCATGAAGACGCTTACCGCACTGCCTTGCTTCCATTTCATTACCGAGTTTTTCGGAATGTCCGAGAACAGCAGGTAGGCGCCATCCTTGATCCATATCGGACCCTCGGCCCATTCGAAGCCGCTTGCCAGCACCTCGATCTTCGCGTCTTTCGCAATCAACTTATCCAGCCGCGGATCCTCGCGGATAATTTTTCCCAGTGTCTTCATTGGTTGTCCCGGCAGCAGCGCTGTCGTGAATAGCAGGCCGGCCAGGCTTGTGACTGCCGTGAGATTCTTCATGGCTCGTTTGAATAGCATACAACGCTTACGGACGTATCCGAAAGCGCCGCTAAGGGTCAGGCGAGTGGTACATCAGCTCGCCGGCCTCCACTGCGATGGACAGACGGTTCTGCGGGGGCGGCAGCGGACAGGTCGCATAGGGAGTAAAAACGCAAGGCGGGTTGTAGGCTTTGTTGAAGTCGAGAATCACCTTTCCATTCTTCGGCATGTCCGCGTACAAAAATCTCGAGGCCGGATAGGTCGTTTTCCCGGCAGTCTGATCGCGGATGACGAAGAACAGAGCTCCATCGTCAACCGTCGGCTCCAACCGCAACGTCTGGCCTTGTAGAGAAAACTCCGCATACCCCGGGGCTTCTGCATGCTCCTTCACGCCCGCTACGGTATCGAATACCAGTTTCTTCGGAGGATTGTAGGGCGCCCAGCGCGCGGTCACCCGCCATTTCTCCTGCACCGGGTACCACTTCAATCCCGAAAACTTCTTGCGCAGCGGGGCATTTTTGTCCTTCAGCCGGACTCCAAATTTATGTTCGCGTTCAATGATGAACATGGTCAGATCGGCTAGCGAAAGGATATCCGGTTTTCCCGTTTTGTCCGGTTTCAGTTCGGCCGCCGCACGAGGTTTCCCATTCACCAGTACTCCGGAACTCGCGATGGATTTGAACTCGAGATGCGATCCGTGCCTGCTGATCACGCCCACTTTTGCGGGAGCTCCCTGCGGCAGCGCGACTTCGGCTCCTGGCTCGGCGCCTACGCGATTGTCCCCTTCTTTCAGCCAGAACAGACCTGAAACCGTGAGCCATCCGTCGTCAGCCTTGAGTTTGGCCTCGCGGTTCCGACGCCATTTCTCGATTTCTCCGCGATATTGCTCGATTCCGGCAGGCGCTCCGCAGGCTGCTATCGCCGCCCAGAGTAAGAGCAGAGTCCGCATATCATGAGCATACGCCTTCTATTCGATCGTTTTGCTTTCCGTGATGGCGTCCTTCTGAGCCTGCTGGGATGAAGGCTTCTTTAGCTTGAGCAATTTCTTGAAGATCAGATAGCTGATGACGGCGCCGCTTCCGAAGATCACGATCGCCGCGCCCCAGCCGTGCATCCGCTCGATAATCCAGTCCCATCGCTCACCGAAGAAATAGCCCAAAGAAATAAAGGTGACCGACCAGAAAATGCCGCCCGAATAGGCATAGGCCGCAAACTCGCGATAGGGAAGGCCGGACGCGCCGGCGACGTACGCGGTGAAGTGCCGGACTCCGGGGATAAAATATCCGAAGGTTAGCGTCCAGTGGCCTATGCGGTGAAACCATTCTTCAACATGGTCGAGCTTCTCCTGAGTGATATGCAGATAACGGCCATAGCGATGCACCAGCGCCGGTCCCAATGTCCTGCCTAAAACGTAGCTGATCGTGATCCCGGTGATACTGCCCAGGAACGCTGCTGCCAGCGCCGGTACATAGTGCATTTGGCCTTTATAGATGAGATAACCGACGAAGGTAAGCATCGTTTCGTCGGGTATTGGAAGGCCGATGATGCCGAATACGAGCAGGAAAAATATCGCTGCGTAACCGTACTGCGCAATCCATTGGAGGACGTGTTCGAGAAGCACGGTTCTTGTGGTGGGCCCTGTAGGATTTGAACCTACGACCAACGGATTATGAGTCCGCTGCTCTAACCGCTGAGCTAAGGGCCCCGAGTCTTTCTATCGCGGTAAAGTGCCTCGCCTGCGATTTCGGGCGGCGTTGCAAAATCCGGGCCGCCCGCACTCTGAATGTATCATGAAGCCCCAGTAGCCGAACCCTTTCCCAGAACCCATTTTTCCGGCGAAATGCCGTTGTAACCAATGTGCTCGTCTATCATCAGAGTTCGTGGACAGAAGTGACCGGCTTCCACGAAGGTGCAGGGGGCACCTCAAGATGTATATGACATTCATCCGGATGAGTCTGGCCGCGCTTTTTTGCTTGAACCTTTTCGCGGATCAGGTGGATATGAAGAATGGCGACCGTTTGAGCGGCGTTATTACCCACATGGACGGCAAAGTATTGACACTCAAATCGGAGTACGCCGGGTCAGTAAATTTGCCATGGGACGCGGTGGTTGGCCTGACCTCCTCGACTACTTTGCATATTGGACTCCACGATGGGCAAATCCTCGTCGGAGCCGTAAAAGCATCCGATTCTCAAATTGAGATCCAGACAAAGCAGACCGGCGCTGTTTCCGCTTCCAGGAACTCCGTGAAATTCATCCGCTCACAAGAGGAGCAGGCGACGTATGAAACTGAAATAGAGCGATACCGGAATCCGCGTCTGCTGGACCTGTGGACGGGTTTTGTGGATCTTGGTTTCGCCCAAACACGCGGAAATGCCGATATCAAGAGCATCAATGTCAGCGCAAACGCGGTCAGAGATACCAAGCGTGACAAAATTTCCACCTATTTCACCTCGTTGTATGCCAGCAGCGGAAACGTCGGCGCGTCGCTTGCCACCGCAAACGCCATTCGCGGCGGCGTCGCATACAACCTCAACATCTCACCCAAACTCTTCGCGTTCATTTCGACCGACCTGGAGTTCGACGAATTCCAGAGGCTGGATCTTCGTTTCGCTCCGGCGGCTGGATTAGGTTATCACGCCATTAAAACCGACAGGACCACCCTCGATCTGCTTGGGGGCGTCTCTCTCAACCGTGAATTCTTTTCAACGGGACTACGCCGCACATCCGGTGAGGTGCTGGCCGGGGAGGAGTTCGTTCATAAAATGTCGGCCGCGACCTCCATCCATGAAAAGTTTGTCATCTACCCGAATGTGTCCGATTTGGGAAGCTTCCGTATGAATTTCGATACTGCGGCGGTCACCACTCTGCGCAAGTGGTTCGCTTGGCAGTTCACCATCAGTGATAGGTATCTGAGTAATCCTGTTCCCGGCCGCCGCAAAAACGATGTCCTGCTCACTACGGGTGTAAGAGTAACCTTCGCCAAGTGAGCAGTTCCGCCGAGCGCTAAACTGGAGCTATGCAGGACACGTTGAGGATCGCCGATCGTGAGTTTCGTTCCCGTCTGTTCGTCGGAACGGGCAAATACCGCAGTTTTCAGGAGATGGCCAGGTGTCATGAGGCCTCAGGCTCCGAGGTGGTGACGGTTGCGGTACGCCGCGTGAACCTGACGGATCGCTCCAAAGAGTCGCTGATTGACTACATTGACCGGTCGAAGCTGTTTATCCTGCCCAATACCGCCGCCTGCTACACTGCCGACGAAGCCATTCGAACCGCGCGATTGGGAAGGGAAGTAGGGCTCTCCAATTGGGTAAAACTTGAAGTAATCGGAGACGAGCAGACGCTGTTTCCCGACAACGAAGGGCTGCTGGAGGCTACCAGAGTACTTGCCCGCGAAGGTTTTGTGGTACTTCCGTACACCACTGACGACCTGATTAACGCCAAAAAACTAATAGATGCCGGCGCCGCCGCGGTCATGCCGCTGGCCGCGCCTATCGGTTCCGGCCTGGGTATCCAGAACCTGACCAACCTGCGGATTCTCCGTGAGCGCATCACCGAGGTGCCGCTTATTGTCGACGCCGGCGTGGGCACTGCTTCCGACGCCGCGATTGCCATGGAACTCGGCTACGATGGCCTGCTGATGAACACTGCCATCGCGGCCGCCGACAATTCTGAAATGATGGCGAAGGCGATGAGGCTCGCCGTGGAGGCCGGAAGGTTGGCATATCTCGCGGGCCGAATGCCGAAGAAACTATATGCCTCCGCCAGTAGCCCCATGCAAGGTGTCGTGCGCTGACGTGCTTAGCCGCCGCCAACTGCTGGAGCAGTATTTGACTCTTTGTCTGGCGAAGCCGTTGAGCGCTGGGGACCGCGGCTCGACCGCCAGCCGCGCCGGCCGCAGCAGGAAAGCCTTACCGCACGCTCAGGGTGGTCTAGGCAGCGATGCCTGGCTGCAGAGCGGCTGGATGCCGGAGAGTAAAGGGATTCTGTAGCAGAGGTCCGCGGCTGGGCCTGCACCCAACCGCGGAATGGAAGGCGCCGGATTACTGGTAGGTAACCGACTTGCCGGTCGAGGTGGTGGCACTCACCGCGGCGTAATCAACATTTGGTGCATTGATTCGTACCGGTGCGGCGTTAAGACTCAGTGACAGGCTTCCTGTCGGAATCGCTATTCCCCCAACATTGCCGGAGCCGGAAATCAACGAAAGTAGAACATAAGACGGAACCGTGAAAGTACCGTCGCTGTAGGGAGCCGTGCACGTGAAGCCTGTGATGGTCACGTTGCTGGTGTTCGATCCGCTCAGGCTGAAAGACGTTCCACTGATGGTGACGAAACCCGAGTAGGGTGTCGATCGATCCCAGTTGACGGTAACGCCCTGGGCTCGCGAGACGGTGTTGATGCTGGCCATGTTGGTCCAGTTCAATGCGGGAGGCATATTGATCTGGGCGCCGCTGAACACCCCGACTTCACCGCCGGTATTCGTGAAGCTGAACTGTCCACCGGTGTTCGGGATAAAAAGCGGGGAAGGCGATCCTTGTGCGTCGCTGCCGCTAACAGAATAAAACCCTCCTTGTACTTTCGTCAGAGTGACGCTGCTGCCGTCCGGCTTCCTCATTGTGATTGTGCCTGCATCCAACACCACCGGAGTAGTCACCTGAGGAGTGCTGCCCGCGGCGCCCTGAAACACGAACGTGTTGCAGCTCCCCAATGAAGTGGTTTGGAATGCCGCGGACGTCGTGAATTGAGCGGCCGTGTACTGGGAGAACAACGCCGAGGCTGAATCGCTGGTGTTGGTGCTGCCGCCCACGGTTATGCCACCTACCGAAATAGGCGGCGTTTGAGTTGTGCTCTTGGACAGTCCAATGAAGCCTGTCCGAACTGTCCCTTTATTCAGCAAGCCTTCCAGCTCGCTGGAGGACAGGCCAGAAGTCACTGGGTCGGAGCAAGTGCGGCCTCCGGCTGGAGCCACCGCTATGGTCGCGGCATTGCTGACATAATTGCCGGTCTGCACGAGAATTCCCACGCTGCATCCTGAGACTCCTTGCGGGACGACAACGTTGATCTGATCCAAGCCGGGAAACTGCGAACGTCCGGCGTAGGCGATTTGCGCCTGCACTCCGCCGATGTAGACCCTCACGTTCGCTTTCAGGTCGGTCTGCAGAAACGGATACTTTGTCTCGTCTCCTGGAGAGGCGCCCAGGCCCGAACCCCACAGCACGAGAGTGTCGCCGGGATTGGCAGCAGTCCCTGGAGTTACATAGCCGTTGCGGTTGCTTGCGTTGAATACCGCGGCCGGGCCAGTTCCATTACCGCTGAGTGTAAGCAGCCCAAAAGCGGCTGGAACCACTGTGATGGGCGCCGTCGAGCTTGTTTGGCCGTTATAGGATACCGTTATGGTGCCCGTCCCTACCGGCGTATTCGAGGGAAGGATGCCCGCAACCTGCGTGGCCGAAACATAGTACAACGGCGCCTGCACCGTTGTGCCACTGACGGTGATACTGACCGTGACACCGTTGAGGTTTGTGGTCAGTGAAGTTTTGGAGAGATCCGGTAATGTAGGCGTTATCGACGGCCCGACGCCGGCGCCGAAGACGACGAACAACGATCCTTGCGCGATCCCATAATTAGGCAGCCCCGGAAGGGTGAAGCTGTAATTGTTCAACACGGAGTTGACGCGCGGCTGTGCCGAGGCAACGCCGGTCCATAAACTGGCAGCCGCCAGCATCCACGTGATCTGCCGTGCTCTGTCGAAGTTCATAATTCTCCTTTTCGTCCAATGCGCCCTGTTGATCGAAATCTTTCATGTCGAAATACATCAGCCGCCGCAGGTTGCGCGATTGCTGCCGCGCGCTCAGCTTTCTAGGATATACTGCCTGGGCCTTTCTTGAAGCCAGGGTTACAAAGACAAAAATCCCGCATTTCCAGGGCGCGAAATAATTAGTGATGTATTTTGCGCTTTCGTTGCAGGGCAGTTAACCTTCTTTCGGTGCGATGCCGAGGGATTTCATTTTGCGATACAAATTGCTCCGCTCCAGCCCCAACATTTCGGCGGTACGTGTAATATTGCCTTGCGCCTCATCCATTTTCTTCAAGATGTATTCCCGCTCGGCGGCTTCACGAACCTCCTGCAGACTTCCAAATCTGTCCATCGGTGTTCCGAATACCGCGCGGCGTGCTGCGTTCAGTGGAATGTGGCGGGCGTCCACGCGTATTTGGGGATTCATGATGACGATCCGTTCCATCAGGTTGCGCAACTCACGGACATTCCCCGGCCAAGGATATTCCTCGAGGACGGTATAGGCTTCCGCCGTTAGCTCTTTCGGCTTACGGCCGTACGCGGTTGTGTATTCCTTCAGGAAGTGGTCCGCCAAAACAGGAATGTCCTCCACTCGCTCCCGCAGCGGCGGAACATAGAAGGGAATTACATTCAGACGGTAGAAAAGATCCTCGCGAAAATTTCCCCGGGCGATCTCATCCTCCAGGTTCTTGTTGGTGGCGGCCACTACCCTGACGTCTACCTTCACCGACTCGTGCGCGCCCACGGGTTCAAACCTCTGCTCTTCCAGCGCCCGTAGTACCTTGGCCTGAGTCTTCAAGCTCATGTCTCCGACTTCATCCAGAAACAGAGTGCCGTTATCTGCCTTCTTCAGTTTGCCGACTTTATCTTCGCTTGCGCCGGTAAAACTGCCCTTGCGGTGGCCGAAGAGCTCACTCTCTATTAGTTCCTCCGGTATGGCCGCGCAATTCACCTCCACGAAGGGTTCGGAAGCGCGCGGGCTGCTCTGGTGAATGGCGTGCGCCACCAGCTCCTTACCGGTGCCGCTTTCGCCAAAAATCAGTACGCGGCCGTTGGTTCCAGCCATCAGGGAAAGCTGCTGCCGCAGTGCCTTCATCGGGACGCTTTCCCCAATGATTCTAGGCTTCCACTCCGCGCCATCCTTAAGCCGGTTTAACTCGAGTTCCAGCCGCCTCTGCTGGTAAGCGTTTTTCACAAGAACGGTCACTTTTTCGATGGTCAGCGGTTTTTCGACGAAATCGAAGGCCCCGAGTTTGGTCGCCTTGACCGCTGTCTCAATCGTGCCATGACCGGAGATCATCACCACCATGGGGCGGTCCGGGAAAGCAATTTCTTGGATTCGGGATAGAACCTCCATGCCATCCATCCCTGGAAGCCAAACATCCAGGAGCACCACGTCGTACGACTCCTGCGCGAGTCTCTCCAGGCATTGCTCGCCGTCCGGCACCGCGTCCGGTTTATAACCCTCATCCTCGAGAACGCCGGACAACGAGCTGCGGATGCCGGGCTCGTCATCCACGATTAGAATCCGCGGTAGTCTCATGCGGGCATTTCCAGCGGAGAGGCATCCGTCTCAGAGGGCGCCAGCGTCGGTAGATCAATGATGAATCTTGCTCCCACCGGGGAATTATCCTCCACTCGAATCTGCGCGTCGTGATCGGAGAGGATGTGGTTCACAATGGCGAGACCCAGGCCCGTCCCTCGTCCTTTGGTCGAAAAGAACGGAAGAAACAGCTTTTCCTTGTCTTCGGGGGAGACTCCGCAGCCCGTGTCGGCCACCGTCAGTTCCACGGTGTCGGGCGTCGGTGCGGCAGTACGAATGTAAAGCCGCTTAACCAGCGACTGGTCCATTGCCTCGGCCGCATTATCTACCAGGTTAATGACCACCCTCTTAAACTGCTCGCGATCAATATTCACTCCCGGCAGTCCGGGCGCAAGCTCCTTGATTAGCTCGATGCCCAGCAGCCGCCCTTGAAATACCACCAGCGCATTCTCGACGACCTCGTTCAGATCGCTGGCGGCCGGCTGCGCCGCCGGGAAGCGGGCAAACTGCGAGAATTCATCGACGAGCTGTTTTAGACTGGCCACCTCGGTGGAGATAGTAGCGGCGCATTCCCGCAGGATGCGGTCGGTCTCGCTACTCTGAATGCGGTCGAGCTGCCGCGCGATTCGCTCGGAGGAAAGGCCGATGGGAGTCAATGGATTTTTGATCTCGTGGGCGATGCGGCGCGCCACCTCGTGCCAGGCCGCCGCTTTCTGCGCCCGTAAAAGGTCGCTGGTGTCTTCCAGAACCAGAACAAAGCCGGAGGTGACTTTCTCGTCCAGCGCCGCGACGGTGGCCGATAAGTGCAGTACCTTGTGCTCGGTTCGCAACTCGAACTGGCTCGCGGCCAGTCCCATGCGGCGCGCGCGATTCATCAGATAGCGGATCTCGCTCATATCTTCCGGGGCGAACAAGTGTTCCAGGCGGACGGCACGGTCTACCTGCTCAGCGGGTAAAATTCCTTTCAGTGCGCGGTTCACCCGCTGGATCCGTCCATCGGACGAAAGAGAGATTACCCCAGTGGGGATGCTCTCGAGAATGGCTTCGGTAAACCTGCGCCTGTTTTCCAGCTCGCGGGCGTTACTCTCCAAATCCTGCGTCATCTCATTGAAAGCTCGCACCAGGCTGGCAAGCTCATCATTGGCGCCGACGCTGACCCTGTAGCCCAGGTTCCCGCCGCGCACCTGTTGGGCTGCTCCCAGCAGCGCGGAAATCGGAATGCTGATCTGCTTAGCTAGAAATAGCGCGATCCAGGTGGCGATAAACAGAATGAACAATGTGATCAACGCCAACAGCTGCAAATAGGAGCGGCGCGTGGTCTTACGGTCGACCGCAAGCTGATCGTACTCGGCGATAGCCTGGTTAATCTCCTTTTGGGTGGTGGCCAGGTCCAGTGGAACATGGGACCGCAGTACGAGCCGTGATTCCACAGTTCCCGCGGAAGGAAGACGGGCTTCCACGGTGATGACCTTCAGATCTTCGTCGGATCGCGGATGTGGATCGCAGAGGTGCATCACCACCGCATCGCTCCTCACGATCCGGACCTCGTCAATAGAGCGCTCGTTACAGAGCCGCTGAAAAAAAGTTTTATCGGGAGGAGCCTCCTGCCGGGCTGCGGCGTGCACTTGTTCGAGTGCAGCCATCCAGTCTACCTGGGCCCGGGCCTTCTGCCGGCTCTCTCTTTCAATCGCTTCGCTGGTCTGCACCAGATTCAGCTTGATGTCTTCCGCTGGACGGCTGAACCACCGAGTGATGTTGAAATTCAAGACACTGACGCTGAAGATGACGAAGAAAAACACCGGCATGAAACTCAAGGCAAGGGCGCCGAGCACCAGCTTGGTCCGGATCCTCGAACCCTCCCGGTTGCTGTGCCGCTCCACGTAGAGCTTCACGAAATTCCGAATCAACATGAACGCCAGAGTGACGGTCAACAGGAAGATGAGTGTGGAAACAGCCCATACGAAGTAGGTCTGCTCCGGATTGGCGGGAGAAAACTGGCCGAAGCTGAAGGATCCCTGCCAAATCAGCAGAGTGGTGAAGAAGATCAGCAGCAGGATCCCAGACCCGTAGATAAAGCGCTTAGGCATAAGGATTTCGGCCTTTACAAGATTATACGGGAGAGGCGACGGTCGCCGCATGGTACGTTCCCGCACGTGGTGCAACACCACCAATTGGTGCAGGGTGAGCCTGTAGCCCTTTCAACCCGCTCCGAATATGTTACTGTTGGAGTAACTAGTAGTCGGCCCGCTAACACGTTGGGGCCGGCATTATTTCTGGTCAGGGAGTCGAAAATGACACCACATGTTGATGGGGGAACGCGCGTGAGCGCGCTCCTGCGAAGTTTCACGGGTGGACTCGCCACCCTACTCGTTCTTGTCGCCGTATTCCTGACAGCAACGCTGTTTGCTCAGGAAAGATTTGGTGAAATCAACGGCACTGCAATGGACGCTACGGGTGCGGTGCTGCCGAACGCGACCGTTACGCTCACGCATCGCGACACGAATAAAGTTTACACCTCGAAAACGAACAATGATGGCGCGTATATCGTTCGCGACCTCGATCCTGGCCATTACCGGGTTCGAGTGGACGCCACGGGCTTCACCTCTTATGAAGTTCCCGATGTGAATGTTCAGGCAGGCCGTGTGTTACGAGTCGACGCAAACATGCAAGTGGGCGGTACCCAGCAGTCAGTACAGGTAACGGAAGCGGCTCCGCTGATAGATGTCACGACGACCGGAGTTTCTCACAACGTCAATGCGGAAGAATTTAACCGTATGCCAAAAAGCCGAACTTTTCAGTCGCTCGCGATCACATCGCCTAATGTGAATGTAGGCGATGTTGAAGGTGGCATTCAGGTGAATGGTGCTAGCGGTGCGGAGAACAATTTCATCGTCGACGGGATTTCCACAAACAGCCTCATCGAAGGTCAATCACGGCAGAATGCCGCTTTTGAGATTCTCGAGGAAGTGCAAGTCAAAACGGCTGGGATCGAAGCTCAGTATGGCGGTGCGACCGGCGGTGTCATCAGCGCGATTACGCGAACCGGCGGTAATAGTTTCCACGGTGATCTCCACTACTACTATTATGGAAACAAAATAAATGCCGGCCCGGTGAAGCGATTGTTCATGGACCCGGTTAACTTGACGACCGTTACCTATGAGCAAGATCACAAGAATCCGAATAATAACAACGAGTTCGGGTATGCTTTGGGCGGACGGATCATTAAGGATAAACTGTTTTTCTTCAGCGCGGCCACGCCCCGATTCCAAAATCGTGAAGCCACCTACCTCACGTCAGACCAACAGAGGGTTACGCTGAAACAGGATGCCCGGTATTGGCAAGCATATAACAAGATTTCCTGGGATCCGTTCACAAAGCTGCGGACTAATTTTGGATGGTTGTGGTCTCCAAGCAATACGGCCGGCACATTAGTTGGCTATAGCGGCACCGGGAATTACACCACGGGTACGGCGGCATCTCTGCTTCCCAATCAAGTGCGCGGGAGCTTCTCGCCACAATCGAACTATAGCGGTAATATTGATTTTGCTCCCACGGCGACTTCTCTGTTGAGCTTCCGCGGTGCCTACTTCTACGACAATTACAAGTCAATTGGTGTTCCCGGCGTAAGCGCCGTCGAGTGGGGCAAGCCTTCAACGGGTCTGTCCTTTGTGCCTGCAAATTTGCAGTTTGCGCAGGGCTACCAGACAACGCCCCGTGTGCAATCAACAGATCATGACTTGGCAACCCGCACCATGTTGCAACTGGATTTCAGCAAGTATCTAACCTTCGCGGGTAGTCACGACTTTAAGATGGGTTTGGGGCGCTTGAAAAACGTAAACAATGTCAACAACAGCTATCCAGGCGGCGGATATGTAACGCTATTCTGGGATTCCGCTTATGAAGATCCGATCACCAAGAAGCAGGATCGAGGCGCATACGGATATTACACAATCGATGATATTGGCACTAAGGGGTCTACCGGCGGAACCATTGACAACATGTTCTTTCAAGATCGCTGGAGAGTCATGCGCCGCTTAAGCCTGGATCTAGGTGTTCGCCTGGAGCGTGAAGAGGTCCCATCCTTCCGTCGCGACATCCAGCCCTATGCTTTTAGATTTGGTTGGGGCCAAAAAATCGCGCCCCGCTTAGGTGCCAGCTTCGATGTATTTGGGGACGGCCGTCTGAAGGTCTACGGTAGCTACGGCGTTTTCTACGATTGGATTAAGTACGAACTCTCGCGCGGAACGTTCGGTGGCGACGTCTGGACTACCAGATATCGCAGTTTGGATACCCTTGACGTGCTCACTTTAAGTGGAACGAACACGCCCGGTCGAAATCTATGGGCCCGCGGAACAGCCGAAGACCACCGCATTCCCAGTTTTGGAAAAAATACACTCGATCCAGGTCTGAATCCGTTCAGTTCGGACTTGACCAATTTTGGTGTTGAGTACCAAGTTAACCCACGCTCAGTGGCGGCGATTCGTTATACCCACAATCATTTGAGAGAAGCGATCGACGATATTGGTACGTTGGATGATGCTGGTAGTGAAGTTTACGTCTACGGAAACCCCGGCAAAGGCATCACGACTCGATCATCTCCGAGCAACAAGGTCGTGAAGTCATTTGAACTTCCGCGACCAGTTCGTTTGTATGACGCCGTTGAATTCTCGTTCAACCGGCGATTTGCAAACCGATGGTTTGGAAACTTCAGCTACGTTTGGAGCCGGCTTTACGGGAACTATTCAGGGATCGCCAGTTCTGATGAAATCACGCCTCCCGGTACCGGGCGCTCGTCACTTGCTTCGCAAACTAACGTGGGTCAAGTATTCCGTCCCGGCACTGCAGCTAGCCGGTACTACGACTTGGATTATCTCCTTTACGATTCCAAGGGGGGATTTGATCCCCAAGGGCCTCTCCCCACTGATCGTCCGCATGTCTTCAAGGCATACGGTTCCTATCAGTTCCCATTTGGAACACAAGTTGGAGGATTCTTCTTCGGTGGCAGCGGGACTCCAATGAGCACTTACGTCAATACAGTTCAGAATGCACCAGTGTTCGCAAACGGGCGTGCCGACATGCCGCGCACGCCATTTTTGACACAGACGGACCTTTCTCTGTCCCACGAGATAAAGATGGGCGAAGTAAGGCGGCTGCATTTTGAATTTAACGCTCAAAACGTCTTCAATCAAAAGACATCGAGGTTCACCTACAATTATCTGAATCGATATCGCACTCGAACCTCAGGTATCAATCTAGCAAGCCTAGATTTCACGAAGGGTTACGACTACAAAGCGTTGATTGCTGCCAGTGCGGACGCAAAACAGGCTTACACCGCGTATGATCCCCGCTACGGCAAGCAGGACTTGTTCAATACAGGTTTCGCCGGCCGTTTCGGTCTCAAGTTCATCTTCTAAGCCAATCCAAAGTCAAAACCTTAAAGGCGCTCGCTTCGACGGGCGCCCTTCCTTTTTCACCGGCGCTATTTGTTATCTTCAAATAAAAAAGGCACCAGCCTTGGCCGGTGCCTCATTTGCGCTGTTCTTCGGAGGAGAACTAGTTCGCAAAAGGCCGTGAACCCTGGGTACGGAACTCGTATTTCTGAATCTCGACTGCTGCCCGGCCCTGCTCGAGGCGCGCGACGCGGCCTTGGGCTACCAGCTTTAACTGGCACTTGTTATCGAGCTGCGCCGGCCAACTGATGGAAAGCTCCAGCCGTTTCCCGGGGAGTAGAATTTGATCCGTGGTGAAGAGCACGCCGTTGCTGCTAATATTAATGGTTCTTCCAGTCCCTTCTTCGTGGGAATCGCGTTTATTTAAGATTTTGTATCGTACTTCGCGTTCAATGGGGAACCGGTCGGCATTCCGGCGTTCATTTTTGCCATGCAACCCGTTTGCGGCTGATCTCTCTGGAAACATCAAATCAATTGCCTCTACAGTAGAATGCAACGGAAACATCGGCTAAACAATAGAGGGAAACACTAAGATGGTGTGCACTACTGTAGTACCTGTAGTTCTAAGCACCTTATTTTTTTCTCAGGTTTTTAATTTCTAAAAGCCGCTCACGGATTCGTTTTTCCAACCCGCGGTCCGTGGGATGGTAGAACTCTCGTCCAGTCAGGCCTTCCGGGAGGCATTCCATGGGGGGGAGCGCATCCTCGAACGCATGCGCGTGCTGATATCCCTTCCCGTAGCCCCATTGCTTCATGGCCTTTGTGGGTGCATTCCGGACCTGCATCGGGGCCGGCGGATTCGTTCCGGTCTGTACCTGCGACCGCACTTCATTAAGCGCTGCATATGCCGCATCCGACTTGGGCGCTACCGAAAGGTAAATCGCAATTTGGGCCAGAGCCTGATCTCCCTCAGGGATACCCAGGAAGTTCACACATTGCATGGCCGCGACCGCCTGCTCCAGGGCTCTCGGGTCCGCCATTCCGATATCCTCGATAGCCATCCGCATCAGGCGCCGTGCCAGATACATCCGATCCTCGCCGCCTTCCAGCATCCGGCCCAACCAATAGAGAGCGGCGTCCACGTCGCTCGACCGGACGGACTTGTGCAGCGCCGAAATCAGGTTGTAATGTTCCTCGCCTGTTTTGTCATAGAGAACCGTTTTGCCCTGCAGGACATCGGACAGAGTCTCGGAGGTGATTTCACCGTCCGCGCCTGCTGCCAATGCAGCCAGCTCCAGCATGTTGTATCCCGCCCGGGCATCGCCATTCGAATAGACGGCAATCAACTCGAGCACTTCATCCGAGGCGCAAAGACGCAGATCCGCCAATCCATGTGGTGCGTCGTGCAGTGCCCGCTTCAGCAGGAGGACGATATCGGGCACAGACAGTCCTGCCAGTGCATAGACCTTACAGCGGGACAGCAAGGCAGAGATCACCTCAAACGATGGGTTTTCTGTCGTAGCCCCTATCAGGATGATGTCCCCCCGTTCCACGTACGGGAGAAAAGCGTCCTGCTGCGCCTTGTTGAAGCGGTGAATCTCATCCACGAACACGACGGTGCGCCGGCCCGCCCGGCGGCTGCGCTCCGCGTCCGCCATTACGGCCTTAATCTCTTTCACGCCACTGAGCACAGCGCTGAAGGGAATGAAATCACAGCGAGTCAACTTCGCGATCAAGCGCGCCAGCGAGGTCTTCCCAGCGCCCGGCGGTCCCCACAGGATCATCGAGCTCAACTCGTCCCGCTCAATCTGCAGACGCAGCGGTTTCCCAGGCCCGAGGATGTGCTCCTGCCCCACATAGTCGTCCAGCCGCTCGGGCCGCATTTGCTCGGCCAGGGGGCGTTTCTTATCTGTATGGCTGGCTAGCGGCGCATCTTCAAACAGGCTCACGCTTGGGCTCCGCGCTGGCGTTGGGCTTCGTATAGGATTATTGCCGCGGCAACGGAAGCATTCAGCGACTCCACTCCCCGGGTGGGAATGCGGATGCCCCTCGCGATGGACTGCATCATGGTTCCCACACCCTGTCCTTCACTGCCAATCACCACCGCACAACCGCGCTTCAGGTCCGCTGCGGACATCATCAGTTCGCCGCCCGGCATAGCGGCGTACACGGGCAGTTCCGCCAGCCAACCTGCGGCTGCCTCGGCGGTCGCGCCTGTCAGGTGCGCCACCCGAAACACTGAACCCGCGGAAGCTCGTACCGCTTTCGGATTGTACGGACTTGCCGACCCTTTGAGAAATACCACGCCGGTGGCTCCGAAGGCCTCAGCGGTTCGAAGGATTGATCCCGCATTCCCCGGCTCCTGGATGCCGTCTACAATCACGATCAGCGGCGGTGAAGCCAGCATCTCCGCAACTGTCGCGGCGCGCGGTTCCAC
>DATLBY010000057.1:0-8351 GCA_035526665.1 Bryobacteraceae bacterium
TTATGTCAGCAGGCTTCATGCGATGTCCAGTTTGTGGCGGCCTGGCCATATCCTGTGAGCGCGTAGCTAGGAGCGGTAAACCCGAGCCTTAGTTGTATGATAATGCCTCCGGAATGGATACCCTGGGGCCGGCAGCTACTCCTCAGCCGGCAAGGTGAAGAGAAACGTTGTCCCTTGGCCTACAGTCGACTCGGCCCATAAACGACCCTGATGCTGCTCCACAATTTTGCGGCATATGGCGAGTCCGATGCCGGTGCCGGGAATTTCACGGCCATGCAGACGTTTGAAGATTCCAAAGATCCGTTCCAGATACATCGGGGCGATTCCGATGCCATTGTCGCGCACGCTTAACAGCCAGCCGGCGCCGTCTTTGCGGGCTGAGATGTGTATCCGGGGAGTGTCCGGACCGCGATACTTGATGGCGTTGCTGATCAGGTTTTGCAGCAACTGTACCAGCAAGACCTGGTCGCCGGCGACCACGGGCAGCTCGTCATGCGTGATCAGGGTCCCGGTGTCCGCGATGGCCAGCTGTAAATTAGCCGAGGCCCATGCCAGCACTGAATCCATCGGCACAGGCGCAAAGCAGCGGGGCTCCAGGTTCACTACGCGCGAGTAGGATAGCAGGTCTGTAATCAGATGACGCATGCGATTGGCGCCCTCGACCATGAATGTGAGGAACTGATCGGCGTCCTCATCCAGCCGTCCCCCGTAGCGCTTTGCCATCAACTGGGAGTACGACTGAATTGTGCGGAGCGGCTCCTGCAAATCGTGGCTGGTTACATAGGCGAACTGCTGCAGGTCGGCATTCGATACCGCGAGTTGCTGGGCTTTACTGATCAGTTCGGCCTCCGCCTGCAGCCGTTGTTCGACGTAGGCCTGCGCCTGAAATTGCCGGGCTCTGGCGCGCAGCGCCGCCTCGACGGCGCTCACCAGGGTGACGGTACGCAGCGGACGCTCCAGAAGCGTGACGTTTCCCAGGCCCCTGAGCCGCTGAAAGCTAGCCAGGCTATGCTGCGTAGACTCTCCGCCCGTGGTGAGAACAATAAACGGAAAATCGGACCAGGGGGGCTGCGTGTCGATCCACTCCCGCAGCAGCAGAATACCCTCCGGGGAGAGTGTTTCTTCCACCAGCACGGCGACGCCGGCCCCCTCGCGGATGCGCTCCGCGAGCGCCTGGATATCGGCGCAGGGTTCACACGTGTGCTGCGCGTCCGCAAATGGGCGGCAGATCAGTCTTGCATCCCGTCCGGTGGGAGCAAGCACGAGAATGGACTGGCTTTGAGAATTAGCTTCGGCCATCGTCATCGCTATTCTTCAGCAGCGGGGCGACGTTCCCGGAGTAGCGGGGCACACCGGTGAGAATGCCGGAAAATTCTCGAAGCGGTTCACCAATAAAGATGCCCTGAGTACTTAAGCGAAGTTCTCGAATGGTGCGCTCATGTGGGCCGGTACGCTTTTTGACCACGGAGAGCGCCTGGCGGACTTCGCCGGCCGCTTCGAAATAGCGAAGCAGCAGGACGGTATCGGCCAGGTAACTGACCTCGACGGGAGAATCCATCGGCCCCAACATTCCATGCTGCGCCAGCACAAGTATGGTCACCACACCCTGTTGCGCGAGATACGTGAGCAGTTCATGCATCTGGATATTGAGGAAGTGCTCGCTGGGCAAGGCGTTGAAATAGCCGTTCAGGCTGTCGATCACCACCAGGCGCGTGCCATGCTTTTCCACGGATTGCCGGAGGTTGGTTGAAAATTCGCCGGGAGAAACCTCGGCTGGATCGATCTGCTGCAGATGGATTTTGCCGGCCTCAATCAGGGGCGCGACGTCCATTCCCATGCCCAAAGCGCGTTGCAGGAACGTATTCGTGTTTTCCTCAAAAATATAACAGGCCGTATGCTCACCGCGGCTGGCCGCCTGCACCGCAAACTGTGTCGCAATGGACGACTTTCCAGAGCCGGCGGGACCGATGAGCAGCGCACTGGTGCCGCGGTCGAGGCCCCCGCCGAGGATGCCATCCAGTCCCGGCACTCCGCTGCCGATCTGTTCCCTTTTGTACGCCGGACGGTGTTCGGCTGCGATCAGCCGCGGGTAGATGCTCAGACCGCCGGTGGTGATCTGATAATCGTGATAACCGTCCCGGAAGCGCACTCCCCGCATTTTAAGAACGTGGACGCGGCGGCGGGTAATTCCGTAATCCGCGTCGATACGCTCCAACCGCACTACGCCGTGACAGATGCTCTGAAGCTGCAGATCGTTGTCCTGGGAAGTGCGGTCGTCAAGCAGAAGCACGGTACATTGACGGCCGGCAAAGAACTGCTTCAATGAAAGGACCTCGCGGCGGTAGCGCAGCGGGCCTTGCGCCAGCAGCCGCAGCTCGGATAAAGAATCGAAGACAACACGGGTTGGCCCCAGTTGTTCCACCCGAGCAAGAATACGCTTGGTCGTCTCTCCCAACTCCACCTCGGCGGGATGAAAGACTGTGTATTCCTCTTCCCCTTGCTCCTGCAGCGTATTCAGTTCGTATAAGGCGATGCCATCCAGCGACCAGCCATGCGATTGCGCCACGTCGTGCAGTTCGTCTTCGGTCTCTGAGAGCGTGACATAAAGGACGCGCTCTCCCCGCCGGACACCGTCCATTAAGAACTGCAGCGCCAGGGTGGTCTTCCCGGTGCCCGGATTGCCCTCTATCAAATACATACGGTGGCCGGGAAAACCTCCAGCGAGTATGTCATCCAGGCCTGGAACACCCGTACTGACACGAAATTTATGGCGGGGGCCGGAGGCAGCGTTCACCGTGAAGTCCATCACCAGACTATCATCGCGCAAAATGAATGAAGGAATTCCAATCGCCTTTATCGGCTGGCGAAAAAGGCGCTAACGAATTCCGGTTAAATCGTCATTAGCTACAATTGGACCGCCCAGCGTGCCATCCGCCTTCTGCTCGCGATACTCCACCTCAATTTGACGATACGCAAAGGAAATGCGGTCGTGCGGGAGTACGGAATCCTCGCGAAAGAACGTTTCGAATTTCGCAACCAGTGCTGTTTTGAGGGTCCATTTTAAATACTCCTGTTGTTCTTTTCCAGCTTTCCGGCACACCAGGATGACTTCTTTTAAGTGTTCGCCGTTGCAGCAGGCAAGCATTAACAGGGGGCTGGCCGTTTGGGTTTTGAAGGTAACGACGAAAAATCCATGCTGCCGCTTTCCGCTGGCCACACCCCCGCTGCCCATGCTGATGGGCTGCGTCACTTCCATGTTGTAGGATTCGGCTTCGATGTCGCCGGCATGCTTGGAATCCTGGCTTTCGCCCTTTATTTTTCCGGATTTCGTTCCGACTATTTTCAAAAAGAGATCGATCTGTTGGGTCACGCATATCCTCCTTGGACGTTCGGTAGTTTTATCAATTCTACAGACTCAGGGTAAGCTTGGCTCA
Source organism: Bryobacteraceae bacterium (assembly GCA_035526665.1). Lineage (GTDB taxonomy): Bacteria > Acidobacteriota > Terriglobia > Bryobacterales > Bryobacteraceae > DATLBY01. Next base: position 3,435 of record DATLBY010000057.1, read on the forward strand.
TGGGATTTGACCAGTACCACGAACCGCCCGCCGAGCTTCCGGAGAAGACGCGTACCTTCGCGCGCATGATTACGTCGCTGATTGAAGAGGCCGAGGCGATCGGCTGGTACGAACAGCGCATGGCCGTGGAGAAGGACAAGACCGCGCGCGCGATCATGGCCAATGCGCAAGGCGAGGAGTTCAAACACTTCGGAATGAATCTGGAATTCCTAATCCGCCAGAACAAGAAGTGGCGTGAAGTCCTGCAGAAAATCCTTTTTCAGGACGGCGATATTGTTGAGCACGGCGAAGAGGCCGAGGAGAGCATTTAATCCGTAGGGAAGCTCCACTCGCACTCGTCCAGGTCCACACGGTCGCCGCGGAACGGCACGCCTTCACTTTTCAGGCGCAGCCTTTGTTCCAGTCCCGGCTGGCCCGGCAGTAGGATGCGTCCCCCGGCTCCGATGACACGATGCCAGGGAAGATTCCCGCCGGATGAGTGCAGTGTCCATGCCACCTGGCGGGCCGCGCCGGGTAATCCGGCGGCCCGGGCGACCGCCCCGTAAGTGGCGACGCAGCCCCGCGGGATCCGGCGGATCACACTGCGGATCGTTCGCTGCACTCCAACTTTCCTGGACTCTAACGTTCGCTGCCGGCGAGCCGCTCCCGATATGCCTGCCGGGCATACTCGTAGGCTTGCTGTGCGGCCCCTTTCTCCTCCACCCGGATCGCGCGCGCTTTCTGGCTCCAGCACTGGTCCACTGCCTTCAGACACCACTCGGCGCTCTCTTTGGACCGGATCGGCTTGCCACCGGCCACTACAAACACCGGGTTCGTGTGCGAGGACGGCAGAATCCGCAGCGCCACCCAACTGCTGCGATCGATTTTGTAATCGAAGCTGATGGGACGAAGGGCGCCGTCGGCCTCAATTTCCTTGCGAGCCACGGCCTTTCCATTCACGATCAGCTCCACCGGAACGCGGCGCGTTTCGCCGATGCGCGATCGCTCGACATCCCAGTAAGGCTTCTTATCGTAAGCCAGCCCGCGGATCGCCTCGTCCGGCTTCTCACCCAGCAGGGCCGCCACTTGCGCCGTGATGTGCAGACTGTCGGGGGCGGACAGCTTCAGCTCCTTCCCCATCTCGGTGCCGTTTACGCGGAAGTCGATCAGGTGGCTTTTTCCATCGGACACGTAGTTCCTGCCGTCCCGGATTCCAACCACCCAGTCGGCGTAATCCAGCGCCTTGGGCTGATGGACGTAGCTTCTGCCTAGTCCCACCCGGCCGTCGTAGATGCAGGGGAAATCTGTTTCGCCGCTGATCTTGGTGCGATATCCAACATTCAACGTGTGGTACCAGATATTCAATTCCGAGGCATACGGGGTATCGACCGTGGAGATGAAGTCCACCAGGTCGTGGGTAACTCCGACAATGAATTCATTGGCGCCGATGCCATCGAACGGCGGAATTTCGTCGGTCAGCAGCTTTTCCTGCTTGAGCTGAAGCCCCCAGCCGGAGTGCGCGAAACCGGTGACAGCTCCCTGCTTTTTGGCCCACTGAAAGACGGGAATTCCCCAACTGGGCCAGTCCTCGATCCGGTTGGTGCCGGGGTACTCCTGTTCCCGCAGCCCGAGCAGGACTATGTGCCCGGTATGGCTCGACGGGAACCCCGATACCTCCACGTCATAGTGCATCAGGTTCTCCGGCGTGGAGAGTTTGTGGTCCTTGCCCTCGAAGAAAGTTTTCTGAAAGTACCAGCCGGGGCCCCAGGAGAGAACCGAGCCGATCTTGAGATCTTCGCCAAGGATGTGGCGCATCATGTCCTTCGGGTAGACTCCTTCGGTCGGCTTCTCGTAGTGCGCGCAGCCGGCGGCATGAATATGGTGGTCGCCCGAGTACCAGCCGAGCTTCGCGGGATCGATCCAGCGCTCCAGCTTGGCGGTAAAGGTCACCGGCTGGCTGCCGACGCGGATGCGTTCCGATCCCGTGCGGTACTCCGGCCCGCGGCCATACTCAATAGTGAACTCGCCCGCGGGGAGCAGCACGGTCTCACCGTCGGCGCGATACACCTGCTTTTGAAAGAAGAAATCGGGGGCGAGGCGTTTTGCCTGCGAAGGATAAACCCGGCCTTTGGCATCCCGGATTGTAAAGGCCCCTGTAGTGGGTTTGCCATCCTGATCCTTGACCCGGAAAGTAAGCGCAACGGCTGGCTTGACGGTGAACAAAATGTCGACCTGATTGCGGAATCCAAGATCCTGCGTGCCCTGCCCGGCATCGAAAATCAGTTTGGCTTCGCGTTTGCCGGCATCACGCGACGAGAGCTGCAGAATCCGGTACTCCACTTCCAGGCCGGACAGAAATGGCCGCATGGGAGGTTTGGAGTAGAGGATCATGTCCATGAAGCGCCGGTTCACGACACCCTGGGGGCTGTTGGCGAGCTGTCCGATGTTGGGGCTGTCGATCCCCAGCGCCGCCGTCAGGCCGGCTTCGTTCTGCACCTTCACCAGGAAAGTCCGCCAGCCCTTTTCCTCAAGTTCCGGATTGGCTGCGCCCTGCTGCACGCTGAGCCGGCCTTCGGGGTTAATGTTGACGCCCACCAGGCAGTGACGGTCGAGGATCCGCTGAATCTGTTCGGAAGTGGTGGCTTTGCGCAGTGCCGCGGCATCGCCGCCGAGCAGCGGGTCGCCCAACATATCGAGCGCTTCCATCACGCGGTTGACCTGCGCGCTCAGCGGCTGATGGTCCACCTTGGCAACGATCGGAAGATCGGCTGCCTGAAGCAGCGTGGACAGAACAAATAAGCAGTTAATGTATCGCATCGTTGCAAGGATACACGTCTTTGGAGGGCAATGGAACAGGGGGTGGCGGCGGGATTCTATAATGAGAGATCCATGTCCAAGGCTATCGATAGTTTCGTGACAGAGAACGAGAACCGTCTGTTGGAGGAGTTGAAGACGTTTCTGCGCATTCCCAGCATCAGTACGCTGCCTGAAAATAAGCCGGACGTGGACCGGGCCGCGGCCTTTGTCGCCGATAGCTTGAAGAACGCCGGCCTGGAGAACGTCGAGATCATTCCCACCGCCAAACACCCGCTGGTCTATGGCGAATGGCTGCATGCGCCGGGCAAACCGACGGTGCTGCTCTACGGCCATTACGATGTGCAGCCGCCCGATCCGCTGGAACTCTGGCACACACCGCCCTTCGAGCCGACCATTCGTGACGGCAACCTGTACGCGCGCGGATCGGCCGACGATAAGGGCCAGATGTACATGCACGTGAAAGCTGTGGAAGCGTTGCGCGCGGTCAACGGGACACTGCCTGTCAACGTGAAGTTCCTCGTCGAAGGCGAAGAGGAGGTGGGCGGCGCTTCCATCGCCAAGTACGTGGCTGAAAATCCGGAAAAGTTGAAAGCGGACGTGGCGCTGGTGTCCGATACCGCGCTCTACGCCGAGGGAATCCCCACGTTGTGCATCGGCCTGCGCGGACTGATTTACACCGAAGTGGAAGCGTCAGGTCCAATGCGGGATCTGCACTCCGGGCTGTATGGCGGCGCGGCTCCCAATGCAGTGTACGGCCTGATCGAGCTTCTGGGCAAGGCCAAGAACGGGCACGGGAAAATACAGATTCCCGGCATCTATGACGATGTCGAGGAGCCGGCGGCGGCGGAGATCGCCAGCTGGAAAAGTCTCCCGTTCGCCGAGCAGGAGTTTTTAAAGAGCGAAGTGGGATCCACAACCCTGACGGGAGAGCCCGATCGCATGGTGCTGGAGCGGGTCTGGTCGCGGCCGACGATGGAGGTGCACGGCATCGCGGGCGGCTTTACCGGAGCGGGCGCCAAGACGGTGATCCCGGCCAAAGCCGTGGCCAAGGTGAGCTTCCGGCTGGTGCCCGATCAGGATCCGGAGAAAGTGGTTGCCGCCTTCCGCGGGTGGGTGAAGAAGAACGCTCCCGCCGGAATTCAAATAGAGGTTCGCGTCCTGAGCGCGGGACCCGCGGTGCTGGTCAATCCGGATCACCCGGCGATTCAAGTGGCGGCGCGGGCCTTCAGCGAAATTTTGGGTCGGCCGACGGTCTTCATACGCTCCGGCGGATCCATCCCGATTGTGGGCGATTTCGCCACGCATCTGAAAATCCCCACCATCCTGATGGGCTTCGGATTGCCCGACGATGGTTTGCATTCCCCCAACGAGAAGTACAAAATCTCGAACTATTACAGCGGCATTATGACGATCGCTCATTTTCTGGAGCTGTACGGCCAAACAACGCCGTAGAGACTTGACCACGCCAGCCCAACCAAAATCACAGGAATCCAGCGTCTTTCGCTCGGCCGGGATCGTCTCAGTGGCGGTCTTGATGAGCCGCGTCACCGGACTGGTCCGGGAGATCGTGATGGCTGCTCTGTTCGGAGCGGGACTGGCGTACGACGCATTTCTGCTTGGCTTCCGGATCCCTAACCTGACGCGCGACCTATTCGCCGAAGGCGCGCTGTCCTCCGCATTCGTCCCCATCTTCACCGAGTACCTGAACTCCAAGAGCAAACAGGAGGCCGCCATATTGGCCAACCTGGTGGCGACGGCGTTGATTGTTGTGGTCGGCGGATTCTGCCTTCTGGGGGTGATCTTCAGTCCTCAACTGGTGATGCTGCTGGCTCCGGGATTCGCGCAGACTCCGGGAAAGTTCGAACTCGCGGTGCAGATGACCCGCATCATGTTCCCTTTCCTGCTGCTGGTCGCGCTGGCGGCGCAGGCGATGGGGATTCTGAATGCGTGCAATCAGTTTGGTGTTCCCGCCATGGCCTCCACCTTCTTCAACATCGGGTCACTGGTGTTCGGTCTGCTGCTGGGGAAAGTGCTCGGACCCTGGCTGGGGATATCGCCGATCCATGGGATGGCCTACGGCGTGGTGTTGGGCGGCGCGCTTCAGCTTCTGTGGCAGGTGCC
>DATLBY010000058.1:0-6088 GCA_035526665.1 Bryobacteraceae bacterium
AGACGGCAAGATGTCTTCCCTGATGATTTCCCCTGGATGGACGGCCGGCAATCGGGTCTTTTTCTCGATGACTTTCCTTCCTGATGGTAATCTTCAAAATCGGCATCCAAATCGTTTTCACCTGACCACCCAAAGGTGATCCGGTAATTTCTGTCAAGCGCACTGACCATCGCTTCGGGATCCCTTGCAGGACATGAAAGCGAAAGCCCAACGATATTCATGTCCTCTGGTTGACTCGCTATTTCCAGTAACTGGAGAATGCGCGCGCACTTCCTGATCTGATCTGCACCGATCCGCCGAGTCTTTCCGGCGAGATAGATCTCCTCTAGGCCCTTTATGTCTGAAGCTCTCGATCGTTCTTGTGTTGTAAACCATTTACTTTACAGCCTCAAATTTTAGGGTGCGCGCGAGACGCAGCTTAAAAAAAATCTGTTCCCTTGCAAGAAATACCCTCTGGAGGGTATACCGCTACTTCCGCGCCGCGGCTTATCTTCGTATGTAAAGATGGCAGAACAATCCGGCTTTGAACAGACGCGGGGGAGTGTGTTTCCAGTTCTACTGGTGTGCCTTGGAGCATTATGTACTATCAATTGCTCCCGCTCTAACGCTGTGAAGGCGGAGACGTCCCCGCAAGCGCCGATCCCCTCGGTCGCCGTGGCAAGAGCTTCTCTCGAAGATCTCACGCGCGACCTCACTTTGACCGCCGAGTTCAAACCTTTTCAGGAAGTCGAGGTGATGGCCAAGGTGGCGGGCTACGTGAAGAAGATCTACGTGGACGCCGGTGACAGGGTGCAGCAGGGTCAACTGCTGGCCAGCCTGGAGATCCCGGAGATGGGCGACGAGATGGTGAAGGCCACCGCTGGAGTAGCCCGCAGCGCCGCACAGGCAGCCCATGCCCGCGATGAGATCCGGCGGGCTGAGGCGGCGCACCAGATGACGCACCTCTCCTATGAGCGCCTGCAGGCCGTCATGAAGCAGCGCCCGGGGCTGATCGCGCAGCAAGAAATTGACGGCGCGCGCAGCAAAGACCTGGTGTCGGAGGCGCAGGTCTCCTCCGCGAAATCGAACCTCTCGGCCGCGGCTGAGCAGGTAAGTTTCAACACGGCAGAACAGAACAAGACGAAGACGCTGTTCCAATACACGCGCGTGACTGCTCCATTTTCGGGCGTCATTACCCGGCGCTACGCCGACACCGGTTCCATGATTCAGGCCGGCACCGCCTCGCAAACGCAGGCGATGCCGCTGGTGCGCCTGTCGGAAAACAGCCTGCTGCGGCTGATTCTTCCAGTGCCCGAATCGGCGGTGCCGGGTATTCATGTGGGGCAGGAAGTGGCGGTCCATGTGGCTGCTCTCGACCGCGATTTTCCGGGCAAAGTGGCACGCTTTACCGGTAAAGTACAGTCCGCCACGCGCACGATGGACACCGAAGTGGATGTCCCAAACAAGAACCTGGTGCTGATTCCGGGCATGTACGCCGAAGTCAAGCTGATGCTCGACAAACACCCGCAGGCGCTGGCCATTCCGGTTTCCGCAGTGGATCCCGACGCGGGGGATTCCCAAGCAGTGCAACGAGCGGGCCGCGTGCTGGTGGTTACCAGCGCCAACCGCCTGGAGTCGCGCAAGATCAGCCTAGGCCTGGAAACCGCCAATTACGTGGAGGTGCAGTCAGGTCTCACGAAGGGCGATCTGGTGGTGATCGGGAACCGCGCGGGCCTGGAGCCGGGTAGCCTGGTCCGTCCGAAACTGACTACGCTCAGCGCGACGAAAGAGGGCCAGTAATGTCGCGCTTCGCAATCCGGACCCCGTACTTCATTGTTGTAGTTTGCCTGATGATCGCGGTGGTGGGCATCACCAGCCTGGCGCGCATGCCGGTGGATATGTTCCCCGCGATGAACATCCCGGTGGTGGTGGTCGCCACCTTCTACTCGGGCATGCCGCCGGAGCAGATTGAGACGGATATCACTGGCCGTTTTGAACGTTTTTTCACCCTGGCCAGCGGCATTGAGCACATCGAGTCCCGCTCGCTGCCGGGCGTCAGCATCATCAAAGTCTATTTTCAGCCGGGCTCGAATGCCGATTCCGCCGTGGGAACAATCTCGAACCTTGCAATGGCGCAGTTGCGGCGGCTTCCACAAGGAACGCTTCCACCGGTGGTATTGAAATTCGATGCCTCCAGTCTTCCCGTGTGCCTGGTCACCCTGACGGGCGAAGGCCTAAACCAGACCAAACTGCGGGACTTGGCGCAGTACACGGTACGCAATCAGATCGCGGGAGTGCCGGGCGCCTCGGTGCCGCAGCCGTTTGGCGGGAAATACCGCCAGATCATGGTGTATGCGGACCCCACCAAGCTGGAGGCGCACCATCTAAGCCTGATGGACGTGGTCCGCGGAGTCAACGATTCGAATCTGATTCTGCCTTCCGGCGATGTGCAAATTGGCTCGCTGGATTACAGCATCTATACGAATAGCCAGCTTCGGGGCATTCCGGAGATCGATCAGCTTCCGTTGAAAACCGTCGGCAACGCGCAGGTGAGGGTGGGCGACATTGGCTATGCCAAGGATGCGCAGCAGACTCAGACGAGTATCGTTCGTGTTGATGGCAAGAAGGCTGTTTATCTCCCCATCCTGCGACAGGGGGGGGACACCAACACGATTGCAGTTGTCGACGGCGTAAGAAATGTGGTCAAGGATCTGCTGGATGTGCCCGAGCAACTGATCACTCGCGTGGTCTTCGATCAATCCCAATTCGTGAAGACCGCGATAGAAACGCTGCTGCATGAGGGAGCCATCGGGCTCTTTCTTACCTCCCTGATGATTCTGATTTTTCTGGGAAGCATGCGCGCCACGGTGGCGGTGTTTTTCTCCATCCCGCTGTCCGCGCTAGCCACGATCATTGCGCTTTCCCTGGGCGGCAATTCGATCAACAGCATGGTTCTTGGCGGCCTCGCGCTAGCGTTCTCACGTTTGATTGACAACTCCGTCGTTGTCCTTGAGAACATTTACCGGCATCTGGAACTGGGCGAGCCGCCAGACGTTGCTGCGGAGATCGGCGGCCGCGAGGTGGCCCTCCCGGTGCTGTCGGCGACGCTTTCGACGGTGGTTGTGTTTTTTCCCGTCACCTTCCTGTATGGCGTCAGCAAGTTCCTCTTTTCCGCGCTGGCTTTTACCGTGGCGCTCGCGCTGTTCGCCTCCTACGCTGTGGCGCTTACCGTCGTTCCGCTGTTCTGCGCCCGGTTCATCCGGGCCTCCCACCATGGAACGCCATCGGACGAACATACGGTCGAGGTGGACAGGCCCAAACCCAAGTGGTCGATAGGCGATCGTTTCAATGTGTGGTTCAACGACCGGTTCGAATCGTTTTTGAAATACTACGACCGGTTGGTGGAAGTCACGCTGCGGCGGCCGGTAGCGACACTAGTACTATTTGCGGTGTTGTTCGCCGTCAGCCTCGCTATATTTCCTCTGCTTGGACTCTCATTCTTTCCGCGCACGGACGCCGGACAGTTCGTCATCAACTTGAAGGCGCCCACCGGCACCCGGCTGGCGGTGACGGAGAACGAAGTGGCTAAAGTCGAGGCCCTGATCCGCGAAGTTGTGCCGCCGGAAGAGCTGCGGATGATCGTCGCCAATGTCGGCGTCACGCCGGGCTTCTCGTCCATCTATACGTCGAATTCCTCCATGCACACCGCCTTTGTGCAGGTAGCTTTGCACCCGGAGCATCAGACCGGCAGCTACGAATACATGCGGCGCGCCAAGCAGCGCATCGCAGCGGAATTGCCGGAATTGAGCGCTTATTTCCAATCGGGAGGCATGGTGGACGCTGTCCTCAACATGGGGCTACCGGCGCCGATCGACGTGCAAGTCTCCGGGTCGGACCTGGAAAAATCGTATGCGGCGGCCCTCCAGCTGGCTGAAAAAATCAGGACTGTGCCAGGAGTTGCCGACGTATTCATTCCGCAGGACATCGACTATCCGGCGCTGCAGCTCGACATTGACCGGACACGCGCGGGCGAATTGGGATTAAGCCAGCGCGAAGTAGTGACCAACGTGATCACGGCCCTGACATCGAACCAGATGATCGCGCCCAGCTACTGGGTGGACCCCAAGAGCGGCAACGACTACATGCTCACCGTGCAGTATCCGGACATGCAGATCAAAAATATGGGGGACTTGAAATCGATTCCGGTGCGCGGCACATCCAGCGCCACTCCGGCGCGCCTGGATGCAATCTCGAGTATCCGCCGCACCAAAGCGCCGACTGAAGTGGACCATTACCAGATTCGCAGGACTATCGATATCTACGTTCGACCTCTCACCGAGGATCTTGGCCGCGTGGCCAACGCGATTGACGAAATCACGGCGGCCGCCACCATCCCGAAGGGCGTCAAAGTAACGCTGCGCGGCATGGTGCAGGGTATGCGCGCCTCCTTCCAGAGCTTCGCGCTCGGACTTTGCCTGGCGGTGGTTTTACTGTACCTGATTCTAGTGGCCCAGTTCCGCTCCTTCGTAGATCCCTTCATCATTCTGATTGCGGTGCCTCCTGGGCTGACTGGAGTTCTACTGACGCTTTGGCTCACCGGTACCACCTTGAATGTAATGTCCTTGATGGGAGTGCTGATGCTAGTGGGGATCGCGGTCTCGAATAGCATCCTGATTGTGGAGTTTACGCGCCAACTGCGGGAAACCGGGATGGACGTCCGGGAAGCGGTGGCAGTAGCGTGCCGGGTCCGGCTGCGCCCGGTGATCATGACGTCGCTGGCGACGATCATCGGTTTGCTGCCGATGGCGTTGAAGCTCGGCGCGGGCAGCGAATCGTATGCGCCGCTGGCTCGCGCCATTCTGGGAGGATTAAGTGTGTCGGTTGTGCTGACGGTATTTCTGGTGCCTGCGGCCTATTTGCTAGTGCATCGCAAGCCCGCGCGGGAGGCAGTCTGATGGGCGGGCCGCTGGTGCGCTTACAGCCATTTCTAATGGCTCTGTGCCTGTCGGGCGCCGCCTTCGCGCAGGGCACCCTTCGCCTTACCTTGAAAGAGGCGGAGAAGATCGCCATTCAGAACAACCCGCGGTTCGCCGGAGCGAAATATAGCGCGGCGGCAGCCGGGCAGATTCCATCTGAGATCTCCGCGAATTTCCAGCCAACGCTCTTCGGGAGTCTGACCGGCGTCGGCGCCGATGGCGGCTCCCGGCTGGCGGCCGGCGGCCTGAACAATCCAGTTGTCTATAATCGCTTGGGCTCGGGGCTCTCGATCAGCCAGTTGATCACGGATTTTGGACGGACGGGCAGCCTGGTGGAATCGGCTAAACTGCGCGCCAAAGCCGAGGACCAGGTCACCGAAAGCACGCGCGCTGAAATTCTGCTGGCAACCGATCGCGCCTATTTCGACGTGCTGCGCACTCAGGCTCTTGAAAAAGTGGCGGAGCAGACCGTGGCGGCGCGCCAGTTAGTAGCCGAACAGGTTACGGCGCTGGCGCAGGCCAGCCTGAAATCGACGCTTGACGTCAGCTTCGCGAATGTGAACCTTGCGGATGCACGGCTGCAATTGGCCGGAGCGCGCAACAATGTAAATGCCGCGCTTGCCGTACTGGCTACCGCGATGGGAATTCCCGGCCAGCAGGCGTTCACTCTAGAAGAGGAGGCAATGCCGGCTCCTTTGCCGGACACGGTACTGCCGCTGATCCAGCAGGCCCTCCAGGACCGGCCGGAACTGGCGAGTCTCCGGCTGCAGCAGAATGCCTCCGGGAAGTTTGCCGAGGCGGAGCGCGCTCTCTCTCGCCCCAGTATCGGCGTGATCGCCACGGGCGGCTTCTCGCCCGCCGGACAGGACACAGTGCCCGGACGTTATGGCGCACTGGGAGTCAACGTGAACGTGCCCATTTTTAATGGGGGATTGTTCAAGGCGAGGCGCTCCGAAGCCGAGCTGCGGTCGCAGGCAGCTGCACAAAGTGTAAAGGACCTGGAGAACCGGATTGCGCGCGATGTCCGCGTAGCGTTTCTGGAGGCGGCCACGGCGGATGCGCGGGTCGGGCTGGCCAACGAGTTTCTCAAGCAGGCGCAGCTTGCCCTCGATCTGGCCCAGAGCCGCTACGAT
>DATLBY010000059.1:0-12918 GCA_035526665.1 Bryobacteraceae bacterium
CCTTATCGGACGCGATCTGTTCCGCTTTTATAGTTAGTATGTTTTGAGCCAGGGCAGCTTGCGCCAGCGCAAAACACACAAAGCCGAACAGTGCAATTGTCGTCATGGGCGAGACCTCTCCAAGTGCAATTTAACAGCAACTCACTCTTCACGCGCTACTTTGGCGCCGTTCCTTCCCGCCACCAGTATCCTTCTTCTGCCCTCGCAGGGTCATACTTAGGATTGGGAGTAGGCATCTTCGCATTCACCGAGCGCCGCCAAGCCGTAAGCATGCCGTGCAGCTCGCGCGTCCTGCCAGGCATCTCTCGCGCCAAATCGTGGCGCTCACCAATATCGTTCTTCAGATTGTATAGCTCCAGGCGGCCGTCTTCATAGAATTCGATCAGCTTGAAATCTCCCTGACGGACTGCTCCCGCCGGCTTCCCCAGCTGGTTACTGTAATGAGGATAGTGCCAGTACAGCGCACGCGGCGGCAGAGGGGCTGATTTCTTAATCAGACCGGCGAGACTCAGTCCGTCCGCGTGGAGGTCCGGCCGCCCCGGCAGGCCGGCCGCCTCGATAATTGTGGGCAGAAAATCGATGCTGCAAACCGCGGTATGCTCAACCCGCGGCTTCACTCCCGGCCAACGCACTATCAACGGCTCCCGTATGCCTCCTTCGTAGACATGGCCCTTTCCTTCGCGCAGCGGAGCATTGGATGTTACCGGCACTAGCTTCCACTCGGGAGCTGAGAGTCCACCATTATCGGAGTTGAAGAATACCACCGTGCGGTCTGCAATCCCGAGTTCATCGAGCGTCGCCATGATTCTTCCGACGCTCTCGTCCATGCTCTGAATCATGGCCGCGTAGATAGGGTCATTCTGGAACTGGCCGGGCTTTACCTTCGATTTATATTTCGCGATTAGCTCTTTCTTGGCTTCGATCGGAACATGCACCGCGTAGTGCGGAAGGTACAGGAAAAAGGGGCGGCTCCGGTTATCTTTCATGAAGCGCACCGCCTCGTCCGTCAAACGATCGGTGAGATACTCGCCTTCGCGTCCTTTAATCGGCGGATTGCCCTCCCATGCCGGGTAGAAAAAGCTCTTCGGCATGCCGCTGCTGGAGCCTCCGATGTTCACGTCGAAGCCTTGCCGCTCAGGCCAATACTCGGCTGTAGGTCCCAGGTGCCACTTTCCTATGCTGGCCGTAGCGTAACCGGCCGGCTTAACCGCCTCCGCGATTGTAATCTCCTCCGGTGCAAGAAATTGGACCGACTCCGGCGGAAGCAGTTTTGAATATGGAAGCTGGTGCTTGCCGGGTAAATAATTGGTTAATCCGAGTCGCGCCGGATACTTGCCGGTAAGAATGCTGGCGCGAGTTGGCGAGCACACCGGACAGGCCGCATAGGCATTGGTGAAGCGCACGCTTTGCCGAGCCAGACGGTCGAGGTTCGGCGTTTCGTAGAACCTGCTTCCATAGCAGCCGATGTCGGCCCAACCGAGGTCATCCATCAGAATAAAGACGACATTCAGATGGGCACTTGCAGCGCCGGCGGCCGCGCACGCCACGCCGCCCCCAAGAGTCTTCAGGACTTCACGCCGGTTCATCATTGTGTCTCACCACACCAGCTTCAGCGCCAGTTGAGAAATGCGCGGATCCCGGGCACTTCGAACCTGCCCTACAAATGCACTGTTGATATTCATATCCGGTGCGTTGAACTGAGCATGGTTGAAACCATTGAAAAACTCGGCCCGAAACTGCAGCGACAGAGTTTCCAGCAACCGTGTGTCTTTAATGAGCGACACATCCCAGTTGTTGAGACCCGGAATCTCAATGATGTTCCGGCCGGAATCCCCGAATGTACCCAGAGGCGTTGAAGCAAAACACGAAGTATCGAAATAGCGGTCAATGGTTCTCGCGCCGCGGGCAAGATTCCCGTCGCAACGCCGGTTCGCGCGCTGGAAGGGGAAGCCGCCGACGTTGGCTCGATCGCCTGAAACCACAACGCTAAAAAGATTGCCGGTCATCAGGGTGACGATGCCGTTGGTCGACCAGCCGCCGGCGATGGTCCTCAGCAACCGGTTCGAGTTGTTCAGGAAGCGCTTGCCTGTTCCGAAGGGAAACTGGTAGATGTAGCTGCCCGTGAATCGATGCCTCACGTCAAAATCGGAGCTCCCGCGGTCGTCACGCAGCCGATATGAGTTTTGGTGCCACGATCCACCCGATCCGCGCGATGCCGTGTCGATGGCATGCGACCACGTGTATCCCAGCAGAAAGCTAAGATTTCCCGAAAAGCGCCTCTCCAGGCGCATCTGCAGGGCATGGTAGTTGGAATTTTCCTGCCAGTTGGAAGACAGTATGTCGCCAAATCCCGCGAATGGCCGGCGCACCGCCAGCGGCGTCACATTGCCGGGTCCCGGCAGTACTCCCTGATTGATATTCACCCGTTCCGCGAGTTTTGTGCCCTTGCTTCCCGCATAAGCCACTTCGAGCAGAAGATTGTCGGTGAGCCCCTGATTGATATTGAGATTCCATTGCTGGATGTAGGGTGAGCGGTCCCGTGGATCCACGGAAAAGGGCGACAGTGTTCCTACGGGAAACTGCGGGGAGGCGGGATCCGGAAAGGCGTCCCGGTCCCAATTGAGATTGGGCTGCCCAACCGCACCCACAAGCGTGGCGGCGAAAACCAGGGGCGGGGCATTCAGCTTGAACTGTAATTCGTTGCCCTGCGTTTTCGCGTAGAACACACCGTAGCCGGCGCGCAGCGCGGTTCGGTTCGAGGCACGAAAAGCTAATCCGACCCGTGGCGCGAAGTTGTTCCGATCGGGGATCCAGATGCCCGGACGCAAGCCAGGCTGATATTCGATTCCTGGGATATCACGGCGGATCGGTGACTTTTCCCTGCTGATCCCCACAACAAACTTTTGCAGTGACGTATCGAAATATCCTTCGCGGCCGTCGCGCTCGGCAAAGGGCGAGTCGTATTCGTAGCGCAGCCCGGCGTTCAGCGTGAATCTGGAAGCGATTTTCCAATCGTCCGCCAAGAACAGATTGGTGGAGTTCGACCGCCATCGTCCCACGCCCAGCCCGATTTGGGCGGTCATGGACGCGGGATTGCCCAGCAGGAAATCACTGATTGAATTGCCGGTGTAGCGATCGTCAAAGGAAAAAGCGCCGTTATTACTCAGGCCCAGCCGCTGATCAAAACGCACTCGCCGGATGTCGGCGCCGAATTTGTACGTGTGGCTGCCGCGCACCCAACTCATGCTGTCGCTGAACTGGAAAAGATTATCGATACCGCCCTGGTTTATCCCGGCGCCGCCGCCCACATAAATTCCTCCCGATAAGCTTACGCCAGGCAGACCGTACTCTTCGGGAACCTGATTAATTTTAAGCCCTATCTCATTGGCGATGCTGGTCGGCGTAATTTCCCAGCTGTTGAACACATTCGCGTAGTTGTATCCGAATTTGAAAACATTGAGCAGGCGCGAACTGAATAGATGGGTTTGCTGCACGACCAGGTTTTTGCCTTGGTAGGGAAAGACGCTGCCGCTGAGTACGCCGGTTCCCGGACGATACAACGTCGATTGGTAGTCGGTAAATCGTGTGAACAGAGAATTCGAAGAGGATATCTGGTAGTCCACGCGAATGCCGAACTGATCATCGTCGCGATTGGTGCTCTTGCTGGTGACAAAGTTGCGGCCGCCCGTGGAGCTGTTGGGAACTGGAATATATTTGATGAAGTTGCGAGTTACGCTGGAAATTCGCGCGGCCGGGATGCGGTTGCCCGGGAAGGCCCGGCCCGTGAGAGGATCTAGAATCGCGGCCGCTTCCGTCTCAGGGTCGCGTTTGCTGGAAGCCAGGCCGGCGAGGTTGCCGCTCAACTGGTCCGCCGTTGGAACCTGGGCGGATAGAGTGCTGCTGCGCCGGCTGCGCAGACCTTCCCAGCTGCCGAAATAGAAAAGCCGGTTTTTCAGGATGGCGCCGCCGGCGGTGGCTCCGTACTGGTTTTGGCGGAACGGTGCTTTGCGCGTCCCAAAGAAATTATCGAAAAAATTGGCAGCGTCCAGACGGTCGTTGCGGAAAAATTCATATGCCGAACCGTGAAAACTGTTCCCCCCGGACTTGCTCACCAGGCTGATAATGCCGCTTCCCTGTCCATACTCAGCTGAAAAGAGATTGCGGTCGATCTTGAACTCCTGCACCGCATCGACCGACATCAGCACGCTGGGAGAATTAAACCAGGAACTGCGGGTCTCCACCCCATCAATGAGAAAGCTGTTGCTGTCGCCGCGGCCGCCCGAGATGTGGACTGCGAGATCGGCGCGTCCGGACTGGTTGGTGATAGTCGCGCTCCTGCCGTTATACGCGGGGGCGACGCCCGTGGAGATATTGGCGAGTTGCATGAAATTGCGGCCATTGAGCGGCAGTTCGACAATATTCTTGCTTTCTATCACCTGGCCGAGAGACGAAGTTTCGCTCTCAATCTGGACGGCCGATGCGGTTACGCGCACCTGCTCGGTGACCTCGCCCAAGGCGAAGAGCACGTCGACGCGCACGGTCTGATTGACTAGCAGCGAAATGCCCGAGACGGTATATTTCTTAAAACCCGTTGAGGCGGCCGACAACTGGTAGTTGCCGGGTGAAAGTTGGGGAAAAACGAAGGCTCCGGTTTCGTCCGCAGAAACACCCCGGGTCACACCCGTGCTCTCATTCGTGACCGTAATATTGGCGTGGGGAACAACGGCTCCCGAAACATCCGTAGCGGTTCCGACAATACTGGATGAGAGAATCTGGCCGCCGGCGGTCGCTGTGAGGGCGCAATAAAGCGCCAGTGCTGCAAGAAAGAGCCTCATGATACTCCTGGCGTGGAATCGACTCGACTTGGGATGCGAACATAACATCGCAACGTCATGCAAGTCAAACGTTGAGTCCTGTCTTCATGTCTGCCCCGGCTGTCGAGGCAAAGTAGAAATGTCCGGCTTTGCGAAGTGGATTTGGCGGGGCATTCTGGTGGAACTTTCGAGCTTCGGCTTTGGGCTAGGAAAACGCGAAGGCAGCCGGGCGCAGTTGGCCCGGCTTTCCTTTTGAGGGTTGCGGTTTCGTGGCTCAACTGGTGGCATTGGAGATGGCGAGGGCCCGATCGATCGGAAGCCCCGTTTTTTAAGAAGCCGTCCCATCCATTGGCTTTGTCCGCCGGCGTTAGGAGCTGGGCGAGGGCTCGATTGGCGCTTGGGGCGGCGGAGCCGGTTTGGGGCGGGCGTGCAGAGCGTTACGGGAAGGATATTGGCTTTCAAAGCGTGCGCCGACTTCCCCGCTACGGCGCAGTTCGACTCGCGCGCAGCGCGCAAGCACGGGCGAATATGCGAGCGAGCGATCTGAGAGATTTTGCTGTTCAGGCGGATCGTGTAGTCGTTGGTGACCACCCGTTCCTCCACCGGGCACAGCATGTTGTTTACCGAGAGAGCGATGCGCATCGTCGCCGAAGCTGGAATCACGGTAAACCCTTTCTGCCCCAGGATTGCCTTTGCATTCCACTCCACCTCCGGCCCGCTCCTGCGGTTCGATCCACGGCCTCCAAACTCGTGGATCACCGCTTGGTCCTCGCTCGCGCCAAAGTCGTTGTTTTTCGGCCAGCGATGTTATTTCAGCGATCGAATTGCATCGGCTTACGCAAGTCCCATTTTGGGACACTCTGATCGTTCAGGCGGCGCGGTCGGCGGGAGCGGCGTTGCTTTACAGTAAGGATCTTCAACCAGAAACTGCTAGTGGTGTGCCCGTGGTGAATCCGTTTTTGCCTTAAGCCGGGAAGGATGATTCAGCTTGCTCCCTAAACGGACTTGCTCACGCAGTTGGTCGAACATTTATCCAAATCGGACGGTGTCGAACAGGCGGCCCCACGGCTGCACGGCCGCGTTCGCCGCTCCGCAATGCTGCCGCCTCGGGAACGCCGGTACCACCATCATTCGCGGACCCAGTTTGTTCTCGGCCGACTGGGCCTTTGGCAAGGACTTCGCGATTGCCGAATCCAAGCGTATCGAGCTTCGCTGGGAGAACTTCAACTTCTTCAACCACGCTAATCTCGCTCTTCCGATTAACGCCGTCGATAGTCCCATCGCCGGCCGCATCGTGGGTCTCGCCGGCTCCCAGTCCTTCGGCGGCGCGGGCGTGGTTCCCATGCGCCGCATGCAATTCGGGATGCGCTTAAGCTTTTGACTTGGCGGCTCGGCTTCGTCTTCTGGCTGGTGGTCTGTGCCTGCGCGCAGACCGCCGGTCCATCGGCAATCCAGACGCACTATCAGCGGGCACAGGCAGCGCTCGCCCGGAGCCAATACGATGTGGCGGCGGCCGAATTCGCCGCCATTCTTCGGATCGATCCTGGCCGCGCGGAGATTCACGCGAACCTCGGCACGGTTTACTATGCTCAGGGACGTTATTCCGAGGCCTCGGCAGCGTTCAAGAAAGCATTGCAGTGGAAGCCCTCGCTTAAGGGTGCCGATGCTTTTCTAGGCATGAGCGAAGCCCGCCAGGGACGCGCGAAGGAGGCGCTCCCGCTGCTCGAAAAGGGCTTTCGCGATCCAATTAGCGATCAGTGGAAACTCGAAGCCGGATTGCTGCTCGCCGGGATTTATCAGCGCACCGGAGAAACCGTGAAGCTCCAGGGAACCATCGCGATTCTCCAGCGCGATTTTCCCACCAACACCGAGGCGCTGTACCTCTCCTATCGCGTGCACTCCTCGCTCGGGGCGCGTGCCGTCGCGGACCTGGTGAAGGCCGCGCCCGACTCCGCCCGGCTGCATCAGATCACTGCCGAGTTGCTGGAGGCTGAGGGCGATTTTACCGGCGCCGTGGCACAGTACCGCAAGGCCCTCGAGATGGAGCCGAAGCTGCCCGGAGGCAGCCGCGCGCTGGGCGTAGCGCTCATGAATAACGTGAACGACGAAGCGAGCCGCCGGGAAGCCCAAACCTGCTTCGAGCGCGAGCTTGTTCTGGATCCGAATGATGGACTGTCTGAATATCAGTTGGGCGAGTTGCTGTGGCTCAGCGGCCGCCGCGAGGAGGCGCTGCGGCACTTTACGCGCGCCATCGAACTGCAGCCCAACTTTCCCCACGCCTTGATTGCCGCCGGAAAGGTGATGATTGCCTCCGGCCAGGCCCTGCGAGCCGTGGAGCTACTCGAGAGGGCGGTGGCAGTGGACGCGTCCAACGAGGTGGCCCATTACCGCCTCGCGCAAGCCTATCAAAAGCTCGGCAACCAGCAGCGCGCGAGCCAGGAACTGGCCGAATTTCGCCGCCTTCGCTCAGCTCTCGAATCGCTTCGCGGCATCTACCGGCAGATTCAAGAAAACCACATCACCAGCCAAAAAGTGGATCAGGAATAAGAGCCGCTAGGTGGTGATCGCTTCCACCGGCGCGGGAGTGCGGGGCTCATCGTCGTCGGCCGGCGAAAGATCCACGTTGGCCGGTCCGTTGATGACCTTCCCCATTGCATCGAATCGTGAACCGTGGCAGGGACAATCCCAGGTCTTCTCGGTCAGATTCCAATCCACCACACATCCAAGGTGGGGACAGACCGCGGAGAATTCGTGCACCTCGCCCGCCTCATCGCAGTAGGCCGCGATCTTCTGAAACCCGCGGCGGACCACGGCGCCGTGCCCTGGAGCAATTTTCTCCACGTCCGCCACATCTCCGCCGGTCATATAGTCCAGGTACTGGCGGGCGACATTCAGATTCTCTCTGGTGAACTCGCCGGCGGCACGCAGCGTTTTCCGGCTGGGATCGTAAAGATGACTCCAGGCGTTGTCGCGGCCCTGAATCAAATCCGTGATGAGCATTCCCGCGATGGTGCCATGCGTCATCCCGTTGCCCGAATCGCCCGTGGCAATATAGATGTTGTCGTCGCCCGGGTTGCGGCCAATAAAGGCCAAGCCGTCCACCGGCTCCATGACTTGGCCAGACCAGCGGAACTCCACGAATTCGATCGCCGGGAATACCTCGCGTGCCCAGCTCTCCAGCCGGTCGAAACGGTCCTCGGTATCGTGAGCCTGCCCGGTCTTATGGTCTTCTCCGCCGACGATCAGGAGGTCGTGCTTTTCGGAAAGCGCCTGCACTCGTACATAGTGGTACGGATCCGGCGTGTCCCAGTACAAAGCCGTCTCAATGGATCCGCGAGCGACTAACGCTCCGATCACGTAAGTACGGTATGGCGCCTGCTTGGTGTGGATGGTCACCCAGTCGTTGATCGGTGTATTTGTCGCTACCACCACTGCGTTTGCCCGCACGGTCTTGCCTGCCTGCACCGTGACACCACCGTTTTCATGGGCTTCAATCTTCTCTACGTGACTGCGCGTGTAGATTTTGCCGCCGTCCCGTTCGATGCATTGCGCCAGGCCACTCAGGTACTTCAAAGGATGAAACTGCGCCTGGCGGCCGAACTGAAGGCATCGCCCGGTGTCCCATCCGGGTAGTGGAGCCCGGTCTACGAACCGGACATCCTGGATGCCGGCTCGTTGCGCGGCCTCCAGTTCGAGTTCAAGTTGCTCTCGATCCTCGCCCGGCGGTACGAAGAGATACCCGTTCAGGCGCTCGAACTCACAACCAATGTCCTCGTCGGTGACGATCTGCTCGATACGGTTGACGGCGGCCGTATGACTCTCAGCGGCCAGCCGCGCCCCTTTGACTCCATGCAAGCGCTCCAGCTCGAAGTACCGGTCGTCCAGTACATTTACCAGATGCGCTGTCGTGCGGCCCGTTTCGCCGCCGCCGATGGGACCATCGTCCAGAACGATGACCGATTTCCCTTCACGCGCCAACAGATAAGCGGTCGTCATGCCAGCGATGCCAGCGCCGACTATACAAACGTTGGCACGGGCATCCTCGGTGAGCGCCGGCTTGAGCGGCACATCGCAACTCGCAGTCCAAAAGGAATCAGTCTTGCCGGAATCACTTTTCATAATTTGGGGCAACCCTTCCTGACGTGAGATGCGAGTGCTTCCAAATGATTTCACTCCGCTTCCAAGCTATTGAACGGCCAGCGTAATCCCCGGCGCGCTCGCACGTCCGCCCGCCGTAAAATCTACGGGGATCGCGGAGCCCGCGGGCGTCCCCACTGGAACTCGCAAGTTGATTTGAAGCACTCCGGAAACCAGGCCAGGCGCGGGGCCGGCATACAGAACTTCGGCGCGAATCTGTCCAATCCGGGCGCTAATCGTTTGCGTCTGGGTGGCCAGCGGAGCGGTTGTGATCCTACCGGTCATCGCCTCCGCATTCGTTTGGCCTGCTCCTGTAGCGTACAGTACAACCACGGAGCCGCGAGCGGCCGGCTTGGCTGCCGAATTCACCGAGTTGTCCTGATTTAAAACCGCCCCTGGCCCTAGGCTGGAGGCATCTAAGCTGAAAATACCGGGTGCGGACGGGCTCACCGGCACGATTATTTTGTTGGTGGCCCGGCCCTGAAACTCAACCTGGATATCGGTTGTGGTGCGGTTCGTGATTTCGAAGGGCACGATGGCCCGTATTTGGTTGGTCTGCGAAAAGATTATAGGCGCGGGCAAGCCATTGAAGAGGACGCGCGTTCCTCCCGCGCTGGTGGTGACGAACTGTCCATCGGCGGACAATTGTAGTGTGGCAAGGCGATCCGGACCGATCCCGGAGCCAAGAATGTCGACAATCTCTCCCGGTGAGACTGCGCCACTCAGGCCGGTGGCGGCATTCGTAACGCCGGCCGCCGTGATCTGTGGCGTGGCGGGAGAAAACGTGAAGTAGGCCACGGGATTGTCATGGTCGGAGATGCGCTCCGTCCGCGACGAATCGTTGCGATAAGTTTCGGGGAAGTCGGCATTATTCCGCGCGATCACGTAGCGGCTGAGGCGGCGCCGCAGGTTCTCGTTCACCAGGATGTGCTCCAGCGTCTGGGTGTTCCCGCCGAAAACGTAGGAGTAGTTTTGATCCATCGGTAGGGTGTCCGTCAAATTCAGCAGATCCGGATTCACGACGTCGGGAGTGCTGAGTACTACTTGTGAGGCAGGCGCGGGTGTTCCTTTGATGGTCCCGATCACGTCTGCATATCCATCATTGAATTGAAACGCGTTGTAGTCGCCGATGCTGATAATGTTTTCCGCCGGGTCGGCCAACTGGCGGGCCTGAATCAAGTTGGCGAGGAAGAGAGCCTGCGCCTGGCGCTTAGCTCTGACACGCGCTTCGGTCTCAATAGAAGTCAAGGATCGCAGATGGTTCACGACCACAGTGAAGTTGAAGGGCGAGCCGCTATCCTGGGTAATTTGCGCCCGCAGAACAAGTGGAGGCCGGTCATTGGTGAGCTCTCGCGCGCCTGTTCCGGGCACTGTGTAGGTGGCATTTTTGCCTTCCTGTTTCACGTCGATTACTTTGACACGGGAGGTTTTGACCAGAAATCCTACATCGATACCGCCAATGTCGTTGCCTTCCACCAGGAACGCCTCATAGCCGCCCGCTACAGACGCCAGAGCCCGTAAGACTTCGATGTTTTCCACTTCCTCAACGCCGATCACGTCGGGTGCTTGCAATACATCTTTAATGACACGCGCGATTTTGGCAAGGCGCGCCTGGTACGCGGCCGTCGTCGGAACCGCATCGGATATCAACGGGTCGTCCTTGTCATCGAAGAGCCGCTGGAGGTTCATGGAGGCTATGGTGAACTCCTGGGCAGTGGGAACTGGAATGGGTGACATTGTAACGTTGCCGCTCACTTCCAGTGGAGCGTCCACATCCTGAAGAATGGTGTAGGTGCGAAATCCATAGTCCAGTGGACCGGCGATGTTTCGCACGACGGCGCCGCTTGTTACCTCCACGGCCGGACCGCCTTGACTACGGCTGTCGATACGAAGTCTTTCGGGATTGCCGTCGTAGCGCGGTACCTCGGCGGGAGTTCCGGCAGGCAGATTTTCCGGAGTGCGGATCCCGGGTTCCAGATAGGGGCGCGCCGGTCCCGCGATAGTGAAGAAACGTGTGCTGCCCCCGATCACGCCATAGAAGGCGCCGTTACTCGAGGCTGTCGCCGCTGTTTCATTGACACTGCCGCCGGTGGGCCCGGTAACGATCAGTGACGGTACGGAGACTCGCATGCCTTCGTAACGTTCCAGATCGCCGGTGGTGGGACCGATTGCTACCGGGGCAGGCAGGGGGTTGCTGATGGAGAGGACTTCAATCTGCGGGTCGACGATCTCGGTGAGCGAAGGACTGGATAGGTCCGAGGCGGGGACAAATTCCGCAACGGTGCCGAGCACTCGCAGTTTGGCTCCTCTCACAGCACTGGGCGGCGGCGCGGAGGAAGTGAAAACAAATATCCCCTCGGAAGTTTCTGGATCCGTGTCGGCCTCGCCCTCCGCCGATTGCAGGTAAAATCCATTGTTTCTGAGCGCCGTGACGATCCCGCTGGTAACGACGGGTTGGCCTTTATAAGGAGAAAACTCGCTGGCGCCCTGAATCTGGTTAATGGATAACGATGCGGCAAATACCCCGGTAGCGCAGGAGTGGATCGGCGTAGCGGTATTGCGCGGAAGGGGCTGACCGGTGGCGAAATCGGCCGAGTTATCGCCGGTATCCATGCAACCTGCCGACTTGCGCACTGCAGCAGTGGTATTTGTGAGTACGGGTGCCGGAGTTCTCTCGAATGCCGAGGCCGTGGGGCCATAGCCGACCAGATCGATGGCTGCCAGAGCGGGGGCGACCAGATCCACTTTACCGCTCGTCGCGCTCATGGCGATTTCGCCGCTGGCGTCCGGCGAGGGCAGGGAAACCGTCCCTCCGGCGCCTGCGGCCTCCTGAATCAGGTAGTAGCCTCCCGCTGCAATCATGCCGTGGAGCGGAGTTGTGAGCCACTCCGTACCGGTAGCGGAGGAGTAGCGAACTGACCATCCAGTCAGATCGACGGCCTGATCACCGCGATTGAATAGCTCGATGAAATCGTTCTTCAGCGTGGCGCCGGAGTTCCCTCCGCCGCCGTAAACCTGGCTGATGACTACGGACGGGGAGCCGGTCTGCGCATGGGCATAGACTGCCGCGAGTATGGCCCCAAGGAGCAGTCTGCGGTAGGAGTTCATAGAATTATTTTCGCTTGCACCGCTGTGCATTATCATGATGTTCCGTCAGTTTCATCATCTGACGAAGCCCGGAACGGTGACCATAGCGGGGCACCCTTCGCTGGATTTGGACCCGAAGACGCAAGCCTCTATACTGAAACAGGCGGGGCTAAAATGAACAAGTACACGGTGTTTTTTGAATCCACCGATACTGGCTACAGTGCGCATGTTCCCGACCTCCCCGGGTGTGTCGCCGCTGGCGCGACCCTGGAGCAGACAAGGACATTGATCCGCGAAGCGATTGAATTTCACATTGAAGGCATGCGGCTTCACGGGGAGGCGGTTCCGAGGCCGACAACGCATATCGAACAGGTGGAGATTCCTGCCTGAGACCGTGGCTTAAACGCATATTGATCCCAAAATTGGACCTCCAGCGGGACAGTGCGCTATCATTATGTTTCGAGAGGCTTCAACCTCATCGGACGGGTGGGTGAGTGGTTAAAGCCAACAGACTGTAAATCTGTCCCTCCTTGCGAGGTACGAAGGTTCGAATCCTTCCCCGTCCACCAGAGTTCAGGTAAGATAAAAAGATCAGCCGTTGTAGCTCAGTTGGTAGAGCGCGTCCTTGGTAAGGACGAGGTCACCGGTTCAATCCCGGTCAACGGCTCCAGAATTTTTTGTAGTTCCCGCTGGAAACCTGTAAGACCTAATTTACAGAGAGAGGCGCTGGCAAGGAAACGGCGAAGGAAAAATTTGATCGCAGTAAGCCGCACGTCAATATCGGGACGATCGGCCACATCGACCACGGGAAGACGACGCTGACGGCGGCGATCACCAAGACGCTGGCCAAGCACAACCCGAAGGTGAAGTTCCGGAGCTT
>DATLBY010000060.1:0-5840 GCA_035526665.1 Bryobacteraceae bacterium
TTTCTGAGGCGGCGCGGCATCGGCTACATCCTGGTGAGACTGAGCCGGGACAGCGGATCACGCCTGAACGAAGAGCTGGGGACGCACGCGGCCGAATGGGGCCTGGAGATTGCGGCGCACGAAGAGCACATGTATCTGCTGCGCGTTCCAGCACGCGATTGATACAATCGTCGATTCATGTCCAATACCGTAGTCACCTTCGGCGAGATCATGCTGCGGCTGGCGCCTCCGGGCTTCGAGCGCCTGCTGCAGTCGCCTCAATTTGTGGCCACCTTCGGCGGCGGCGAGGCCAATGTGGCGGCGGCGGTGGCGGGATTCGGCCTGCCGGCGCGCTATCTGACGGTGCTGCCGCCGGATAACGCGATATCGGAAGCCTTTCTGGGGGAGCTGCGGCGATTCGGCGTCGACGCCTCGCATGTCGCCCGCGGTAAGGGAAGGTTCGGGATCTACTATGTGGAGGCAGGCGCCAACCAGCGTCCGTCTAAGGTGCTGTATGACCGCGAAGGGAGCTCGATCGCGTTGGCCAAGCGGGGCGACATTGAGTTTGCCAAAGCGTTCGAATCGGCCAACTGGTTCCACATCACAGGAATCACACCGGCGATCAGCCAAAGCGCGGCCGACCTGGCGATGGAGAGCGTGCAGATCGCGCACGAGAAGGGGTTGACCGTCTCCTGCGATCTGAACTACCGCAAGAACCTCTGGAAATACGGCAAGAGCTCCAAGGAAGTGATGAGCGAGTTGGTGCAGTTCGTGGATGTCTGCATCGCGAATGAAGAGGATTGCCAGATGGCGCTGGGCATTGAAGCTGAAGCGGACGTCCACTCCGGCAAGCTGGAGCACGACCAGTACCGGAAGCTGACCGATAAAGTGCTGGCCGCGTATCCTAACCTGAAGAAGATCGCGGTGACGCTGCGCGAATCGCGGAGCGCCTCACACAACGGCTGGTCCGCGTGCCTGAACGACGGCAAGCAGTTCCTGGTGAGCCGGCACTACGACATCACGCACAGTGTGGACCGGGTGGGCGGCGGCGACTGCTTCGCCGGGGGCCTGATCTATGGCCTGCTGGCGCTGCCGTCGGCGGCCGAGGCGCTGGAATTCGCGGTGGCGGCCTCCTGCCTGAAGCACTCCATTCCGGGCGACTTCAACCGGTTTTCGGCGGCCGAGGTGCAGCAGCTGATAAAAGGCGGAGGCTCGGGCCGGGTCCAGCGGTAGTTTGGGTTACCATGAAGGAAGGTAATCCCTTCATGCTGGGCAGTATTTTTCTAGTACTCGCGTTGTCCGCGGCCGCGTTCGCGCAGGCCCCCTCTAAACCCGCCGTCGGCTCCGAACAGCAGCCGATCCGCGTTCAGGTGAACGAGGTGATTGTGCCGGTGACTGTCACCGACGACAAGGGCCGTTTCGTCTCGAACCTGGATCAGAAGGATTTCCGGATTTACGACGGCGGCAAGGAGCAGCAGATCCGCTTCTTCACGCGCGAGCGCAACCAGCCGGTAGTGGTCGGCTTCCTGATCGACATGAGCAACGCCAGCCGGCTCCATTGGAAGACATACCAGGAGGCGGCCAGCGAACTGGTGTTGAACCTGCTGCCCAATGATCCAAAATATAGCGGCTACCTGATCTCCTACGGCAACGACGCCGAACTGCTGGCCAATACCACCAGCGATCCGGAGAAGATTGTGGAGAAGATCCGCAAGATGAAGCCGGGCGGCGGCGCGGCGCTCTACGATGCCATCTATATGGCGTGCACCAGCCGCAACCTGGTGAAGGGCGAACCGATCGAGCCGCGGCGGGTGCTGATCGTGATCGGCGACGGGCACGACACGGCCAGCAAGAAGTCGCTGGACGAGGTGCTCGAAATTGCGCAGCGGAACCTGGTGACCATCTATGGCGTCAGCACTGTGGCGTACGGCTTCACCAGCGAAGGCGAGAAGAACCTGACGCGCCTGACGGATGAGACCGGCGGCCGCGTGGAGTATCCACTGCAGGGCGTCTATAAGGATGTGGCGGGGTATCTGGAGACGCCGTCCGACGAGGGCAACTATGCGCTGAAGGTGGGGACCGGCGGCTACGCCTCGGCCATCGCCACCGGCATGTTCCGCTCGATCGCAGCGGTGGCCGGCGAGGTGACCACGCAGTACATCCTGCGATACATTCCCGACAGCCAGGTGGACTCGACCAAGGTGTTCCGCAACATCACCGTGCGGCTCAACCTGCCCAATATGAAGGTGCGGGCCAGGCGGGGGTATTACCCTCTGAATCCGTGAGGGGGGCTAGACGAAAGGGCGCGATGGTGTTTGAATAGGGGAGTGGCGGCGGATGGGGGGACACAGAGCGCGGAGTATGCGTTGGTGCAGCTCTCGTTTCGCGCGGCGCCTCCGGTCAATGCCGGCATCCTGCTACTCGACCCCGCAGCCGACCGGCTCCACCTGCGCTTCCGGCGCGACTGGCAGGAACTGGTAGACGAAGACAACCTGGAAGTGGTGGAGGCCCTGGCCGACGATCTGGCGGCCAAATCCCGCGAGTTAGGCGCGGACGCCCTGCTGCAATACCTGGAAAGCTGCGCCGGCCATACCGTGCGGATCTCCGATCGCGAGCCGGTACTGGTGGACGACTTCGAGGCGGCGGCGAGCCGGCTCTACCGCACTCACGTCAGCCCCAAGGTGCTGGCCTTCCGCACCCATCTCCCGAAATACAGCCTGCGGGCGGCCGCCGGGAAGTTCGGTGAGCACATGGAAGTGGAGCCCGAGGACTGGGAGGAGATTCCCGCCGGGCTGCAGCTGACCGATGAGATGTTCGTAGCCCATGTGACAGGCCACTCGATGGAGCCGCGCATTCCCGACGGCAGCCTGTGCATCTTCCGCTACAACGTGGTGGGCTCGCGCACCGGCCGGCTGGTACTGGTGGAAAACTTCGGTGAAACGGGCGAGAACCGCTACACGGTCAAGCGCTACCGCCGGGACAGCGGCCGGGTGATGCTGGAGCCGCTGAACCCGGAGTACGAGGCCTGGGAGATCACGGAAGACCAGAAGCTGCGGGTAATCGCCGAATTTCTTCAGGTGCTGGCTAGGCCGTAGCCAGCGACGCGCTGTTTACCAGCTGCCGCAGGACGTACGGCAGAATCCCACCCGAGCGGAAGTATTCGACCTCCTGCGGGGTATCGATCCGGACGATCACTTCGAACTTTTTTTCCGTGCCATCGGCCGCCACGGCGCGAACGAGCGCGTGACAGGTGCCGAGACAGGCATCCGCGAGATTGGAGACGTGGAACACCTCCGTGCCGGTAAGTCCCAGGCTCTCGCGATTTTCGTTCGGCAGATACTGCATCGGCAGAACACCCATGCCGACGAGATTGGAACGGTGGATGCGCTCGTAGCTTTCCGCGATGACGGCGTTGACACCCAGGAGCAGCACTCCCTTGGCGGCCCAATCGCGCGAGGAGCCGGACCCATACTCCTTGCCCGCGAGAATCATGAGGGGCACGCGATCGCTCTGGTACTTCACCGAGGCGTCGTAGATGAACATCTTCTCGCCGCTGGGCATGTGGGTGGTCCAGCCGCCTTCGGTACCGGGGGCGAGCTGGTTGCGCAGCCGGATATTCGCCAGCGTGCCGCGCACCATCACTTCGTGGTTGCCGCGCCGTGCGCCATAGGAGTTGAAATCGGCCGGCTTGACGCCGAGCCCGATCAGGTAGCGGCCGGCCGGACTATCCGCCGGAATGGAGCCGGCGGGCGAAATGTGATCGGTGGTGACGGAATCGCCCAGCATCGCGAGCACACGCATCCCGCCCAGATCCCCGATGGGAGCGGTGGGGTCGAGCATGTTCTGAAAATAGGGCGGGTGCTTGATGTAGGTGGACTGGTCGTCCCAGGCGTAAATATCGCCGGTGGGAATGCGAATCGAATTCCACTGCAGATCGCCCTTGAATACTTCCGAGTACTGCTTCTGGAACATCTCGCTGCGCACCGATTGCCTGACAGCGGTGTTGACCTCCTCGGTGGTGGGCCAGATGTCCTTAAGGTACACCTTCTTCCCCTTGTCGTCGGTACCGAGAGGCTCTTTCTGGAGATCGAGATCGACGCGTCCCGCCAGGGCATAGGCGACTACCAGCGGAGGCGAGGCCAGATAGTTGGCGCGCACCAGCGGATTGATACGGCCCTCGAAGTTGCGGTTGCCGCTGAGGACGGCCGCGACCACCAACTTCTCCTTTTGCACGGCTTCGGCAACGGCTTCGGGAAGAGGTCCACTATTGCCGATACAGGTGGTGCAGCCATAGCCGACCAGGTGAAAATTCAGCTGCTCGAGGTAGGTCATCAGGCCGGCGTCGGTCAGATAATCGAAGACGACCTTGGAGCCGGGCGCCAGGCTGGTCTTGACCCACGGCTTGGACTTGAGGCCCTTCTCCACAGCTTTTTTTGCGAGCAGACCGGCGGCCATCATGACCGATGGGTTGGAGGTGTTGGTGCAGCTGGTGATGGCGGCGATGACGACGGAGCCGTCCTGAATTTCGGTGGCCGTGCCGTCCTGCCCGTAGACGACTTTGCGCGGAGCCTCGCCGAGACCGGTGAGAAAGTTCTTCTTGACGTCCTTCAACTCGATGCGGTCCTGCGGACGTTTGGGACCGGCGAGCGACGGGCTGACGGTGGCGAGATCGAGCTCGAGCGTATCCGAATAGACGGGGTCGGGCGAATCCGGCATGAGGA
Organism: Bryobacteraceae bacterium; assembly: GCA_035526665.1. GTDB lineage: Bacteria > Acidobacteriota > Terriglobia > Bryobacterales > Bryobacteraceae > DATLBY01. The sequence continues at coordinate 4,701 of DATLBY010000060.1, forward strand.
ACAGCCCCTGCTCCTTGGTGTAGGCCTCGACCAGCGCGACATGCTCGGGCGAGCGATTGGAGAGCCGCAGATATTCGAGGGTCTGCTCATCCACGGGAAAGAAGCCGATGGTGGCTCCATATTCGGGCGCCATGTTGGCGATGGTGGCCCGGTCGGCGAGACTCAGCGAGCTGACGCCGCTGCCATGGAACTCGACAAACTTGCCGACGACGCCTTTGCTGCGCAGCGCCTCAGTGACGGTGAGGACAAGGTCAGTGGCGGTGGCGCCTTCCGCGAGTTTTCCCTTGAGCTTGAAGCCGACCACCTGGGGCAGCAGCATGGAGATGGGCTGGCCGAGCATGCAGGCCTCGGCTTCAATACCGCCGACGCCCCAGCCGACGACTCCGAGGCCGTTGACCATGGTGGTGTGCGAATCGGTTCCCATGACGGTATCGGGGTAGGCCTGCAGGGAGCCGCCGCGCTGCTGGGTGAAGACAACGGGGGCGAGATATTCCAGATTGACCTGATGGACGATGCCGGTATCGGGGGGCACGACGCGGAAGTTTTGAAACGCGGTCTGGCCCCAGCGGAGGAGCGCGTACCGCTCCTGATTGCGCTGAAATTCCAGCAGCGCGTTGGCGGCAAAGGCGCCGGGTGTTCCATACTCGTCCACCTGGACGGAGTGATCGATGACGAGGTCCACGGGGATGAGCGGATTGGCGAGCCGGGGATCGCTACCGAGAGTGGTGAGGGCATTGCGCATGGCCGCGAGGTCGACGACGGCCGGAACGCCGGTGAAATCCTGGAGCAGCACGCGGGCGGGGCGGAAATTGATCTCCTTGGCCTTTTTGGCGGACTCCCAGCGCGCGACGTACTCGATATCGGTGTGGCGGACGGTGCGGTCGTCCTCAAAGCGCAGCAGATTTTCGAGCAGAATGCGGATGGAGTAAGGAATGCGCGCGAGGGTGCCGACGCCCAGCTTCTCGAGCGCCTCGAGACGGAAGATTTGAAACTGCTGGTCACGGACCCGCAGCGTGGAAGCCGTTCCGAAACTATTCTTTATGTCCATGGATACTTCCAGTTTAGCGTAGTGGCGCCGGCGGACAGATGCTGAAAGCGGAGCGCGGGCGGGGTGACGGGGGGCAGCCAGTGGGAGGCCGC